>CAJMAW010000070.1 GCA_905211485.1 uncultured Lentisphaeria bacterium | reverse complement strand
CTTTCATATCGGCCAGAAAGGTTCGGTACATACCATCTCCCTCGCTACTGATTGCATGGGCCTCATCTACAACCACAAGATCGAAGGCATCCAGCTCGCAAGCCTTGTTGTATACGCTTTGAATTCCGGCGACAATGACCTGCTCCGTGGTGTCGCGGCTCCTGAGTCCGGCGGAATAGATGCCGATCTTCAACTCCGGGCAGAGTTTGCGGATCTTGTCGGCATTCTGTTCCAGCAATTCCTTGACATGGGCAAGGATCAGCACGCGTCCATTCCATTTTTCCACGGAATCCTTTGCGATCTGAGCGAGAACCAGACTTTTGCCCGTATTGTGATGGACTACAAAGTTTCCATCAACATACAAATGGTCACCGTCCAGTTCAAATCCATAAAAATCATCCTCCGATAAGATTTCTACCGAGAAACCTGTACGAAGTACATTTTTCTTTTGCTGGCGAACATGAAAGACATGCCGTTTTCTACGGCATGGGATCGGCGACAAATCGCCGGAAATATGCACCCGGTAGTACCAGCCGCCGGCTCCGGTCTGACAGGCGCAATATTTCTCATGACAGTTCGCCATGAATCCAAGACTTCTTGCAAGAAAAACAATATCACCGGCAAGTTCCCGGGATTGTGTGGTGATTTCCAAACAATGACCGTCGAAAAAGCCGTCACTGTCAAGAAGTCCAGCCAGCAATTGCAATCTGTCGGATCGGGAAGCGGTCAAATATTCCTTGGGAATGAACTTGTTATGAGCGCAATGCCCGCGCAAACCCAGCTGGTGCAGTATTTCAAAGAGAGGATTTTTCGCTCCCTTTGCAACGACAGCATAGTATGTCGGCACATTCCGGTCATTTTCGGTAACACGGACTGAACAGCCGATACTTTCTGCATATCGACTGAATTCATCACCAAGTTCCTCTTCCGCGCTGGTCAATCCGATGGCGTTAGTCATTATCCCATCGCCGAGGAGCAATCCCAGAATGTGCGGTGGAATCGGTAAGTTCTTCGGGATAGAAAAGTTCACCGGAACGCGATAGAGTTTCCTCAAATGCCTCCATGATTTCGATTTTGTCAGATACTCCCGGACAGTTATGTTGGTAATTTCGCCCCCTTTCTGGTAACAAGTGAAATCGCCTTTCCCTTCGTTTGTGCTGACCAGAGACAGAATGTGATTCATATTAACCACAAATGGTTCGCCCTTGATTGGCGTAATCCGTGCCATAGGTTCACGTCCGCGAGCCAGAGCAAGCACATGCCGAGGGGTTGAGTCTGCGCCCATGATGATATCACCAACCGATATGTCCTGTACTTTCCGGACAGTTCCGTCATACATCAAAATTGGGTGATCTTTTGCGTGACAGCCCGTTGGCAACACAACGCACGGGTTGTTGTCTTTTGTGCGGAGATGCTCGTAAACAGCCTCAACCGCCTCGGACTGATACGGTCGAGGAACGATCATTTCAGCCCTCCGGATTCCGTATGCCCGCCTTGATCAGGTCAAAGGCAAGCTGTGTTTTGATTTGCTCGAGACGCTGTCTGTCAATCTTCAGGATTCTCCGGATCGCGCCGTCTTTATAGCCGTTCATATAGAGGAAACAGACCAGCCGTCGGGTATCGTCGGTGATGTTCTTTACAAATTCCTGGACGATTTGCCTGCGTCGTCCGCCGTTCTGTCTTCGTTCTTCCATTCTGAAATCCTTATATAAGCCATTCCGTCCGGAGGCATCGGTTCGCGTTTGATGACGGTCAGCTTGCAGATCTGACTGTCGTCATTGTAAAGCCCGGCGTGTGTGAAGGTGTCTAGGAGACACTTCAGAGAGTTGTCCACATCCCGGCGTCGATTGTCCGGCGGATACAGTTCAATGAACAGCTCCACCGGACCGGCAAATCCCCGTGTATGATCCTGCCGGAAACGTGCAACCACACGCTCCCGGAACTTCCGCCCGTCACGGGAAATCAGCACCCTCGGACCGACATGCCGGTAGTAATGATTCACGCTGGGCGGCCACGGCAGTTCCAGTTCCAATGTCATTTTCCGGAACCAAACTGGAACAGAAACGGGCTGTTGGAGGGGACAACACCCGACGGCGTTTTGCCGTCCCAGCGTTTCGCGGATTCCAGACGAGCTTCCGCTTCCATCTGCCGGATCTTGAGCTCCACCATTTTTGTCTGAGCTTCTGCGGCTTTCGCAAATTCTTCCGCCTTCAGACGTTCATTCTGAGCGATACTCAACTCTTTTTCATTGATAATTTTCTGAGCTTCGCGTTCCTGTTCCGCCTGTTTGACCCGGGTTTCATTCACAAACACGGCATCAATGGTTTTCTGCACTTCGGCATTATCGTAACTCATGCCGTCCGCAATTCCGACATTGCTGATGGTGATGCCATACTGGGCAAAATGAGTTTCCAGCTCTTTTGCCAGATCAAGAACGATGTTTTTCTTTTCTTTCTGACAGACCGAGAGATCCCGGCTTCCAAACTCGCGGGCGAGGACATTCTGAATGAATCCCTTGACATTCTTGTTCATCACGTCAGCCAGCGAATTTCCGGGATAGTAATACAGAAATTTTGCCGCATCCTCCTCCCGAATCATGCCGGTGCAGTTCACGCCGACCGTGAAGCCGACGGAGTCCAGAGATTCAACTTTTATCCCCTCTTTGTCCAGCCACTCCCGTGTCACCGGGCTGCGATCGACGACGATTACGCGGGCAAGCGGAATCCATTCATAATCAAACCATGCTCTGCCGAGCGATCGTTTCCGCAGCGGGATCACGATACGCTTGGTGGCGACCTTCGCCTTTTCGAGATATTCGATGCTCATGAACTGTGCCTGTTTCGATTTGGAGTCGCCTTCCAGCGGAACTACAAAGGCGGTTTCGTTGTTTTTGACCTCAACCGCCTGTTCGGTCGGATACGGTCCGCAACCGGTGAGTCCAACCACAGTGAAAACCGCGATGAGAAGAAGGATAAAATTGAAATTACGCATGTTGTTTTTCCTTTGCCAATTTGAAAATTCGCACGATCAGCCATCCGATACAGAACCAGACGGTCAGATTGAAAATGGTGTTGAGTGATTCGAGTCCGACCTGATAGAGCATTCCTGCGGGCAAGGTTCCGTTGACCTGCTCCGCCAGAGTGTCCGTTCCGGCGAGATACGGCGCGAGATGCGCGGTCAGTCTCGCCAGAACAATCGTTGCCGTCAGCCAGAAAACCGGAGCAAACAGCCGTGACATGGGTTATTTCCTTGCCCATGGGGGCGCGGAGTTCGCACCGCTCTGCGGAGGGGGCGTCGCGGGCTTGGCCGCGGCAACGCCGGAAAGAGACATTCGCGGACCGTAGCCCTTGATCTCGTTGACGATCTCGTCATCCTGATTCTTTTTGCAGCGTACGGTGATTGTGAGCGGAAGATTGTGCAGTTCCACCGAATCACGCGGCTGAAGCACATTCACCGCGCGGCAGATGGCGGAGAGATCCGCCCGGGCGATCCGGACCGCGTCCGCGTTCGCATTTTCCAGATTCAGCCGCGCCCAGACCTTCCGGTTCTTGTATTCACCCTCAATGATCTCGAATTCCAGCTGGAGATACTGCCCGTTTCCCGTCTTGGTGGGTTTCATTTCCGATTCGGTGATGACTGCCTGGTATTTACCGGCCGGAATCGGATCATAACCGGTCGATGGTTCGACTTCGTTCGCGTTGAAATTTATTGTGGACATTTGTGTTTTCTCCCATGTTATGCCATGCAATGGCAGTGGTGATTGAATGCTGTGATTTTCGGCGGTTCCGGGGGCGGTTTGCTTACCGCGACTGCCGGACTGCCGGGACACTGGATGTGTTCGTGATACTCAACAGGCGAGTACTCATCCCGCACAGCACGGAACGGTTCCCCGACCTGGATCATTCCGCCGCAGACGTCACACACCAGCGGGCGATTTGCCGTCCGGATTTTTTCGTGCATATTTCTTCACCTCGAAGACCTTTCTTTCCTTGAATTCCTCCTGCTTGCCCTTATTCCAGTTCGTCACGGGCCGAAAATACCCGCAGACGCGACTGAAGACTTCGCAGATGGCTCCGCACTTACTCATGATGGTTCTCCTCGATTTTTGTGTATGCCTCAATGAATGCCTGCCACGAGAGCGGAATTTCAGATGGCAGACCGTAGCGGTTCTTCGCGATGCAGGCGGGGCTTCCCACCGTGCGGATGATGCGTTCCCCGCCATCCGCGCCGATGGGAGCGGCGATCGCGCGTTCTCCATTGAATCCGGCGTTTTCCTTCGTCACCCGGAACTTCTTATTCGCGAACAGAACGGCGTCGACCCATTCTGCGATCAGGCTCGCAGCGTGCTTGTGAAGACGCGGTGTGTAACGATCGTAGGCGGCGTTTTCCGGATCTTCGAACCGTTCGACCTTCGCATGGGCGACCAGAATGACCATCATTCCGCGCTTGTCACGCAGTTCCTGAAGCAGGCTGATGACCTTGCGCCAGTGAGTCAGCGCATGGGTGTATCCCCTGCCGTAACCGCCGTCGGCTTTTTCGATGGAACGGACTCCGAATTCGCGGCATACCTCGTCGAAGATGAGGCGCTCGAGCCAGTCAACGGAATCCACAACGACGGACTGGAACTCGTGAGCTTCGTCCCGGAGCGCGGTCAGTTCTGCGATCACCTCGGAAAGCGAATGTGCAAGCGGGAATTTCCGGCAGTCGATTTCGCCGAGACCGTCTTCGGTCTGGATGAAGATCGCTCCCGGCGCGGATGCTCCAAACGTCGACTTCCCCACGCCTTCGCTTCCGTAAATCATGATGCGCGGCGGTTTGTTTTCCCGCCCGGTTTGAATGTTGTCAAGCATTCCCATAATCCGTTTCCTTTCCTCTTTTCAGCAGTTTGCCAATTCAATCTGAAGTGCTTTCACCAGTTTGCGGATTTGCACTTCATTCATTCGGGCATGAATGTCCGCCATGATGGAATGCACCAACTCCGCATCCGCATCGGGTTCGATCTTTTCCTGCGGCCGCCTTGAACGCATGGTTTCCTCATAAGCACGGTTGATGGAGTATTTCCCCTGTCGCAACGCCTCTTTGATTTCGTCTGTGGCATAAGCGTTGATTGCTCGGAGACGTTCCACCTTTTTACAGGAAATCCCTAAAGTTTCACCGAGATCAACGGAAGATTTTCCACGACTCATGCTGCAGGAGGAGTTGTTTGCCGGACGACCAGCTTTTTTTCTCATATCCAGCTGTTGAAGGCATTGAAGCAGTTCTCCGTTTGTCAAATTCCTGCGGTTTCTCTGACAGCGAATGGCATATTCCAATGCTTCGTTCTCATCGTTAAACTGGCGGCAGATGACAGGAACTGTCTCCAATCCGGCGGCGATTGCCGCTTTCAGGCGGGTGTGTCCATCAACTACAATCATCTTCCACACAACGATGGGATGCCCGAAATCAAAGCCGTTAACGTTCATATCGTCGATGATTTCCGCAAGAACTGTCTGCCGGATCGGGAAAAGGTTCCGAAACGGTTCTTCCATTTTCAGGCTCCAGACAGGAACTTGAACGAGCGGGAATTCGATATTGCAAAACTTACTGCTCATTTTCATTTTCTCCTGGTAACATGTCAGCAATCAGATTGCCGATTTCAGAGGAAATCACATCGCCCAGGGTATTGCGCTCCTGGAGAGAATAGCCGATTTCCGGATATTCCTGAACTTCCCGTTCAAGCCGCAGCTTCACCATCTTGATGATGCTGACCTTGATTGCTTCAGAGCGGGATTCCTTCAGATCCTGCAACTCGGTTCCGGTCAAGGGAGGGAGTTCTTTCGCTTTGTCCTGTCGACGCGCCTTCATGGTTTCCTTATACCCTTTGTCGATCGACATATTTCCAGAAGCCACCGCATTACGAATTTTTGCCGTTGCGTGATTTTTGATGGTTCGAAGTTTTTCCACTTTTCCTCTGGAAATACCAAGGAGGTCTGCTGTTGCTTCTGACGATTTTCCGAAATTAGCCACGAACGTGGCTAATTTCCCCGGTCGACCGGCGGATTTTCTCTTGTCCAGCTCCGCAAGGCAATTCAGAAGCTCTTGTGGTGTCAGACTTCTCCGATGGCTCTGAGCTTTGATTGCATATTGAAGCGCCTCATCTTCCGAAGCGAACTCCTTTAATATGATCGGAATCTTGTTCAGATGAATTTTCTGTGCGGCGGCAAGACGGGTGTGCCCATCCACTACTGTGACTTTGTGACCGGCCCAGATGATGATCGGATGGGCAAAATCAAATCCGTTCTGCTTCATATCCTCCGCGATCTCGTTCAGGATACTTTCCTTGATCGGAAAGAGATCTTTGAAAGGCGATGCCGTGTGGATCGCGATGGTCGGCATCAGAGAAATTTTCTCTTCCATCATTTCACCTCGGGGAGCTCTTCGCTGTTGTTCCAGCGGAATACGGAGAGGTCGCGGCCTTTCAGAAACGCATTCCAGGCCTTGATGTAGAATGCCAGCGTTTCCCGAACCGTCAGCTTGTTTTTGCTGATGCGATTATCAATCAGCTTGCTGCGAAGCGTCATGATCGGATGCCCGGTATAAAGATTTTCTCCGGTCTTGACCAGCTTGATGAACTCTTCCGCTTTCTGAGGATTTTTCTTCAGAAAGAGGTAGAAACAGAATCCCATATGGGACTTCACGAAATGATGTGCGCCGCATTCCGCAACCGCTGCGGCATGTTCAAGCAAATCCCGGTTCTCGTCATAATACGGTTCCAGAACCGAATTACGGGTTTCCGTCTTTGCCGAACTTGAACGCATCTGCCGATCAAAGTTCTCGTAAATCCAGGCGAATTTTGTGATCATTGCCGCCGTGGTCGGATGCTGGGATCCTTTGATTTTCAGGAGGTGATGAAAAAGTCTGGTGACTCCGCTGTCGATGGAGCCGACGGCTTCCTTCCTGACATTGTAGACAACGATCATTGTGACGGTGACCCCGGATTCAATGATCGCCCAGAGGCGATGCTGTCCGTCAAGAATCGTTCCATCCTCTGCGATTTTGATGGTTTCCCCGTTCTGTTCCCAGGCTCCGGAGGCCATGTCATTGGCATAGCGGGTAACGTTCAGCTGGCTGATATTCCGGTTCATGGTGTTGCGTTCCAGCATTTGGGCCGCCATATCCGGTGTGATGTCAAGCGTTTTTGTGATTATTTTCTTCATGATTTTCACCTTTCCTGTTTGTTATTTTTTGAATTCAAAGTGTGTCAATGATACGGAGATCTTCATATCCGGTCGGCCAAACTCCGGAAATACAGCAGCTCCGGAAACGCTCCAGGGCGCTTTTGTTGGAAAGTTCCGCCAGATCCAGCAGTTCATCCGTCAGTTTCCAGACCCCGGCGGAAAACGGTTCATTCTTTTCCACCGCAATGATGTGGACGGGGAAGTTTTTGCCGGTCACAATCCGGAGAATCGCCCGGTAAAACGCGAGCTGCTGGATATAGCCATAGCGACGGCAGTCCGACTCGAACCAGCGGAGACTGTCGCAGGTTTTCAGATCAACAAGTCCGGACTTCATGCTGAACCAATCCATCCGGATCTG
Source organism: uncultured Lentisphaeria bacterium (assembly GCA_905211485.1). Taxonomy (GTDB): domain Bacteria; phylum Verrucomicrobiota; class Lentisphaeria; order Victivallales; family UBA1829; genus CAJMAW01. The sequence continues at coordinate 8,892 of CAJMAW010000070.1, read as the reverse complement.
GCAGGGAACGGAACAATACTCTGTCCGAACCACACCTTCCGCGATCCCGTCCGTCAGCAGTTTAGACGTGAGGGGGTGAAGCCAGACACCGCGCTGCAGTTTCAGAAGAAAGCTGAAGTCCTTTCCGGAAATGATTTCGCGTTCCTGAGTCGCCGCCCATTCCGCAAACGCCTTGGTGTTGCGCCCGTAGGATTCGCCGGTCCGGGGATTGATCGGGCCGTCGGTGACAACATATTCGCGGTCAAAGGCGTTCCGTCCCTCCAGAATCAGGCAGTGTGCCGCGCGTCCCATGACGAATGCGGAGGATTCGCTTTCCGTGATTTCCCCGGAAACTTTCCTGCGGTAGAGAGCCGGGGATTCCCGGAAGTCGGCCAGGAGGTGGCTCGACATAAATTCTCCGCTGCGACTGCGGGCGTGATATTCGTCCGCCGGTTCATGGATGATGAAATTCGTGTTGTTCATTGTTGATCTTCCTTTCTTGATGATGCGATGCTCTCTAACGGGGTTATTGCCAGGCAGGGGTGCAAAATGGCCCCTGTTTTTGAAAAATTTTTCGATTATTTTTCCCACGGATGGTGATTCCGGACTCAATCAAGGACGCCCTGATGGATGAAATTCTGATACGGACCGCTTTTCTGGAAAGAGCTGTTCTTCTGGAAATCTCTGAAGCGGAACATCCGGCAATCAGAAGAAGGCAAATTTCCTGCATATCCGAGGACAAACTGTTTATGACTGAGCGGACAAGAAGAATCTGACTCTGCCGTCTGTTTTCCTGGGGAGTTGCCTCACCCCGCATTTGAATCTCCATCCCGATTTTCCGGTAATCCGGCGCTTCGTCCGTATCTTCCGCTTCGTTCAGAGCATCAATAGGAATGGCATCCGTCAGAATACGTGTCGTTGCTGACCGGAGTTTTCTGATTATCCGGTATGCCGTGTTCTGCATCACACCATGAGCAAATGTGAGAAATCCGGCATTGGAATGTTCGTTGTAATTGTCTGAATTGCGAACTGCCGCGAGAAGCAGTTCCTGAACTGCATCGTCCATGTCTCTTTTTCGCATCCCCCCCTGCCTGACGATGGTGCCGATGAGCGATTTTGCAATTCTGGTGAGTGCCTGCGCTTCCACGTCGGTGATAATGTGAGCCATTTTATTTTCCTCCCCGGCCACTCCAGAACGGAAGGCGGAGGACTGAAGCGTCCGGCATTGTTTTTTCTGTTTTGCCTTCCGCTCCCCTATGGTGCAATTACACCGGCTCCGGTGTAAAACGGGGTGTTACACCGGGCGCAGAATCATATTATTGTTGATAATCAGCATCTTATAACGATGAAAAATCTTAAGAAAAAGAGATTTTTGCCGGTGTAAAACCCGGTGTAATACACCGGACCGGGAGGTTTTACACCGGTTTTTGCACCGAAAAACCGGAAAAAAAGACAAAAAAAGCACTCTGCCGTGATTGACAGAGTGCCGAGGTATTTGCTATATGAACAGATCAGGTACGGGAGGAATGATAGCCGGAAGAAGCGGATTCATCGTCCCGGTTGACAAATCGTACCCGATAACCTTCGTTCTTCACGAACTCAATGGGATCGCCGTCGTTAATATTCGGGAAAAATTTTTTCAGTGCTGTGCAGATTTCCAGTTTACGCCGTTTCCAGAAATCATATTCGGGTGTGCCTCTGGGCGGGAGCGGAAGGACTTTGCCAGGCATTGCCAGCAATGCGAGCAACGCGACGAATGCCTGAGAGTGACACCCCTTGACCTGATTGCACATGCCCAGTTGCATATAATTAACTTGGATAGGAGCCTCTCTCTTTATCCAGATCGAAACATTGTCTCCGTCTTTTTTTCGGATATGAACATCCGCCCACCTGGTGTCAGGAGCACATTGATATTCCGTAAGTACCTTTGGCTGCCTGGCGGGATGGAAACTGTTCAGGAGATTTATGGTTTCGGCATCTGCGGTCAGGCTGCCGTCCACATTTATCGTCATGCAGTCATCCAGACCAAGGCAAACACACTTTTTCTTTTGTAAAGCCGCAAGCATCAGCTTTGGAACATTCACAAGTTTTCCGACAAGAAGTATAAAACCCCTGTCTTCCCGGAGCAGTTCTTTCAGCTGGAGTTCAAAGACCACCATATTATTATAATAGGAAATGTAGACCGGCATTCTGCATCCTGTTCCGGTTTTCAGACAGCCGAGTTCCCAGAAAAAGGCATCGTCTAAATCCACACTGGAAAATTCAATGCCGAGGGCATCCGCGATCTCCTTGTGGAGACGGTCGTAATTCAGACGGTAAATACCGATTTCTTCGGGCATGATCGGGATTCTGGGCCGGGTGATGTCCATGGGACAGCATGCCTTCAGACCTGAACTCAGCTCCCGAACCATCCGGTAATTGCAGTTCTCCGGACAGTTGTCAGTATCCGGGCAGAGCAGACGCATGGCGTTTCCCGGAGCCGGATTCAGATATTTTATCCTGAACTGCTCAATGTCAATGCCGGGGAGTTGAATTTTCCAGTCATACAGCGGCTGCGATCTTGCATTCGCCAGCAAGGAGTTCCACATAAATCGCCTCTTCATTCTGCGTCAGTGTGTGAATGATGCCGACCTGTCGCAGCCATTCATCGACAATCATGCCGAAATCATCGTAATCATATCCTGACCGATTGGATGCGTCAAGAACAATCGTCCGTTCCGCCCGTCCGATTTTCACCAGAAACTTGGCTCTGATAATCCGGCCCATGCTCGACAACTTGAACTGATGGCGTTCCATGTCCCGGAACAAATCCCCGTCTTCCGCCTCCAGAATCGCGGACATACCGCTGTTGTCGTTGATATATGCCTTAATTGACAGCAGGGATATACTCTTGACGTCCGCCGCTCCATGATAGCAAAGGATATTTCGACCAAGTTCCCTGATCTTGTCCAGATCGTTGATACGGGGCGAGGAAAAGGCATCGTAATCATCAAAAAGACTTTTCCCGAGCTGTTTGCAGTAGGCATCTTCCATCCATTTGGGACTGGTGGGAATGCCGAGACGCAGTTCTCCTGTGTCCCTGTTGATGCTCAGGGTATTGTAACTTTCCGGCTGAAACCCGATAGTTTTGGACTTTCTGCCGTTCATGACAATGCCCTGTCGTCTGTAGGAGTCACCGTGCCGGACAAGCAGGATCAATTCCCGGCTGTCGTTTTCTGTCAACGTGACACGGGCGGTGCTGCCATAGTTTTTCGACTGGAATATCATGTTCATCCCTTCCTCAAAATCATGAATCTGCGCTGGCGTGATAACCAAATTACGGATATCATGCCGTGTCGCCCGCATTGCAAAGGATTTCTTTTTCAGAGCGGCATAATCAGATTCCAGAACACTGAGTTCTTCGGGATCATGAAGATATACCAGAAGTGCCATATCCGCAGTTGACATGGTATCTGTTAATTCGTTGGCATAACTGCTTCTGGAAATAAATGTCCTTAAGACATCGTTGAAACATTCCATGCTCGTCGCACCGACAAGAGCAAAGCCATTGAACAACTCCTCATATTCGCCGACAAACATTTGATTTGAAAGGATTGCTGCGAGTCCATCGTAATCAAAAGTATCTTCCGTTATATTTCCCGTCGTCGGGAAGTTCATACGATCGAAATAACCCTTGTAACGACTGATCATTTCCAATAAACGCGGAAATGAGAACTTTCTCAGAACTTCCGGATTTTTGAACTTACGTAAATTACTCCCTGCCATTGACATTTACCCCCTGTTTGAGAATTCCCACCATTTTCCCGATGATTCGAAATGAGTCGTAACAAGTCAGCTCGATCGGTTTGAATTCCGGATTCTCCGCTTCCAGCGCAATGCGGTCCGGACGGTTTACGAGCCGTTTCAGAGTTACTTCGTTGTTGACAGATGCCGCCACAATGTCCCCGTCTGCGGCAATCGGCTGATGACGGATGATGACAATATCGCCGGTCTCAATGCCAACACCAATCATACTGTTACCGTTTACGCGCAAGGCAAACACAGCCCCGTTGATAGTGAGAGCCTTGTCCACGGCAACGGTTTCGTCACCACTCTGATCCTCAAACTCCTCTACCGGAATTCCTCCGGGATTTTCTCCAAGAAGTGGGATCTGAACGGTGACTAGAGCTTCCGGTTCAACAGTTTTATTGATGACATACGGTTTCGTTGAGCCTTTTTCAATGCGCTTCAAATAGCCCTTGGAAACGAGTTCCTGAAGTATATCGTAAATAGATGGAGCAGCTATTCCGAACGTATTGGCAAGCTGTTGCATAGTCGGCATTTTTCCGTATATGGAGAAGAATCGGCTGATCTCCTGCATCACTTCCGCCTGCCGTCGCGTGATATTCTCAGCCTTATGTCTGCCCTGTCCCATTGCGAACTCCTTTTATCCCTAATGCATCTAAAGCATAATATACTCTGTTGATTGATCATTTCAAATCGATGTTATCGGCAAAAAAACAAAGTGTATGCTTATTCTGCTTCTGTTGAGCGGTCCTAAGTATCTGATCCTGACCTGGCGTAAAAAATTTTTCGATTTTTTTTGAAAAACAGGGGCCAAAATGCACCCCTGGGTGGCAATAACCCCGATAGAGACACATTGATTTAACAACGAAAGGAAACAGCATGAAATACGGCAGTATTTGCAGCGGAGTTGAGGCGGCAACGCTCGCCTGGCGCCCTCTAGGCTGGAAAGCTGTTTTTTTTGCCGAGGTTGAGCCATTCCCATCAGCGGTGCTGTGTTATCGATTCAAAGCGACTCGTCCATTGCGACCGCTTGATCCGGCAATGGCAGACAACGAGAAGGAGCGGAAAACACGGGAATTGTGGAGACGTCAGATCGCAGCTCTTCCGGAGGACGGGACGATTCCAAATTTCGGAGATTTCACCCTAATAAAAAAAGAGGATGTAAATGAAGATATCGACCTGCTCGTCGGAGGGACTCCCTGTCAGGATCTCTCAATTGCAGGGAAACGACTGGGATTTGAAGGTCGGCGAAGCGTGCTCGCTCTCGACTTTGTACGATTGTGTTTTGAGCTTGGAGTCCACTGGGTTGTGTGGGAAAATGTCCCCGCTGCTCTTTCCAGCCGCCGAGGTGAGGATTTCGGACGATTTGTTTCCCTGCTCTGTGGATGGGATGTCCCGGTCCCTGAAAGCGGATGGAGAAAATGCGGAATCGTCACCCCGGCTCCGGGAGGATTCGGAGTGGCATGGAGAGTACTTGACTCTCAATTTACCCGAGTGGAACAATTTCCGAGGGCAATCCCGCAGCGCCGGAAGCGTCTCTTCCTTATCGGATATTCTGGTCAGTGGAAATATCCCGCCAAGGTACTATTTGACGGTGAAATGTGCGGAGGGAATACTCCGCCGCGCCGCACGAAGAGGCAAAGTGCTCCCTCAGATTCTGAAGGAGGCTCTGCTTCGACAGACTGGTGGGACGGTTCCCAGAAGGCGGGCACACTGACGCGGACGAGCGATCAGCAGTTCATGCCGGACAAGGGGCGTCTCCAATGTGTGATTGAACAGACCGGAACGGATTTTCTTTGCTATGAAAACCATGCTCCCGATTCCCGTATAAAATCGGTCGAAGTGTCACAATCCATCGTTGCCCGCATGGGGACAGGCGGGAACAATCTTCCGCTCCTGCAGGAAGTTCCACGAGAACCGGAAACAGCCATCGGCTTCATTAAAAACGATGCGGGAGGTGATCTGCAGGGATTTTGGGACGAAGTTTTCCCTACGATGCGCACGGAAGTGACTCCCGCGGTAGCTCGTGAAGAATGTTTTCACGTTTCCTTCTGCGATGCGAACGGCAGACGAAAAGATCGTCCGAACGGCGGCCTTTATGTGACGGAGGCGAAAGCGGGAAAAACCGTTACGGCAGGCGGTCCCGGCGCGGAAACGGTAATTGTCGAACCAATCGCACTTGACGGAGACAAAATGAAGCCCGGCGAACGTTCCGGTGGATCGGGAATGGGGGTTTCTGAAGAAGGTGTGATGTATACGCAGACTGCCGGAGATGTGCATGGAGTTGCGTACACGCCATCCGGAAAACCGACAGTTCGCAAACTGCTTCCCCTTGAATGCGAGCGCTTGATGGGGTTTCCCGACAATCACACGCGAATTCCCTGGAATGGTAAATCCGAGGAAGAATGTCCTGACGCGCCAAGATACAAAGCATGCGGAAACTCCATGGCAGTAAACTGTATGATGTGGATCGGGGAACGGATTCAGAAGGTGGAAGAGAAAATCAGCCACGAACGTGGCGAATTTCCGGTCGGAGAAATAACCGAAGCCTCAAATGAGTCTTCAAATCACATAAAAACGGAGGAAATCAATGAGTGAAGCTGATGTGGAATGCCTGGAGTGTTCGGCACAATATGCCGAGTTGGCAGCTCGGTATCGCAAACTGAAGAAAAAGGTCCGCAGAATGCGGAAGGCGTTTGCGGCAATCGAGTGCGCGCTTCTCAATAAATGCGATCATCATGCGGAGTTCATCATCGGTGAATGTGAATCCTATCGCGGGAAGTATGAACCGGAGTGCTGCCATGCCGGAAAATGAGACACTGGAAGAGGCGATCCGGCGGAATGCCTCGGGACCGAAGTCTGCAGAAGTGGACGGACAGAAGGTCGAGCAGCATTCCCTTGCCGATCAGATTGCGGCAGATGAATATCTCGCGTCGAAAAAGGCCCTAAAATCCCGGACTTCCGGCCTGAAGATAACCAAATTGTGCCATTCAGGGGCGTGAGGATCCATCGATGTTCAACAGACTCAAATCCATTTTTCGGAGCAGAACCCCTCCGAAACAGCTTGTCCGCGCCCGGTTTGATGCGGCGCAGACGACGCGGGACAACTGGCGTCACTGGTCGGCGGCGGATCATCTGTCTGCGGACATGGAGGCCGCGCCGGAAGTGCGCAGGACGCTGCGGATGCGCTCGCGCTACGAAGTTGCCAACAATTCCTACGCCAGAGGACTGGTGCAGATGCTCGCAAATGACACCATCGGCACGGGGCCGCGACTGCAGATGCTATCCGCCGACGAAACGTTCAACGATGCTGTGGAAACGGCATTCATGCGCTGGTCGGATGCCGTTCGTCTTGCTCCGAAACTCCGGACGATGCGAATGGCCCGCTGTCAGGATGGCGAAGCGTTTGCCGTGCTGGCAACGAATCCCAAAATCCGCCACGGTGTGAAACTGGATCTGCAGTTGATTGAGGCGGATCGTGTTTCCGGTGAACTGCGCTGGTTTGAAGATGATACCAGTGTCGACGGAATCTCGTATGACCGCTGGGGAAATCCGACGGACTACCGGGTTTTGAAGTACCATCCCGGGGACATCCGGTATATGCCGGGCGACGATGCGATCCACATCCCGGCGGAATACATGATTCATATTTTCCGTCAGGATCGTCCGGGATTGCATCGTGGCGTCCCCGAGATCACGCCCGCACTGCCGCTGTTTGCTCAACTTCGCAGGTACAATCTGGCTGTGCTTTCCGCGGCGGAGGCCGCAGCGGATTTTGCGGCGATTCTCTACACGGACGCTCCACCGAACGGCGAATCGGATGAAGTCGAGCCTATGGATGCCATTCCGCTGGAACGGAACATGATGCTGACGGTTCCGGCCGGATGGAAAATGGGACAGCTCGACCCCAAACAGCCGGCGGCGAACCATGCGGAGTTCGTGAAGATCATTCTGAGCGAAATCGCCCGTTGTGTGGTGACGACCTACGGCACGCTGGCGGGAGATTTTTCCGGGCACAACTACGCCAGCGGCAGACTGGACAACCAGATTTACCACAAGTCGATTCTTGTCGACCGGTCGTTCTGGGAAACGGAAGTCCTGAACCGGATTTTTGAGGTGTGGTTCCGGGAATACCGCCTGACAGCGGGCGGACGAGTGGTGGACGAGCGGCACACATGGTTCTGGGACGGCTTCCCGCATGTCGATCCGTCGAAGGAAGCCACCGCCCAGGAAACCCGGCTGACGAACAACACAACAACTCTTGCGGCAGAGTGTGCCAAGGACGGACGGGATTACTTGTCCGTTCTGCGGCAGCGGGCAAAAGAGATCAAACTGATGAAGGAGCTTGGAATCCCGATCAGTTCCGAGTCCCCGGGATCCCCGAAATCCCCGGAACAGCAAACCGAACCGGATGACGGTTCAGAACCCAGAGAGGATATATGAGTGAATTCACCCTGATAGAAGCGTCAAACGGCGCGAAACCGAAAGTGGTCGGAGTTGCCTACTCCGGCGGGAAAATGAATCTGCCGGGGTGGCGACATCCTGTTGTGGTCGATCTTGCCGGAATGGAGATCCCCGAAAGTGTCCCGCTTTTGACCAATCACGAGAACAAGACGGACAGCCGGATCGGACTCATTTCTGCCGCAGTTCGGAACAATGTTCTGGAAATCACCGGGGAGATCGTCTCCGACAGCAAGGATGCGGCCGATATCATTGCGCAGGGCAAGGCAGGAGCGGACTGGCAGCTGAGCATCGGTGCGGATGTGAAAGAGTGCGAGCTGGTCAAAGGCAGCCGCGAGGTGAATGGCCAGGAAGTCGAAGGCCCGTTCTACCACATCAAAAAATCGACGCTGCGGGAGGTTTCCGTTGTTGCCGTGGGCGCGGATGCTCACACCAATATGAAAGTGAATGCGAAATTCAACCTTGTCAACCAGGAAGGAGAAGCTATGAACAACAAGTCCGAAACGAAGAGTGTTTCCGCCGTGAGCGCCCCGAATGACGCTGTACCTCCGGAGAAAAAGCCGGAACCAGAACAGAAGCCCGGCGAACCGGCGAGCAAGCCCGGCGAACCGGAAAAGAAACCCGATAACGCGGAAAAGAAGCCCGGACAGGCGGCCGCGGAGGCGA
>CAJMAW010000069.1 GCA_905211485.1 uncultured Lentisphaeria bacterium | reverse complement strand
CAGCCATGCCGCGCAGTCCGAAAAGAATCAGAGACTTTAAAGAGCGGATATCTTCCTGATCTTCCCAGATATGGTGGACATCATAATTCATGATATCCGGATAGATCCGGTCCTTTTCGACATTTACTTCACGAATGAGTCCGATAATCGTATCATTGAAAAAATTAACATTGGTAATCGTGGTGAATAACCCTTTTAAGATAAGTTCATCCGCATGTTCGAAAGAAGCATCCGGATTCAGGGCAAGCTTTTTACGCACGGCACGTGACAGGCCGATCAGCGCACCGGTAAGCTCATCCTGGTAATTGGCGGTGTCACTTTTCTTTCCACAGACACCGGCACGCCCTTCACATCCGGAATTATGAGCGGTCTGCTGACACTGGAAACAAAACATCGCTTCTTCCATGGCTTACACCCCTCCTTTTTTTTGAATGTGGATTCTTTATAATTTTAAGTGGATTTTGAAAAAGCCTTCCTCAAGAGTATATCCAGATCCCCTGGAAATGGAAATGATTCAATCTTTCCATTTCCATTTCGTCCTTCCTCATTTTCATATCTTCCCCTCCCGCGCGAAACGGAAACGGCAGACAGATGGGAAACCCCGGGATAAGGAGAAAGGAAAAACCCGATGGCTTGTTGCCGGAGGAAATGCCCGGAACTGGAAGAAAGAAGATCAAAAGATTTCTTCATTTCCCCGCCTGAGCTGCCTGCCTTGCCTGCTCCCCGGCGGAAAGAGAAATCAGATCCGCCATGATATTGAGACTTTCTTCAAGATAGAGATCTTTGACTTCGGAATTTTTCTCCCGGGAGGAAGTTCTTGCGGAAGCGGAACGGGAATCGCCGAGGCGCATGAGTTTTTCCTGTTCCTCCTGGAGATTTTTCTCATTGAGATATTCCTGCCAGCGTTTTTCGAGATTGAGGGAAATGGATTTTTTGTCCCGGATCTTGTTGAAGGTGTCGATATCGAGTTTCAGGGTTTTGAAATCGGCGCTGGCGGCCATTCGTTTTTCGGAATTGGCCTTCAAACGCGGGATCAGGGCGGGAAGAATGCCGGGGTATTTCTGATATTCGGCGGAACGGATGCTGTCCCAGGGAAGAGCGTGTTCGAGTTTTTCCTCGCCGATTTCCATGCTGTCCGTGAAGGAGGGGAAAGCGATATCCGGGACAACACCCTTGAGCTGAGTGGATTCGCCGTTGATGCGGTAGAACTTGGCATTGGTTAGCTTGATGGATCCGGCGGGGAAGACTTCGCCCGAGTGGAACGGCATGTAACGGTCCAGATCGCTCACGACCTGCACGGTGCCCTTGCCGTGAGTCTTGCTGTCGCCGACAAGCACTCCCCGTTCGTAATCCTTGATGGCCGCCGCAAAAATCTCCGAAGCGGAAGCGCTCAGGCGGTTGATCATCACGAGAAGAGGTCCTCCGTAGGCGATATAGCCGCCGTCTTCATCCTCCTTGACCTGGATTTCGATCTTATCCTTAACCTGCACAACGGGACCGGAAGGGATGAAAAGACCCGTCAGGGCAATGGCTTCCCAGAGACTTCCGCCGCCGTTGGAACGCAGATCTATGATGACGCCGTCGACTTTTTCCGCCTGAAAGTTCTCAAGAATTTTATTGACATCGCGCGTGGAACTTTTGAAATCGGGATCGCCCCTGCGTGCGGCGTCGAAATCCATATAGAAGGAAGGAAGCGTGACAACGCCGATTTCCTTCACGGAGCCGTCCGGCAGCTTCACCTCGCGGATTACGCCCTTGGCTTCCGCTTCTTTGAGCATGACTTTATTGCGTATGATTTCAATCCGTTTGGGAATGGACTGAAGTCCCTTGGTCGCATCCAGAACGGTCAAAGTGACCTTGGTGCCGAGTTCGCCGCGAATCATGTCCACCACTTTCTGAAGCGGCATGTCGATCACGTCGACCGGATCGGCGTTTTCCTGTGCGACGGCGATAATCCGATCCTCCGCCTTCAGCTGGCCTTCCTTGTCGGCCGGCCCGCCGGGAACGATTTCCACAACCTTGGTATATCCGTCCTCGGAGGTCAAGACCGCGCCAATCCCGACCAGAGAGAGACTCATGCCCATATTGAAATCCTCTCCCGTCCGGGGAGACATATACGCGGAATGCGGGTCATAGACCTGCGCAAACGAGGAAAGAAAGAGTTCCAGCACTTCCACCAGTTCCAGGTCGTTGTAATTCCGGAGAATCTGTTCCAGACGTTTTTTCACACGCTCGCCGGGAGTTTTCCTCGCCCAGGAGGAATGAACTGCCGTCGGCTGCTGCGGCTGCTGCGCTGCGGTCCCCACCCCCGGAGCGGAAGAAGCGGATGGAGAAGAACTCGTTTGCCCCTGACTGCCGCTGCCGGACGACTCCACCTTCCCGGCGGATCCCGAGGCGGTGGAAGTGGAAGTAGCGGAGGTGGCGGAGGTGGTGGAGGTGGCGGCGGGAGTCTTCCCGGCTTCCGCTTCCATGGAGCGGTCCATCAGGACAAGCGTCAGGATATCGTTTTTGATTTTTTTTCTCCAGAGCTCATGCAGTTCCTCTTCGGAGGCGGGCCAGTCGGCTTTGGAGCGGTCGTATTCAAAAGACTCATCAATTGTGAAGTCGAATCCTTTGTCGATGAGCGAAGAGGAATATTCCACATAGTCCTTCATGCGCCGGAGCATGAGATTGTAGGCGTCAAAGGCGAAATCGACCTTCCCGTAGGGGAGAAGTTTGTTCAGATTCCGGCTGTTCACGGAAAATTTCTCCACATCCCCCTTTGTAAAAAACATTTTCCCGGGATCCAGAGTCTTCAGATAATGATCGAATACGGACTCGGAGAGTTTTGCGTCGAAAGGTCTGCGGTCATAATGCTGTTTGGTGATGAACGTCACTGTCAAGCTGGTGATTGCAGACATTTCACGGGTCGGCTTCTTCTCCTTGATTTCAACAGCATGGAGCGCTGATGAAACGGCAAGCAGCATGACAAGGAAAAATGCCGGCAGAAGTGCGGCGGGATTCGTCCGGCGTTTCAAATGCAGAAAAGTCATATCAGACACACCTTCATTATTCACTTTATTTTTCTTTCCTGATACAAACAATACAGTTCCTTCTCAGTCCCCTGTACTCAGAGCATTTTCCTGCAAGGACAAGCAAAAGGAATAAAAAGTTCGTTACTGTATCACATCTGTGTCAAAAATCACGGGAAAAACAGGAAAAAAAAGGCATTTTCTTCTTTCCGCTGTCCCGGAAATCTTCACAAAAAAAAATGCGGGGAAAGGAACAGCAAGAAATCAGAAAATAGAGATAGATGAGAACCGGAAAAGGAGGGGCTAAATCCGGAACGAGTGTCGCAGTTTTTCTGTGTCATGGGACATTTTGACGCAGAAAAAAAGCATGCCCCCCCCCCCTGAAGCGGTAGGGATATACTCATTTTCAAATCATTGTAAAGATCCTGCATAAACTGGCACAAAGATTGCTTGTCTATTTCACTGATATTTTTTTCCATAAAAAATTAAAGAGATTTGAGGAGATCAAGCGGAAATGCCCACGTATGAATACATCTGCAAGGCCTGCGGACACGAATTTGAACAGTTCCAATCCATGAAAGACGATCCCCTGACCACCTGCCCCGAATGCCGGAAAAATTCGCTGAAACGCAAGATCGGAACCGGAGCCGGAATCATTTTCAAAGGAAGCGGATTTTACTGCACGGATTACCGTTCGGGAGGGGGGGCTTCTTCCGGAAAGGACGGCGATTCCGCCAATGCCGTTGCCTCCCCTACCCCAATGCATGAGTCTCCAAAGAAGGAAAAACAGAAAACCGCCTGACAGCAAAGCCCTGAAACAGCACACGACGGTCTCCTGAAATGAAAACAAGAAGGAATCCACTGCCATGACAACGGAAAATTTACAATTCAAAGCGGAAATTCAGCAGATTCTTGATCTGATGATCCATTCGGTCTATTCCAATAAGGACATTTTCCTGCGGGAACTGGTGGCCAATGCAGCTGACGCCATTGACAAAGCCCGCTTTCTCTCCCTCACGAAACCTGAACTCACCCGCGACTGGGAAATCCGGATCTCCGCCGACAAGGACGCCCGCACCCTTTCCATTTCCGACAACGGAATCGGAATGACTAAGGAAGAACTCATAGAAAATATCGGTACCATCGCCCATTCCGGGACGAAGGCATTTCTGGAAGCGCTGAAGAATCCCGGGGAAAACATCACGGGTCCGGAGCTGATCGGGCAGTTCGGCGTGGGCTTCTATTCGGCATTCATGGCCGCAGATAAAGTCTGCGTGGAAACGAAGAAAATTGAAGGCAATGCGAAGGCATGGAAATGGGAATCCGAAGGAAAGGGGACCTTCAGCATTTCCGAATCGGAAAGACAGGAAAACGGCACCACCGTCACGCTGCATTTGAAGGAAGATTATCTTTCCTATCTGGAATACTGGCAGATTTCCTCCGTCATCAAAAAATATTCGGACTACATTGAGCACCCGATCCGGATGAAGCACACCGTGACAAAAGACGGCAAGGAAGAGACTGAAGACAGCGTTCTCAACAGCCGGAAGGCGATCTGGCTCCGGAACGAGTCGGAAGTCACGGAAGAAGAGTACAAGACCTTCTACCAGCATCTTTCCATGGATTACGGCGAACCGCTGAAACGCATTCTGTTCAGCGCGGAGGGGACCTCCGAATTCCGTGCGCTGCTGTTCATCGCCGGACGCATGCCGTTCCAGTTCCAGTTCGGCGAAAGGAACAAGAACGGGATCCATCTTTATGTGCGCCGCGTCTTCATCACGGATGAATGCCCGGGTCTGCTTCCGGATTATCTGCGCTTCGTCTACGGGGTGGTGGATTCCAGCGATCTGCCGCTGAACATATCGCGCGAAACGCTCCAGGACAACCCGCAGATCGCGAAAATCAACAAGGCCCTGACCTCCCGCATTCTTTCCGAACTCGGGAAAATGCTCCGGGACGACCGGGAAAAATATGAAAGTTTCTACCGTGAATTCAGCCGTCTTCTAAAAGAAGGCGTCCATTCCGACTACAGGAATCAGGACAAGCTCAAAGATCTCCTTCTCTTTGAAAGCATGAACCACCCGAAGGGCAAGCTCATCACGCTCAAGGAATATGTGGACGCGATGCCTTCCACTCAGAAGGAAATCTATTATCTCTGCGGAGACAACCGGGATGCAGTCGAAAACTCCCCCCAGCTGGAAATGCTCCGGAAACAGAATTTCGACGTTCTCTTCATGCTCGACCCCGTGGATGAATTCGTTTTCGGCGAATCCATGAAATATGCGGACAAAGCCTTCCATTCGGTTTCCAAGGGCAATGTCAAATTCGACGAAGCCGTTCAGAAGGAACTCGACGAAAAAACCCGCAAGGCCGGAGAGGACAACAAATCCCTGATTGATTTCCTGAAAAAGACACTGGAGAACAAGGTCAAAGACGTCCGTTTCTCCTCCCGTCTGACCGAGAGCGCCTGCTGCCTCGTAAGCGATGAATTCGATCCCAGCGCCAACATGCAGCGGATGATGAAGGCCTTCAACAAAGACACGCCCGAAATCAAACGGATTCTCGAACTCAACGCCGACAATCCCCTGATCGAGGCCATGAAGAAACTTCATGACAAAACCCCCGATTCTCCGGAACTCTCCGAATATGCGGAGATGCTTTATGATCAGGCACTGGTCAGTGAAGGCAGTCCCCTTCCCGATCCCGTTCTCTTCGCAAAACGGACCGTGAAGCTCATGACGCAATCCCTTGAACAGGGACTGGATGGCAAATAATGGCCACGTACTACGAACTTCTTGAAATTTCCGAAGAGGCCACGGAAACCGATATCAAAAAAGCCTATCGCCGTCTTGCGGTCAAATATCACCCGGACAAAAATCCCGGAGACAAGGCCGCGGAGGAAAAATTCAAACAGATTGCCCAGGCTTACGATGTCCTGGGCAATCCGGAAAAACGTCAGCTCTACGACCGCTACGGGGAAGACGCATTCAAATCCTCTTACGGCAACGCCTCTTCCATGCACGATCCGTTCGACATTTTCCGTGAAATGTTCGGCGGAGCCGCAGGTGCCGGATTTGAATCCTTCTTCGGCGGCGGACGCAGAAGCGATCCCAACGCCCCGGTGGATGGAGCCGATCTCCGTTACAATCTGGAAATCGATTTTGAAGACGCCGTCAACGGAGCGGACCGGGAAATCGAATTCATGCGCATGGCACAGTGTTCCAGCTGTTCCGGGTCCGGCTGTGAACGGGGGACGCAGCGCAAACGCTGTCAGCGCTGCGGAGGATCCGGACAGGTTTCCGTCTCCCAGGGCTTCTTCACCATGATGCATGAATGCCCTGCCTGCCGCGGAGCCGGATTCACCGCAGAAAAACCCTGCCGCGACTGTGCCGGATCCGGACAGAAGAAAATCCGGAGAAAAGTACAGCTCAAAATCCCGCCCGGAGTCGACACGGGCACCAGAATGCGTGTCCAGGGAGAAGGAGAACCGGGGCTGCGCGGAGGATCGGACGGCGATCTTTACGTCCTCCTCCATGTCCGGGACTCGGAAATCTTCCAGCGGGAGGGCGACGACACCTTCTGTGAAGTCCCCATCAGTTTCACCACCGCCGCCCTCGGAGGCGACATCGAAATCCCCACCGTCAAGGGCAAGGAAAGTTTCCGCGTCCCCCCCGGAACTCAGAATGGAGACATCCAGAGAATCCAGGGGAAAGGCATGCCTTCTCTTCGCAGAAACGGCGTCCGGGGAACGCATCACGTCAAATTCTTTGTCGAAGTGCCGAAAACTCTCACGGAGGAGCAGAAGGAGCTCCTGCGCCGCTATGCAGAATCCTTTTCTCCGGAAGCGAAAAAACGTTCCCACCCCATCGCGGAAAACTTTTTCACCAGAGCAAAGAAATTCTTTCTCGCTCTTTTTACAAACCTTCTCTGAATCTTCTCCCTTATGGAAGAAAAGAAGGGGCGAGGGAAATGTTCCAATCTCTCGAAAAGAAGAGAAAGATCTCTCTGAACAACCTGCCCGCAGCGGAATCCAATGCGGAGATTCATGAACAGAAAGGGAAACGAAAGGGAAACAGGAGAATGAAAGAGAACAGCAGAAAAGAAGAGGACAGGAATCTTTTCCCATGCCGGAGTCTGGAATCCGATGAACACGGAAGACTTCGGGGATTATTCCCGTTTTTCCCATTCCGCGCCCTCTCTTTTGTTTGCGCTCTGTTTTTTTCGACTCTGCTTCTGCTTTCTTCCGCCTGCCGGAGCGGCGGCGAAGGCGGAGGAGAACCCCCGGAGTATTCCGCTCCTTCTTCCGCGGTGGAAGGGAGAACGGCAAGCATATCGGAGGCGCTTCCGGGAGAAGACTCCTCTGCGGAAGAAGAAGCCGGAAAGGGGGAAATTGATTATTCCGATGAATCGAACTGGGTTCTCTTCCCATCTTCAGGCGGAGAAGGGAAACAGGAATTCGAGGCGGATGTGTTTTATGTCTATCCGACAGTGTTTGCGGACAGGCACCAGGCCCTGATGTCCTGGGACACCCCTCTTCTCCGGGAAAAAACTCGTGGCATCGCCCGATTCCAGAGCGGGATCTTCGGATCCTTTGCCAATGTTTATGCCCCGTTCTGCAGACAGCTGGAATTTTCACGCTGCATGGAGCATCTCCGGAAAGGCGGGGAAAGTTTGAATGGCGAACTTTCCCCCGGAATGGAAAGAGGGGCAATGGACGTCCGGAGAGCGTTCCGCTATTATCTCGAACACTGCAACAAGGGCCGTCCCATTCTGCTTCTGGGTCACAGCCAGGGGGCGATGGAGCTTTTCGAGCTGCTGAAAGAGGAGTTTCGGGATCCGGATCTGCAGTCCCGCCTTGTGGGAGCCTGGCTTCCGGGCTGTCCGATTCGTCCGGAGGACCTGAAAGGGCATCCGCATCTGAAGATGGCGCAGGGGGCTCTTGACATCGGGGTCATCATTTCTTTCAATACGGAATCGGAAGACTGCAATATATCCTCTCCTTTTTCCGGAAAAGGGGTTTTCTGCATCAATCCGCTGAACTGGTCCATCGGCCCTGAACCCGCTTCCAAAGAGAAGAATCCGGGCGCTGTGATTTATGACTACAGGACGGGGGAAAGCATGGAAATTCCCGCTTTCTGCGGGGCGAGAATTCATCCCGAACGCGGAGCGCTTGCGGTTCATCTGAAGGACAGGGAAAACTTCGAGGCGGAGAAACTCATGGGCAGAGGAGTGTATCACATGTACGACCTCTACTTTTTCTACCGGGCTCTGGAAAAGAATGCGAAAGAGCGTCTGGAAGTCTGGAAATCCCGTCAGAAGAGTTCTCCCGGAAACTGAAAATGTGTCAAGCTTCCTTCTCCGGGGAAAAAAATCACAGGGCGATCTCATCTCTTCCGCCCCTCCTCCTCCCGTCCCTTCCGGATCTGGGGAAGGATCCTCCGGGATGAGCCGGAAATATGAAGAATGAGCGGAATTCCTCTCCTTTCCAATCCATAAAAGCAGAAAGAATCCGTGAAAACGGAGACTAGAAAGTGTGGCGGCACTTCTCCCGGATCCATCTCATGGATTCAGGGGGATTGAAAAAAAAGAAGAAAAGGGAAGCCAAGAGAAGCAAAGGAAAGCAGGACCTATTTCCTTCGGGCCGACTCCATACTTTCAACGGCATGTTTCAACGCTTCCAGATATCCGCGTCCGAATCGGAGATCGGGCTCCATGTAATTTCCTTCGCCCCATTCGTTCCAGGATTTGATGAATATCAGCCGATGCTCGGGCTGTTTGAGTGAAACTGCGTCCAGGGCGTCCAGCACATTGTGCTCAAACAGTTCGGGAGATGATCCGTGAATGATGCTTCCGCCGCGACCGGAACGGGGAGAGTGGTCCCAGTTCGGCAAAACCGATGGGTAGATGTTCTCCCTGCGGTCTTCCTCCGCCACAAAGAAACGCGCCACATCTTTATAGTGAACAATTTTCGGATACGGGGAAAGATTCCATAGAATCCGCTTCAGGAAATACTTTGCAGGATTCCAGCGTTTTCTATAGTCATGCATGCGCAGAGTATTGATCCCGTCAAGAGCGTCCGGGAAAGAAGCGGCAGATCCCGCTCCGCATTGGGCGTCTGCCCGACAAAAAAGATCCCATCGAGATTGTTTTCATGTGCAAGCTCCTGCCAGTGAGCGATGAATGAGTTTATGTCCGGAAGATCCAGAGGTCGGTAGATCATGAACAGAGGCTTTCCGTCGACACGGATGTAGCGAGGATCCCGAAATGCCGACAGACATGCTTCAAAATGGGCCCGTTCGTCTTCCGGACCGGGATAAAGCTGCTCCCTCAGGATCTCCGCATCGATCACCGTATCCTTGTTCCACATTTTCTTTTTCCAGGTCTGATTCGCCCAGCAGAGGCAGAAAGGGAAATCCGGCTTGCCGGTCTGGAGAACTTCCCGGAAAGGGCGGTCCAGTTCCCGCACACCGTTCCCGAACCAGTAGTGATAATAGCAGAAGCCTTCTATGCCATATTCTCTGGCAAGGTTTGCCTGCGCTTCCCGCGTTTCCGGAAGACGCAGATCGTAATAACCGAGTTCTCCCGGGATATGGGGGAAATCATGCCCGGGATAGCATTTTTTCGCTTTCCCGAGATTGGTCCACTCGGTAAAACCTGCGCCATACCAGAGATTGTTGCTGGGAGTCGGATAATACTGAGGCAGATAAAAGGCTATGAAACGATATCGGTTCACTCTTTCTTCTCACAATGAGGAAAATCAGGATTTCCCCGTTCAGGATAATACATAACGCCGTCTGAAAAAAATCTCCGGAAGAATATACTTCCGGAGATTCAATTTTCCAATGTCCATTCTGCATTTTTCCGGTATGGATCTTGTTTTTTTCGAAGAGTGACTTCTTTCCTTTGCCGAGGGGGAAAGGAATTCCAGGAGCTTCTTGAGCTTATTCCCTCCATGTCAGAGCCCTTTGCCGGAGGAGACAACAGCTTATTACATTCCCGGACAGGTCAAAGCCGCCGTCCTGCCCCCGCCAGTCCTGACGATTTGATCCTTTCAGAAACGGAGGGAATCTATGAGAAGATGGGAGCGAACAATGAGTCTAGATCATTTCCAGTCCGTTTCTGTCCGGGAGCGCCGGAAGGGGGGCGGTGCGGCTCCTTCTGATACCAGTAGGCAACAGCGGAAATATCGTCGCGCAAAGGCAGATACCGATGTTCGGAGCGCCATCCGAGAGCCTGTATGCTGCAGCGGAACGACTCCCGGAACCAGATGGGTTCCGCAAGATGAAAACGGTACATTGCATGACGCGTCCCCACTTTTTTGTGTTCCCCGCAGAAACGATATCCCGAATAAGGTGAAGTGAAGGATTCCCGGAATCCCCATGCGCCGCAGAAATAATCTTCTGTGCCGGTGCCGCAGATGCTGGGATAATCCCGGTCTCCATCCAGGAACATTTTCATTTCTCCTTCTCCCCGCCATCCGGAATTGTTCTGCTGCCAGAGGAGGAAACATCCTGCGAAGCGGCCGACACCTCGAATGTTGTCGGCGATGACGAAGTCCTTCCCGTACTCAAGCGAATGGACCCGACGGAAGGAGGCGTGGAAAAAAGTGGAATCCGGAGGAATTTCCTCCAGAGTGAAATGAAACGTGTAGAAAAAGTCGCTCTGGACACGGTGGAAATTCTGAAACTCCTCTTTGAAGCATTGTTCCGGAGTCTCACAAGGGATCTCAGGGAATCGATACGGGAGAAAATACCTCTCACGTTTCTGGAAATCCGCCGGAAAATGGCACTGGAGGGTCATCCGCGCCCTCTGGCGGAGCTGGCACGGAGAACGGGCTATTCCACAGCACGCTTTTCCGTTCTCTTCCGGAAATTCTTCGGAGTCCCGCCGATCCGTTTCAGCCATGAACTGCGAATGGAGCGGGCGGCGGATTTCCTGATGAACAGAAACTGGAATGTTTCCGAAGTGGCGGACCGGGTCGGATATGCTCAGATACAGCAGTTTTCAAGAGCATTTAAGAAGTATTTCGGTGTCTCTCCGGAAGAAATGCGAAGCCGAAGGGATCCCTGCGGCTTCGGCATGTGAAGCATCAGTAAGGGGGAAAAAGGGGAAATACATCTTCATCAGCCCCACTGGTCTCATTGATTTCATGGGGCTCATTTGCCGTATTGCTGTCGGGTCAATGATCCTCGACACGGAATACCAGAAGATGAGACGTCAGTAAAGGATCGCAGTCCAGTGCCGAATATGTGGAAATCCGATACAGCGCATTCTGGGAGATCTGTCCGTCCAAAAGAGAGATGACCTCATCGGCAAGGTCGCGCGCCGTGAATTCGGAATCCTCATCCGTGGCATCCACACTGACAATCACCGAAATATTCGCCGTCCTCCGGGGCAGATTCCCGTATTCCGACGAACTGTGCGTCACCGCAACAGAGGGAAGTTTCATTCCCGGAATTCTCTCCGTCAACGATTCCGGAAGCATCCCGGGCAGCTTGTATGCCGTCCAGTGCGGGGAAGCGGAAAGTTTTTCCAGCGCGAAAATCACCAGCGATTCAGTCCGGTTGATGTAATGGGTGACGGGATCGGCCATCTTGCGGATTCTCCTCTCTCTTGTTTTTCCTTGCTCTTCCTGGCTCTTCTTGGCTTTTCTTGGCTCTTCTTGGCTCTTCTGTCACTCGTTCTTGAGCGTTTCTGCCCGGGGCGGAAACGGGGGAAGAACGTTCTTGACTGATTCTGAAGCTTTTACTGAAGAACACGCGTCAAACAAAAAAAAAAAAGAAAGAGACTTCCCGGCCACTGCCGTCCCCCCTTTTTTTTCCGGAAAAAGAAAGGAGTCCGTCTTCTTCTCCCCGCCCCCCTCGTCCGGAGGGCAGGAAAAGAAAACGGACTCCGTTCCGCAGATGCATCAAAGACAAATTGACAACGACTCTTCAGCTGTTTTTTTTCTTTGCTCTTCTGAAGACGCCAGTCATCACCAGCCCTGTCCCTGATACGGCAGTGGATTGATCTGATGGCGGATCGACCCGCTTTCCTCATATTCGGAAATTCCCATATCCATCCCGACTTCCCGGACATGGCGGTTGAAAAATACCATGGGATGCAGCCCGGGATACTCCTCCCGGAACGGATTCCACGACGCATTGGAAGCGGAATAGAAAATATTGAACATGTGCCCGGAACGGTTGCAGTGCCAGGTGGTTGCAAGCATTCCATGCAGATTTTCCGTGGAGGCGAAACGTCCGAGGCTCCGCGTCCCTTCGGAATCAAGGAACGGGCAGACAAGCACATCAAATCCGTTCTCCTTGAAGAAGCGCGAAGTGGGCCAGAGCGGTTCGGAACCATCCTCCCCTTTCGGACAGCCATACTGCCAGTCGCAGATGACAATGTCTTTCGGGAGTTCCCGGTACAGGGATCCCAGCCCGTCCTCTCTGTGTCCGCAGACGATATAGCCATTCCAGCGTTCGTCCTCTCTCAGCAGCAGCATGTCATGCCACATCATGATGCGCGTTCCCCGTTCGGCGAAGAGATCGCGGAAGTAAATCAGATGCTCCTTGAAAGTTTCCGCATAGTTTCCGCGGCGGCAGAGGGCGCAGCTTCCTGCGTTGTAGGCCTCGTCGCAGCCGATGTGGAAATACTCCGGAGAACCGAAGAGCTCATGAATTTCCAGGACAATATCACGCAAAAACGTGCGCGTCGCCGGATTGGAAAGGCACCAGGTCCAGCCGTCGGGCTCGAAAAGCGGGGCGAATTCGGGATGAAAGTCCAGGAGGACATGCTTCCCCGTCCCGCTCCGGGACGCTGTGGCATGACCGAAAATGTTCACCTGCGGGACAAGAGTCACCCCCAGATCCTTCGCCAGCGAAAGCAGGCGGCGGATCTCTCCCTGCGGCACCCGGTATTCCGACCAGCAGAACTCCGGATGACTCTCCAGCTCCAGAACCCCCCATGATTCCAGCACCACATAATTGAACTTGTAATACGCCGCAAGGCGAAGCTGCTTTTCAATTTCCCAAACCGGAGTCTCCGGGAACCAGCAGAGATGCACTCCGCGGAAACGGAGCGAGGGCGAATCCTCCACTTTCACGCAGGGCAGGATGAAATGAGTCGTCTTCTCCACCCCGCGGGAGCTTTCCGAGAGTTGCCGACACGTCCGCAGCGCATTCCGGAAACCCGACACGCCGGACGCCTCGATCCGGAGTCTTTCCGATGTCAGTTCCAGCACATAAGCTTCTTCCGCATCCGTTTTTTCATTCCGTTCCGCCGGCACCGCGCTCCGTTCAAAGACGGGCACACAGTTCCAGAAGCGCAAAGCATCCTGACGCAGAATGTCTTCCGCTTTCTCCAGTTCTTCCGGAGCCGATCCTCCGCAAAGGAGAATCCGGCATCCGTTTTCCAGTTTGTAGAAATCATCCGAAATCAATTCCAGGCTTTTCACCTGGGGAATGGTCCTCCCCGCCAGGAGCTGTTCTTCTCTTTCCTTCGAGACACTCATGATGTAAGATCTTATCCTTTTTTTCTGCTGTGGATCTTCTTCTCACCTCTCTTCTGATCCGGCCGGGGAAAATTTCCCCGGCCCCGATGCAGATTCAGGCGCCGACCCGGGCAATCTGACGGGTGCGGATGCTTTCGTAACAGGCAAGCATGGCTTCGATTGTCTGGCGATGCCATTTGAGATTGATCTTCGGCTGTTTCCCCGTCCGGCAGCAATCGACGAATTCATCAATCAGTCCGATCCATTCATCGAAATAGGTATACTGCACGGTGTAACGGTCGTTGGGCGCGCCGTTGTGGTAGACATTCGGGCCGAAGCAGTCGCAGACAAGCACGCCCTTTTCCCCGGTGATCGTGACATTCACCTCCATGCGTTTCGGGAAGACCTCCCACCCCGGCGCCGGCACACGGAGACGCTCCTCCATGCGCGACCAGGACGGATCAAACAAAAACGCCGTCCCGTCCTTCATTTTCCCGTTGGCCAGAAGCATGTCCTCCACGGGGATGTCCTTGCGCAGATTCGGTGCGACTTCCGCAAAGAGATAGTCGAAATCAGACCCCGTCAGCCAGCGGATGAGGTCGAAGATATGGGGATGATCGCAGAGCGCGCCGCCGCGGAAACGCGGATCGCCCTCTTTCAACGGGACCCGGGAACCGAAACTGGCCTCGGGAACACCCTGCCAGGGGAAGGCCCAGACAGGAGAGAGGGTGATGTTCGTCGCCTGCACGGAAAGGATTTTCCCGATCGTCCCGTCCGCGATGAGCTTCTTCATGCGGTGGACGACGGGATTGTAATGCATTTCCAGCTCCACCTGGCAGATGATGTTCGCCTTCTCACAGAGACGGATCATTTCATCGTATTCATCCAGATTGAATGTCGGGATCTTCATGGAGAGGATGTGAATCCCGCGTTTTGCGCAGAAACGGACCTGCTCCAGATGTTTGTCGTTTGCAGAGGCAAGCACGACGGCCTCGATGTCCGGGTGTTTTTCAAACATTTCTTCCGGACTCAGATAACAGGGGACGCCGGTCCGGTAGAGTTCATACACCTTCATGGCTTCGGCGTCTTCGGCGCAGGAAGCGACCCAGTCGAGTTTCGGGTTGTCGCGGAGAGTCTGATAATATTTTCTGGTGTGTCCGTGCGTAAGGGACATCATCGCAATTTTCAACGGTTTCATGGCTGCTGCCTC
Source organism: uncultured Lentisphaeria bacterium (assembly GCA_905211485.1). Classification (GTDB taxonomy): domain Bacteria; phylum Verrucomicrobiota; class Lentisphaeria; order Victivallales; family UBA1829; genus CAJMAW01. The sequence continues at coordinate 1,804 of CAJMAW010000069.1, read as the reverse complement.
CTTAAAAAGTCACAACGCTTTGCGTGCGGTCGGATTCAAAGACTGCCGCGGAAAAGCGCTCCATGTCCGCGGCCGCGGCGTTCCATACGGCGGCGAGTCCGGGATCTGAAAGGACCGCGAACGCTGCCCGGACCAGCAGAATTTCCTCTTCCGGAAGACCAAAAAGTTCGGAATCCGTGTCCGTATAATGCGATTCCCCGGAATCCGTATAGGAATAGATCGAGGACTGGGGGACCTGCGTGTCCACCACACGGTCGGACGCAATCCCGCGCCGGGCGATGATCTCGTGACGGTCCATCGTCTCCTTCCCCTTCGGCAGACGGTTCCCGCACTCCACGCTCACATTCACATCGTTGTCCATCTTCACAATCACATTCGCCGCGGAACAGTCCGGCGCGCACACCGCAAACAGCGAACGGATCTTCCGTTCCAGAATCCAGACCGCCAGATCCAGTTCCTTCCCGAGCTGTTTCCCCAGATCCCCCCCGTCATCGAGGCGAAACGCAGTGTGGACACCTCTTCCAGCGTCCTGTTCCCGATCAGATTCTTGAGTTCAATGAAACGCCGCTCCGTTCGCCAGGGAAGAAGCAGTGCTTCCGTCCCGTCCGGCAGACGGACTTTCATTGTTCCTTCCAAATCCACCATTTCCCCTTCCCGCACACCGTATTTGGCGCACAGAAAACGCAGTGCCTTGTTCATTTCTCCGATCATTTTCACAAGCTCTTGATTTGAGGTTTGTATTTTTTCAGATAAACGGCGTTGAACTCGTCTCCGCCCGGCGCGTTCGCACTGCGCCAGACCGGCGGGGTCACGCCGCGGGCCACACATTCACGAATGCATTCAATTTCCAGAAAATGCGCAATCGAAAAATCCACGATATTCGACACAGGGGCGATCGGAGTGTCGAAACCGGGCACAGTTACCGCAGCATCGCCCACGGGGTTGTAATCGTCGATGCAGACATCCGCCAGATCAAAAAGATTCTTGCCGGACGGATGGCGGATGAAGTGGTCCGCGGGCATCTCCTTCTGCCAGTAACTGCTGGAAACGGCAATGATTTTCACTCCGTTCTTCTTCGCTTCCAGTGCCGCGTCGATCGTCGCCGGATTGATTCCGATGTTGTGGAAGATGATCAGCAGATCGCCTTCCCTGAGGTCGTAATACCTCATGATCGAAGCGCCGTAATTCACGCAGCGCTCCAGCTCCAGGTACTTCAGGGCCTGGTTGAAGACGGAAAGGCCCGTTTCCATGATCGGATTGATGTTGGAAAGGCCTCCCGCGCGGAAGAACATCTCCCCCATGACCAGCGTTGTGTGACCGCCGCCGCCATAGACGCTGATGAGTTTGTCGGCCTCCACGGCGTCCGCCATCAGCTTCCCCGCGGCGCGGATGTTGTCGGCCTGTTCCTCCTTCACGCGGAGGATGTTGTCGAAAGCCGTCTGCGTGTACCCCAGATCGTCAAACATGTTATTTTCACTCCTCTTGATCTTGATTTTTCCTGAGCCGCCGCTTGAAAACGGCCCGGGGCTGTTTCTCTTACTCTATTTTTTCGGACCGGAAATTCACGAATAGCGGGAAAAACCGGATTCAACCAGTCTGCGTTCCCGCAACAGAAAATCCTCAAAATTCTTCTGTTCCGGAGTGGCCCATGCCGATTCCGAAAGGGCGCGGAGACGCGGAAAGCTCCGGACCGTCAACTTCCCGGACGGCGGCGCCCTCAGCGGTTACGTGCTTCCGCTCTCCTTCGGATCCGTGGCGGACGCATCGAACCTGTCCACGTGGAAGGTCCTCGTGGATGGCGAGG
>CAJMAW010000068.1 GCA_905211485.1 uncultured Lentisphaeria bacterium | reverse complement strand
TGTCTTTCCCCCTGTCGTCAACGATTTCGCCGCGGGGAAGTTCCTCTCCGATGAAGAGGGCAGGCTTTTCCGGACTGGGGAAGACGGCGTCCCTGTCCATGTGAAAACAGTGGAGTATTTTCCGGATGGAACAGTTCTCCCGAGGTGTCTGTGAAGAGGTGTTTGTGAAGAGGTGTCTGTGAATATGAGTGCCGGAAAGAAAAAGCCGGATCGTCGGCGCAATGATCGCAACAATCATCCTGCGGAACAACGTCCTGAGCTCAATGAAGAAAAGCTGAAAACGGGGAACGCCTCAGACGTTTCGTCGTCTCCTGCTCCGTCATCGTCTTCTGCTTCAGAGTCTTCATCAGCTGCTGCGGCGTCTTCGGCTGCGGGAACGTCTCAGAAGCTTCCGGACCGCATTCCGGAGCAGAGGAATAAAAGTGCTTCTGTGAAAAAAGGAGGATGCCTTCGCCGGATCGGATGTGTCGGCGGCTGTGCGATTCTCATGTCACTGATCACGGTGTTTTCCGTGCTGGCTCTGCTGACGGTGGTGTTTTTGCCTGCCGGGGTGGAGAAACAGGTGAACCGTCTGCTTGCTGAAATGTCTGAAAACGGGGCGATGAACATGGTGGTCAAACGCATCGGCCTTTTCCGGACGGATTTGTCGTTTGACGTGGTCCGCAATAATCCTGTTGCGGCGAATGACCCCGTCCCCCCCCGCGGCAATGACAGCGTGATGACCGTTGAATCCTGCACCATCGCCTATCATCCGCTGGCTCTTTTGAGAGGGCGGATTGATTCCGTCCGTCTTCGCGGAGTGAACATCCTTGCGGAAATGGATTCCGGCACTCCGGCGATTCCTTTTCTTCAGGTCCTGAAAACCCGTTCCAGTGATCTTGCGGAGGGGGATCAGGATTCAACGGATCCGGCGCAGGAAGCTTTGAAAGCAGAGACACAAAACGCAGCCGTTCTTCCGGATCTGGAAAAAACCATTCCTTTTGAACTCGGACTTCTTTCTGTTCAGGGAAATGTCAGCCTGCGCCTGGGAAAGGAAATGGCTGTGCTCCCGTTTGAATGGGAAGCCTTCCCGGACAGAGAAAAAGGATGGAACAGGATCGCTTTTGACGGAAAAATCTCCATATCCGGGAACCGTCTGGATCTGAACGGAGTCTGTGATCTCCCCGCCGGAACCGTTTCCGGCAGGGCCGGCGCCGCTGTGGATACGGATTTCCTTCCCTATGCGCTTCGCGGCACCCTGCCGCGCGAACTGCACGGGAGCCTGAACTTCGGAAGCGAATATGTCTATGATTTGACCCGGAACCGCGTTCTGAGCTTTTCCGGCGGGGGAGCGCTGGATCTGAAAATGGATGCCGGTGTGTGGAGCGTGAACTGCAGACCGGAATTTTCGTTTGACGGAAATGAGGAACGTGTCTCCTTTTCTCTTGCCGGATTTTCCGGACGCTGGCAGGAGATGGATCTCGCACTGGATTCCCTCCAGCTGCTCTGCCTTCCTTCCGGGAAGACTCTGGAAGGAGAAGGCGTTTTCAGGATCGGGGAGAACGCTCCCTTCAAGGCGTCCTGTTCTCTCAGGGGGGAACAGGATGGACTCTGGAAATTCCACCTGGCCCTGCCTGGAACGGGGAAGGAGGAAAAATCTGCCGGGAACGGGAAGGAAGCAGAAGGCGGCAGCTCTTCTGCTGCGCCTGCTCTCCGGGAAATTCTTCTGCCCGGAATCCGTTTGACCTGTACTGCGCCGGAACTGCGCCTGGATGCGGAATTCGGGGCGGGGAAAGAAATCCGTTTCCGTACGGAGGGAACTTCCGGCGCCTTGACTGTAAATACGGATTTTGCACGAATACAGGCGGGATCTCTTGCACTGACGGCGGAAGGGACCCCAGAAAAATTTACCGGACGCTTCGCCATGAAAAACTGCCTGGTTGCCGCGGAAGGGGCGGGGGCGGAAATCAGTCTTCCAGAGACGGTGCTGGAAACGGCGTTTTCGGAGCAGCTGTTCCGTTCGCGTCTTTCCTGCGTATCCGCATCGGCTGTTCTGCCTTCGCAGAAGCTTGCCGTGACGGGGATCACGGTGGATTTCCCGTTTGTCTGGCCGTCTCCTGCGGAGGGGAAAACGGCTGAAACCGGTTCCGTGAAAATCGGCGATGTCCTTTACGACGGGAAATCCGCCGGATCGGCGGAGTTCGAGATTGTCTTTGAAAACGAACATCTTCTGCTGACTGGGAAGGGCAGCGCGCTCTCTCTGCATTTCGACTTCGCTTCAGACTGCGCTCCATTCGCCCCGGGGGGATTGACCGTCTCCAGCAGTCTGAATTTTCCGGAACAGTCTTTTTCCAATACGCTCGGGCTCTCCGCTTTTCTTCCGGATCTGGAGGAATTTGGAGCGGACCTTTCGGGCAAGATGTCTCTTTCGGCGCAATATGACATCACTCCGTCCGGATCCTCGGGGACGGCTTCTTTCCGTCTGAAGGAAGGAGAGCTTCTGATGAAGAAAAACAATCTTTCCGTTTCCGGTCTGAGAATGAGCTTTGATCTTCCCCGTCTGCCGGAACTGGCCAGCCGTGCGAATCAGTCCATTTCCTTCCGGGAACTGAAATGCGATCAGATCAGGATGGATTCGGCTGTGCTCCGTTACAGGATGGAGTCCCCGAGCGTCTGGTATCTGGAAAGCGCGCTGATGAACTGGTGCGGGGGGAAGGTGCGTCTGGAATCGACCCGGCTGGCTCCGGACAGCAGGAGAACTCCGATCACGCTGCATTGCGACCGCGTGGATCTGATCCAGTTCCTTGAACAGCTTGGTGTCCTCCAGAGCGGAACCGGTACGGGCGGGCGGATTAGCGGGACCATTCCCCTGGTCCTCAGAAATGGAGAAATCATTTTCAGGGACGGATTCCTTTATTCCACTCCCGGCGAAGAAGGCTCTGTCAAGCTCCTCCTTTCCAAAACCATTTCGGAAAATGCCGCTGCAGATGCCTCTTTCCAGATGACGGAGGATGCCCTGCGCGATTTCATCTACTCCTGGGCCAGAGTCCAGGTCGATTCCGAGGCCGGTCTCCTGAAACTGAAACTCCAGCTGAACGGAAAACCCGCAAAGCCTCTCTACTACGAACATAACGGGCAGACTTTCGTCAAAACCACCATCCCGCACAATTATCAGGGGTTCCAGCTCGATTTGAATGTGTCTCTGCCTCTTGCGGACACACTGCGCATCATCAATAATTTGAATTCCCATTTGCAATGATTTTCCGTATTATGAAAACAATGAAAGGACGGCACATCATGAAAAAAATCTTTTTCTCCGCCGCATCGGTCTTTGGAGTCCTGCTCCTCTGCTCCGCGTGCTTCAACATCAAAACCGAAAACGAAATCAAGCCGATTGAAGTCAAGCCCATTCATATCACCATTGACATCAATGTGAAGATCGACAAGGCGCTCGATGACTTCTTCGGGGATATTGATGAAGAACAGAATGCCATGTAAAAAACTTCCATCTCACTTTTTTCAAGGAAGCGCGGATTCCTGAGAATGACTCATGGAGAATGTGACAGCTCCTTCTGCACAAATACCGCAAAGAAGCCTGAAAAAAACAGAGAGCAGTTCATCATCCGGTGTACATGATATTCAGACCCCCGTCCGTCTTCTGAAAAAAAGTTTTTCAAAGCGCTGATGGAAAATCTGAACTCCATACAGCAAAAACACTAAAAGGAGTATGAAAAAAATGAAAAAGATGATCAGAGTGTTTCTTTCCGTTTTGATTTTTGCTTCCTGCTTTTCCGCCGTCCAGGGTGCGGATGCAAAAACACTCAAGAAAAACATGAAGGAACGTCTTACGAAAATTGCGGACCTGAAAAAACGGGGAATTGTCGGTGAAGACAACAAAGGCTATCTCGCACCGGTGGAACAGACTCTGAATGAAGCCGATGCCGCGCTTGTCAAGGCGGAAAACGCCGATCGGAAAACAATTTATACCGCCATCGGGAAACAGCAGGGGGCTTCTGCTGAAGATGTCGGAAAACGGCGCGCGATAAGACTTTCCAACCTGGCGTTTCCAGGCACATACGTCATGGACGAAACCGGAAAATGGGTGAAGAAAGAAAAGAAGTAAACCATTGTTTTTCCTTCTTTTGCGCGCTTCTTTCCCCCGGAGAAGGGGAAAAAGAAAAAAAGAAAAAAGTTTAAGGAAGAAAATCCGTTTTTCTCTGTTTTCCCGCATTCGCACTCTTTCCCGGAGAATCTGTTTCACGGGAAGAAAAAGCAGAAAGCAGCCCTTTTCCTCCGGTTGGAGGCCCTCTCTGACGGGACAAAAAACAATAGAAACGGATGGAAACGAACAACAAGATGAATGCAACGATTCAAATTCTTTCTGTGAAGACGGAGGAAGGCCTCCGGCAGATTGCCAACCTTGCCTCATCCATCTGGGCCGAAACCTATGCACGGATCCTGACACCGGAACAGATTGACTATATGCTGGAGATGATGTATGATCTCCCGGTGTTGAAACGCGAAATGGAAGAGGAGGACATGCAGTTCCGTCTGATCTGCGACGGCGATGTCCCAGTCGGATTTTTCGCGTATGCCCCTTACCCCGGGAAGCCCGGCGCCGTGAAACTTCACAAGCTGTATCTTTCCTCCTCCTATCACGGGAAGGGAATCGGCAGCCTTGCTCTGCGCTATGTCTCAGACGCATGCAGAGAGGCAGGATACAAGACCCTTTATCTGAACGTGAACAAGCAGAATGCCCGAGCCTTGAAAGCCTATGAACGGAACGGCTTTGTCTGCTGTGAAAAAGTGGTTAATGACATCGGGAACGGTTTCGTGATGGATGATTTCGTCATGAAAAAAGTTCTGAATTGATCTTTTTTTTCCATGTTTTTCGGAAGGGCAGGGGGACAAAATCCCATTCCCTGCCGGGAAGCTCCGCAGCTTCATGGGAAAAACAGTCTTTCCCGGCATGACGGATCGCCGGATTTCCATCATGCCGCGGAACCTCTTCTCCTGAGAGGGAAGGGGAAAAGACAAAGGGGGGAAATTTTTCTTTTTCCCCTTTTTTACGCGTCTTTTTTCCCGTTTTCATCAGAAGACGCAAGCAGACTTTCCCTGCGTTTGCGGAATTCTTCCACGGAAATGTGTTCCTTCTTCTTCTTTTCCGCAAAATGACGTCCTGTTTCGCCGTTTCCGTAAAGGAGGTCGACAGCGATGGAGGCAAGGACCTTTGCGGATTCAAGACAGGCGCACTCGGGATCAACGATCCGGAAATCCGTGCCGTGGCAGGTTCCCGCGCAGCCGGGAATTTCCCCATGCAGAGCGGGGAGAATGCAGCTGACATCTCCCATATCTGTGGAGCCGGGAGTCTGATAAATCTCCTTGACGAAATGATTGTCCGGATGAAGCTTGTCAAACGCATTGCAGCAGAGTTTGTAAAGTTCCGGGTCATTCTGCATGGGCTGAGCGGCGGGGAAGGTTCTGAGCTCAAGTTGACAGCCGGTAGCAAGAGCCGCCCCCTGCATCGCCTTGTCGAAACGGTGAGAAAGCTCTTTCAGGAGATCGAAGCGGTTGGCACGCAGCATGTATTCCATTGAGGCAATGTCAGGAATGATGTTGATTGCCTCTCCGGCGCGGGTGATGATTCCGTGAATCCGGACCAGACTTTCAGAACTGTAGTGTTCGCGCATCAGTGCGACGGCATGACGGGCAAGTTCAATTGCGTCTATTGCATTGATTCCGTTCTGAGGAGAAGCGGCATGACAACTCCTGCCGCGAAAGGAAACGCATTTCAGAACGACTCCGTTGGAGTTCATCGCCCGATGCCCGCCGACATGGAGCATCGCTGCCGCATCCACATCATCAAACGCCCCTGCCAGAATCATGGAAGCTTTCCCTGAAGTCGCGGCAATCTTTCCTGAGTCAATCAGTCCGGCACGGTACTTGAGTTCGATGCTTTCCTCCGCCGGACATCCCAGAAAAGCGATTTTTCCGCAGAGATGGGATGCCGCCCCGGAGTCACAGAGTCCCATTGCCGCCGCAGTCATGGCCGTAATATGTGTATGGTGGCCGCAGGCATGGACGGCGCCCGTCACAGGATCCGCATCCGGATGATTCGGATTCAGAAGAGCATCCATTTCGCCAAGCAGAGCGCAGACAGGTCCTTCCTTTCCCGTATCCAGATCCGCCCGGAAACCGGTCAGTGCGTAATCACGCACTGGAAGACCGAGCGCATGAAGTTTTTCCTTGACCAGGCGGGAGGTCCGGACTTCACGGAACCCGGTTTCAGGGTGTCGCCACAAATCGTCCGCCATGGCTAAAATTTCAGGTTTGCGCCGATCTATGGCCTCATAAATTTTCTGTTTCAGTTCCTCAATGGTCATTTCTCTTCTTCTTTCTCTTCCTTTTTTGTCTTAGGAGTGCATCTTCAGAAAAAATTTTTCTGTCCTCCCGACGGCTGCAGCCGCTGCTGTCTGCCCGTTCCATCATATACTGTCAATACTATATTTCCTTTCCTCTCTGATTGCAAGAAGGGGAGGAACTCTCTTTATTCACTTCATCTGTAGAAAGATAGATTTTGTGTTCGATCTCAGCGTCATGCGGGAATGAGTGACAAAAATTTTTTATCGGAAACTTCCCTGCTTCTGCGGAGTTTTGCGTCTCTTCCGGATTATACTCATCCATTGTCTTCTGTCTTGTCTGCAGTATTTCCGTTCTTCATTTTTTACTCTTCTTATGATTGGGGGCCTGCCGCAGTCATTCTCTTTTCCGTTTTCCCTTTCCGTTTTCTCTTCTTCCGTTCCTGAAATTCCGGAGATTTCTGATTTCAGAGGAAAAAATCTTAAAAATTATGATATGTAATTATAATAACATTGCATTTATTGTTTTTTTTGTTTATAATACAAATAAGGGAAGGCGGAGAAGATGCGGCCTGAGACTCAGTGCATTGCCGGGAAAAGAGATTTTAGATGAAGATCGTTTCTGAAGAAGAATCGTGAAAGTGGAAAAGAAAAAGAGAAAGGGAAAGAGAAGAGGAAGGGAAAGGAGGAAGAAGATCTTGAAAGGGGAAGAGATTTTCAGCGTCAAAAAGAGCAGAAACATCCATGGGTGGAAACGGGCAGAAGAGCATGGAGGACGAAAAAACGGAAAAGGCTTCCCGCATTCTTTTCCCGGGGCGATTTTATCTTTCACCCTGGTGGAATTGATTGTTGTCATTGCCGTCATAGCGCTTCTGGCCGCACTTCTGCTGCCCGCGATGCGTGCCGCGAAAGACAAAGTGTATTCCATCAGCTGCATGAGCAATCTGAGACAGAATACCGTTGGATTTCTCTCCTACGGCCTGGATTACAACGGATGGCTTCCTTCCAGCATCTCATCATATTACAGCCGTTCGATCGTGGACAACAAAGTGATAGGGAAGTATCTGGGAGTTTCGATACCGAAGCGTCAGATCAGGGGGAAACCCGCACATCTCATGTGCCCGGCAATCGGGCAGAGGAGGATTCATGCCGATTTTCAATGGACCGTGGGAGCGGCGCCGAACGGAAACATCACATTCGGATATGCCATTCTTGCCGGATACGGCAGTGGATGGTGGAATTTTTCATGGTTCGGAAGGTCCCCGAACTATGGCACGGATAATCGTCAGCTGGTGAATCTGAATCATGCCGGAAAAAAGAACATCTTCTGGGACGGAAGAAAAATCTGGTCCGAAAGTCAGACTCAGAGAGGCAATTTTCCTTCTCCGAAAAACTGTCCTTTCTTCAGCGATTTCGGGAGCAGGGGTACGCTCAATCCGGAAGCCGTTTCCGTTCACGGAACCTATGAAAGACTTCAGCACTGGCCATGCGGATTCAATACCTCTTATTCCGACGGCAGCGTCAGGACAATCTTCTTCGCCGAACGGAACAATACAAATGTCAAGGCCCTCGAAGGCGGCCTGTATGAATATAATTGATACAGCCATTCATCCTGAAATAACGGATGCAGTAATGACGCGGCTGATACAGAAAAAATTCTGCAGCTTCAGGAGCCGAAGAAGAACAAAAACAGTATTTCTCCTTTTCCTGAACAACTCTGACTGGATCAAAGGAAAAAACGTCTGATCAGATGATTCCGTGTATGCAGAGGGGAAAGAAAGAATAAAAAAGGAGAGAAGAGGAGGAGAAAAGGATTTTACCCGAAAAGAAGGGTAAAAACACAAAGGAAGGGGGAAAAAACACTCTTTTCTTTTTCCCCGCTTCCTTCAGTCCGCTTTTTCAAAACTGAATTATAAATATTGAAAAGGCAAAAGGGTCTTCCAAAAGGTCTTCCGCAGAAAATGCCGGGAAAAAACTCTTTTTGCCGGAATCCCAGTCCGCCTCATGGACAAGCAGTCCGTCATGGCGGAGTCTGACTGATGTCAGAGAATCAGGGATTCATTTTCAAGAATGGTCAATCCGGCGGCACAGGCGGGGCAGTCACACCACTTGCCGCCCCGGGCCTTGACTTCGCGTGCGTGATCGGTGATTTCTTTGGCTTTTTCTTCCCCGAAAATTTTCTCAGCCTCGGCGGTTCCGAAGAATTCAATCACATGTTCGATCCCGGCAATGTCTTCCCGGATTTCCTTCAAAAGTTCAGCGGCCGCCGTTTTTTCCGACTCCCCGCCCAGCGCATCCAGCCATTTCCGCCCCGCGGCCTTGAGTTCCGCGCAGCAGGAGGAAGCCGAAATCATTTCCCTGACGACATTGGAAAGTTCTTTCTTATCCATTTTTCTTTCTCTCCTTCCAAGTAAATATGGTTCCTGTTTTCTTCTGTGTGAGGTTCCTGCTTTTTTTTCTCCCCTCCTCTGATATTGTCCCCCTTGACACACATCCCGGGGAAGGGGAAGGATGCAGCACAAAGAAAGGGCATTTCCTGCTCTGGCGCACACACAACTCCCCCCTCTTCTTCGGAGGAGAAAGAACTTTCTCTGCCGGAAAGGGAAGAAAAGTCAAAAGAGACAAAAAAAGCGTTATGCTATAGTATATTCCTCAAAAACAGGAAAAGCAAATTTATCCGCTTCCGGGAATCCCGGAATCCAGAAACCCCGGTCCGGATGAGGAAAAAGGAAAGAGAAAAAGGGAAAAGAGGAAAGGGAGAAAAAACGATTTGTTTCCTCATTTTCTTTTTTTCTCTCCCCTCTTTTTCCTTTTCCCTTTTTCTCTTTCCTCGACAGTCTTCCTAGTGCTTTTTTCGCCATCCGTCAACGTGCTCGTGAGGGCAAAAGCTGTCCCATTTCGGAGCATCATCCGTCACGGCAGGAAACGGCGGAAGGCCTTGAATGCGGAGGGCAGGGCAATGACGGAATGCAGCTCTTCCGGATCCGCCCAGTGAAAAGGCCCCGCCATGTTCCCGCACATGACGAGCCAGGCGGACATAATCCATTCCCGGTGAGTGAAAACATGTCTGGCCCCGGGAAGTTTCCGGAAAGACAGAGCTTGGATACCCCAGAGGCGGAGGCGGGAGGCAATTTCCTCTTCCTCGCTGATGAAACCGTCGAAGGACGGGATTTCCCAAAGTCCCGCAAGCAGTCCTTTTCCGTGACTTTCCCCGGGTCTTTTTCTCAGCGCCGTCCGGTTTCCGCAGAGAAGAAGCAGAACGGTTTTTTCTTCCTTCAGACGTTCTTTCCGGATTTTTTTCACGGGAAATTCCGCTGTGCGCTTGTTTTTTCTGGCAAGACAAAGACTTTCCAGCGGACATTCTCCGCAATGGGGGGGGCCATTCGGCAGACAGATCGTCGCACCCAGTTCCATCAGGGCCTGGGTGAAATCTCCGCAGCGTTGTCCCGGATAGACCGATCGGAAAAACGCGGACGCTTCCTCCCGGAGTTTTCCCTGCTGTTCAGGGACTGTCCGATTCTCGGTCAGTCGCGCGAAGACACGCAGGACGTTTGCGTCGACCGCCGGCTCCGCACGGTTGAAGCATATCGACAGGATCGCCCCCGCCGTATATTCTCCGATTCCCGGAAGTGCCAGAAGCTCCTCCGCTTCATCCGGGAATTTCCCGTGATGCCGTTCCAGAATCAGGCGTGCCGCCTTCTGAAGATTCCGCGCCCGGTTGTAGTAGCCGAGTCCCTCCCATGCTTTCAGAAGACGTTCTTCGGAGGCGGAGGCCAGAGAGACAAGATCCGGGAACTGTTTCAGAAGCCGTTCAAAATAAGGCTTTACAGTTTCCACCCGCGTCTGCTGAAGCATGATTTCGGAAATCCAGACACGGTAGGGATCCGTGTTTTCGCGCCAGGGAAGAATTCTGGCATGAGTGTCATACCAGGAAAGCAGAAGTTTCGGGAGCAGGAGGCGGATTTTGCTCTGGAAAAAACTAAAAACACTCCCGTTTTCAGGAGAAGACTCTCTTCCTTCCGGAGGCGGTTTTGTGGCGGATTTCATTCTTTTTTTCTTTCTTCCTTCCCGGGAAAGAGGGAAAAAAGCGGCATCGCTTTTTTGCTTCCTCCGCTTTTCCCGTTGTCCCTCTTTACGTTTTTTTCCCTGAGCCCCGGCGGCATGACCGGGATCGTTTTTTTGCGTCAGGGATTCAAGAATATTGGTATCATAATATCCGGGAAGGAAGATTGCAAAGAAATATTCCTTTTCTTGACGTTATTCAATAGAGAAGCGAGAGCCCGCTCAGACGCAGTTTCGGATCCGTCTTCTGCATTTCACAGGGATTGAGCGCATGCTGCGCCGTTTCCAGAAGGAAACCGGTGATCCGGATGGGGAAGTCCGGTTTTTTTGCGGAGGGACCTGCCTTCACGGACGCACGGGGCAGAAGAGCGAGGGAAGGATCCAGGGAAACGCCCATGAACTGCCAGGAATCGAAGGTGATCAGTGCATTGTCCGAGAGTTCCGAACGCCAGACTCTTCCTTTTGCATCCGTGAATTCAAAAAGGACCGATCCGAAGGAGGAATTTCCCTTCACCCACATGCCGAACCCCTTGAGATCGTTTCCGCTCTCCACGGGAACGGGGTCTTTGAAACGGAAGACGGCATATTCATTGACGATTTCGGGGAGATTTTCCCGGCCCTTCAGTTCCGCCTCAATGACCTTCCCGCGTTCCGGATCCTCAACGGAACGGAGTTCAAAAGTGCCGGGAATGCGGGAAGGCATTCCGCCGATTTGATACAGGGAATAGTCCCGGAACTGTTTGAGGGAAGCGGGGTCGGAAAGGCGGTCCGGAAGCGCCTGCGTCTTTCCCGGAGGCGGGGAGCTGAGATAACGGGACTGAACGGGATCAAGCAGAGCGGAGGAAGCCGTCAGATAGACAGGGGAGGGACCGGCACGGAATGTGACGGAACCGTCACCGGAAAGTTCCAGCTCTCTGGAAGACCCGAACATCTCCGTCAGCTCCAGACGTGTTCCTTTTGGGAAACGGACTGTGACGTCCGCCTCGAAACGGGGCGTCCAGAACGCATAGGCGAAATCCTTTGTCTTTCTCAAGCGCTCGAACTCCAGAGCATAAACGGAAAGCGAACCCGTCGGAGGCCGTCTTTTGAACTCGGCTTTATCCAGGACTCTGGTCAGAGTCGCGGCCGCGACGTAGGCGCGTTTGGGATACAGCAGCGGATGACGTTCCACATACCCGGCCCCTCCCCAGTTGCCGTGATAATAGGCTGCGCAGACATCGTCCAGGATGCCGGGTGTCACATGGCGGAAACCGAAGGCGAGCCCCTGAAGGATGTCACGCATATAATGTCTGGCATGATCTATTTTTGGCTGATAACGTCTTTCCGAACGGTATGTGAATTCAAAACATCCGCTGGCAGGAAGTTTGTATCCATATTTGCGGGCCGTCTGCAAAGCAGCCCAGGTTGCGGGCACCTTGAGAATGTCAGGGCGTTCCGGGAGGCCCCCGTAGGCGGGGGTTTCAATGCCGACATAATCCATGTGCTTGTCCGTCAGTCCCTGAGAAAGTCCCCATGCCAGGAGTTCCGAGGAGGCGCAGGAATTCCCGTAAAGAATTTTCAGTTCAGGAAATTCGTCGCGGACAATTTTCGCCATCATGGCGGCTCCGCGGATCCGTGCATCTTTCGATTTCAGAGGATCCCGTTCCAGAATTTCCGGCTGTTTCATCCCCAGAAGTTCTTTCGGGATCCCGATTCCGCCGTATTCATGAAAAATGTCAATGGCGCTGCAGGAGGGGAAGCGCTTGAGCATGTCCTTCAAATATTTTCTGAATTTGTCCGGCGAATCCGGGGAATCGGGGTTGAATCCGCGGTAGTTGAGGATCTGGTTGAGCGTGGTTTTCCAAGGCTTCATCCGTGCTTCGTCCGCCACGGCGGTGGTCTTGCGGAAACCGGCTTTCAAACAGAGTTCGCCGATGACGTCCGGATCGCTTTCCGTATTGTGTTCGCCGGCGAACGCCCAGACTCCGAAGGGGGATTCATAACCAGCCTCCCGGGTATCCGGGGGAAGAAGGGCAAAGGCGGCGTCATGTTTGAGTTCAAGCCGTCCGGAGGAATCGAAAACCTCAAGCTTCAGCCCGTACCAGCCGGGCGTGCCCATGGCGAGAGGAAGACTAAGTTTTTCATCGGTGAAGGGGGCTTTGGAGACAAGGGAAATCTCTTTTCGGGAAATTTCCTTGTCCCATGCGTCGCTGACGGTATAGACAAGTTTTCCACTGCAGTCCGCTTTCCGGGAGGAGAAGCTCAGGGCAGTTTCAGGTGTCTCGCCGTTATGAAAGATATTGCCGGGATGAGACGGAAGAAGACGCATGTCCCATTGATTCTTTTCCAGAGTCGCTCCGAAAATCCAGACTCCGCTTTCGGGACTTGCCAGAAATTCAAGGTCGAAGTACGGTCCGATTTTCAATGCCTGCCAGTCTTTCCTGATGCTGAGAAGATCCATCACCGAACCACAATCAATCGGAATTTCCGCCAGATAAAGGGGGGTTTTATTCTTTTTGCCGTTTTTTGCGGTCCATTCGAGAGTGCCGGCTTCCGTCAGGAGGGAACGGTCTTTGCGGAGGTCGATCGTATTGTCGCTAATGGCGCCGCCTCTCCCGCGCGTATTGCCTCCGAAACGGGTCAGGCGGACCGTGAGATCGGCATTTTTCTGTTCGTCTGGATCCAGAGCGCAGAGAACATATGCCCGCGCATAGAGGATCCCGGGAACGGAATATAGCATGGATTCCGGCATGGAATCAAAAGCCGTCCTGGAAGTATAAGGATCCATGACAAGATCATAAAGACCGCGCATGTTCCGATGTCTCGCCGGTTCCAGACTCCGTTCCGGCGGAAGGACGTTGAGCGGGATCTTTCCGATCAGATGCCGTCCCTCCTTCAGGGAAAGTTTTGCACCCTTCTTCAGAACATCCGGAGCATAGATCGTATCAGGAAACTCCAGCGTGAGAAAGTCCGAAGCCGGATCCGAGGCATAGGCTTCCGCCTGAATGACGGGCCCCATTCCTCCCGTGATGCGCAAGGACTTCACTTCTTTTGCTCCGGGGATCATCCCTGCATAGCGGCCGTCCAGCCAGATCTGGCAGTTCCTGCCGTCCGGGATCACGTCCAGACGGAAATTCCGCTCCCAGTATTCGGGAAAGAGGCGTTCCCACTCCGGGATGAAGCGGTTCACCATATTGTTCCGGTAGCGCTTGAAATTCGGTTTCATATAATAGTCGATATCGAGTCCGCTGAAACGGATCAGCCATCCGCTGTACTTGTTTGCTCCTTCGGTCAGGATGCCTTTCTTTCTGAGCCGTGTGCGTTCTTCCCAGCTGCGTTCGACTTCCCAGGTCTGGTCCGCCACATGCATCTCGATTTTTTTCTTCTTCCCTCCGTCGGTTTCGATCTCAAAGGTCAGAGGGGCCTTGTTTTCCAGGCGGAAACTCACGCCGAGAGCGTTCTTTCCCTTTTCCGTCCGTATAAGGACATCGGCTTCCTTTTTGGATTTCAGGCCCAGATCATCTTCTGAAAAAGTGCCGGCGGAAGGGAGATCGTCCCCGAGCAGGTTCATTTCTCCCGGAACGAGGAGATCATCGTCCTGAGCATGGAGGGGAAATGATGCCCCGGGAGCTGTCAGAAAAAAACACAAGCTCCAGAAAAGAGCTGCGGCACAGAAGCCGCGTGTGGCGGCCATTACTCTATCATTCATTTTACTGTATCCTCACGTTTCAGGGTGTCCGGAACCGGATGGGGTTCGCTGAGACGGAAATCCGCGTAATCCGCCTCTCCCTCCAGATGGGTCAGCTGAAAGGATCCGCCGGAATCCTTCAGGGAAGCCTCCCCCGCTTCCTTCCCGTCCAGGAAAATACGGAGATGATTCTCCTCAATCAGCACGGAAAATTCATGCCACTGATCCTTCCCGATGTGCAAGGAAAGGGGAAAGACCTTTTCCAAAAGTGAATCCGGAGAACCTTCCCCCGTGGAAGCCGAAGACAGCGAAGAGGACGCGGAAGAAGACGCGGATCCGCCGCTCTTTCCGCCATCACCGGAAGCGTTCTTCGTTTCTTTCCCGACTTCTTTCAGCAGGATACGGTCCCCCATCACCGTGAGCGCATAATACTGAAAAGCGGAAATATCTTTATCGCGCCTCCCGTTTTCACGCAGCAGGACATGAAAGGCCGTTTTGTCTTCCCGGAAACGGAAAGCAAAACTCAGACGCAGGTCCTCCAGATATTTTCCACCAAGATACTGCTGGATCGTGAAAAGAGGCTTTTTCCCCTTCACGCGGATGCAGGGACGATCCTGCCCGGCGCATCGTTTCAGATCCCCGGAAAATCCCGGGACCGGTTCATTTTCCGCAATCAAATCAATCCGGCTTTCCCAGACTGCCGCTTCCTCTCCGGCAGGCGCTATCGCCGGAGCTGAAAAACCGGCAATCCCGATCAGACAGAACATCCCGTTCCTTTTCAAGCTCATTCTTCCATCCCCGATCTTTCGCACATTTCTGATTCCGGGTTATTATAACACGGATCCGGGAAAATACAATATCATTATAATCATATAGCAATTCTTTTTTTCCCCTCTTCTCTTTCCAAGCAATACTTCGTAAAAGCGGAGAAAAGCGCCTGGGGAAAAAGGAAGATGGGGAAAAAAAGGGCGGAAAGCCATTTTTTGGCGTTGACGCTGCTATTGTAGTAAAGGATAAAACAAAGGAAGGGGAGGGGGATAAAAAACGCTTCGCAGAAAGGGAATTCCGAGTGAATTTTATTCTCCCTGCTTTCCTTCCTGCAGGAAAAGCGCATCTTCCGCAGGCAGCTCCTGAACGTCTCTCAGTTTCCGTTCGATGGCACGCGTACGGACTCCGGCGGAATCAATTTCCTTGACGGCAGACTCCAGTTTGTTTCTTGTCTTGTCCAGAATGTCGCCGAAGCGTCCGAATTCCGTCTTCACCGCACCGAGGACCGCCCAGACTTCACCGGAGCGTTTTTCAATGGCCAGAGTGCGGAAGCCCATCTGAAGACTGTTCAGGAAGGCGACCAGGTTGGCAGGTCCGACAACCGATATTTTGTATTCCCTCTGCAGTAGTTCAAAAAGGCCCGGGCGGCGGAGAATTTCAGCATAAAGCCCCTCTGTCGGCACAAACATCAGTGCGAATTCCGTCGTAGCCGGGGGGTCGATATATTTGGAATGAATGTCCGAAGCGCATTTTTTCACCGCCGATTCAAAGGCTTTCTGGGCCGCTTTCAATTCTTCCGGAGCGGCATTTTCATAGGCGTCCAGCAGGCGCTGGTAATCTTCGACAGGGAATTTGGAGTCGATCGGGAGCAGAACCGACGTGCTTGAATGGTCGCGGCCCGGCATTTTCACGGCGAATTCCACGCGTTCGGAAGAACCCTGTTTGATTGCCGCGTTCAAAACATACTGATCGGGAGAAAGATACTGTTCCAGAACAGAGGCAAGCTGAATTTCACCGAGGTTGCCGCGGGTTTTGACGTTGCTCAGGACCTTTTTCAGATCGCCGACGCCGTTTGCAAGTGTCTGCATCTCCCCGAGCCCCTTGTGAACCTGTTCCAGACGTTCCCCGATCAGCTTGAAGGATTCATTGAAACGTTTTTCCAGGGATTCATGAAGCTTTTCGTCGACGGTTTTGCGCATCAGTTCGAGTTTTTCTGCATTGTCCGTCTGAATGGATTTCAGTTTGACGTCCACCGTGTCCCGAATGGCGTTCAGCCTGGCATCGACCACCGAATTCAACTGGGTCTGCATTTTCAGAAGTTCTTCCCTGGCGTTCTGCTGGGCAAGCTGGGTCTTTTCCCTGAACTGTTCCAGAGAGGTCCGGAGAGTTTCATTGAGTTTCAGAGCCTTTTCTTCCTGCCGGGCCGTCGTTTCCCCAAGCCGGACGCTGAAAGCATCAAGCGCCTTCCCCGTTGTTTCCGTCAGTCCTTTGAACAAATTGGAAAGTTCCGCCCGGCTGTCCATCAGTGTCCGGTTCAGTTCCTCCCGGTTCTGAGCGCTTTCCGCACGCAGGGAAAGTTCCGCCCGGTTCAGATCGGAATGCAGAATTTCCATCCGGTTCTCCTGATGGTCCATCTGGAGTTTCAGATTCTCAAGCATGGTGTCTTTGCCCTGTCCGCCCCGGAGCCGCAGACTCAGTGTCAGGATCAGGATCTGCAGAAGCAGAACAGCAATCAGAAGAACAAGAAGAAATACTTCCATTTTATCCGTATCCTTTTTTCAAGACTTTTTTTTCAAAAAAAACACAAGCGGGATCAAGAGGAAAAACAGGCAGGAAAATATGAATGAAAAACACAGCCATCCCATAGGAAAAGAAAAAGTTGAAAGATGATGGTTCTGGATGCAAC
>CAJMAW010000067.1 GCA_905211485.1 uncultured Lentisphaeria bacterium | reverse complement strand
AGAGAGAGCCCGGAGAGTCAGCTTTTCTGGACTTTTGTTTTTTCCCCGGGGAAAAAGCTGGCGGAATAGAAGAACGGAACAGAAGAAGAGGATGGAATAAGAGAAGGGAGGAATCAATCATGAGAAAGCATCTGAAAGGATCTGAGCAGTCCGTGCGGGGAAATGCGATGCGTTTTACGCTGATTGAACTTTTGGTGGTCATTGCGGTGATTGCGATTCTGGCGTCTCTGCTGATGCCGGCACTTTCCTCTGCGAAAGATGCGGCGGTTTTCGCTCTCTGCCGCGGGAACCTCCGCCAGGTGACGGTCGGATCCCTGACTTATGCGAATGACAACAATACCTATGGTCCGCCGTCCGCAGCCCCTGAAGCACAGAGTTTCTATACCCGTACGGGAGCCATCGACGGTTATTTCCACAAGTGGGAAGGCAGTCCTTCCGACACCACGAAGCAGGGAGCCAATTCCTTTAAAAACAAGATCCTTGAATGTCCCGGAACTCCGGAAAATCTCAAGAAAGGCTATAAGACAGAATCCCATCAGCGGAGCAATCCGAACAACGCCATTTCTACCAGTTATTATGTGATGTTCCGTTCTTCAACGACTCCCACAACGATCAACAACTGGGCAGGATGGTATCATATCGAAGGCGTTCCCGTCAATCCGGGCGGACTTTCCACTCCGACGCTCGTGCGTCTTTCGGATGTCGGGAAAGAACGTTTTGCTCTGTATCACAATAATCCGTCTGAGAATAGACACCTGGCGTTCCGTTATCGGTCGCCCTCAGGTCAGCCGTCGCTGGGGGATCCGTGCAGCGTCAATTTCCTGACGGCCCGGGAGGAAGTCAGTATGACGAAGTTCCATAAGATGAAAGGAAGCAATACCGCTTTCGTCGACGGACATGTCACATTCACTCCTTTCACTGCCTATCTCACCGCTCTCGGCAACAAGAGCTACTGGCGTGAATTCCACAACAGGAACGGCGGGCTCGGCTGGGCGGAGTAGGAGTAATCCTGTTTGTGTCCATTTATTATGCCCATCCCGGAAACGGGAGCTCCTGCTGGGATGGGAGGCGAGGGGGGGAGAGGAAAAATCTCTTTCCCTGATCTCAGAATCAATCACACATACGCTCTCTCATTCACTGTTTTTTCTCTCTAGACTATTCCAGACTACTATTGTTGTGCATCTGCTCCAGTCCCGTTTCTGACTCTGTCGCTGTTTCTTCCTTTCAATCTATCCATATCTTTCACAGATATGGTGATATTCTGAAAGGGGGAGAAGATGCGGATTACTGACTTCTTCCTCTTTTTTTCCACTCCTTGACTTGCACCGTTTTTTTTATTCAGATGATCCGGCAGGAAGAAATGAGAAATGGGAAGAAAGGCGATGCTGACAAAAGACATTCCCGTCCCGGGAGGAAAATCATGGAAAACAGCTTCAGGAAAGAAAGCTTCCCTTGCAATCCGCACGGTAAAAATGTACACTAACAACTGTGCAGGAATGATTCCCATACGCATTCCTGAAATATATTTTCTTTGCGGAGAGGTGAATGACAATGAAAATCAAGGAATTCATGCAGATTCTGTACGATCGTGCAGATACAGATGCTTCACATTATCGAAAGACCTGCGACACATTGAAGGCAGGAGATCCGGAAAAGGAACTTTCCCGGATTGCTGTCAGTATGTTCGGCACACCGCGGGTAATTCGCGAAGCTTCGGAATGGGGCGCGAATCTTCTGATTGTCCATGAGCCGATTTATTATGATCACTAGGACAGTCCGGAAACCTTCCGTGCTCAAAGCGGATTTCTCCGGGAAATTCTGGGAAAAAAGAAAAAACTGATTGAGGAATCGGGCTTGACGATCTACCGCTATCACGACCATCCCCATTTCTGTTCCGAGGATCAGATCTGCATGGGGGAACTCAAGTATTCCGGGCTCCGGGGGCGCTGGATCAAAGGGGAGCATTACGCCGTCAACCGCTTTGAACTGGAGGAGGCAATGCCGCTCAGAGAACTGGTCCGGACGCTGGAACGCAATCTGAAGATTGAGCATATCCGCATTTCAGGAGCGGATGATTTTTCCGTCCGGAAACTGGGACTCTGCTTCGGCACTCCGGGGCACATCGAAGAGGAACTGGGCTTGAACGATGTCGTGCTTACCGGAGAAATCTGCGAATGGCAATATGGCGAGTTCGTCCGGGACTGCGCAGGACTGGGATTGAAAAAAGCCATTCTGGTGATGGGACACAACGAATCCGAGCGGGACGGCATGAGACTCCTTGCCGATCAAATCCGGGAAAAAGATCCTTTCCCCGTCCGTTATTTTGAATCCGGACCGACCTATCTGTATGCGGACAGGGGGTGAAAGGCTTTCCCCCGCCGTCGCTGCCCCTCTTCCTGCACTTTTTCCTTTTTTTCTTTCCTGATATGTTTCCCTGGTTTCCGCATCCGGAACGGGAAGATGGAACGGGGAGAAGAAGAAAAAAAAGAAACAAAGGAAAAAAAGGAAGAGACCGCTCATAACTTTTGATATTGCATATGGAATTGAAAGACTTCCAAAAAAAGAAAAATTCATCAAAAAAAATAAAGGGAACTCATCTTATGAAATTTCGGACTCTGACGGAACTTTGCGCTGCTCCCGATTATCTGGCAGTCACAGCACATCGCGGCGCATCCTGGGAATACCCGGAAAATACGCTTCTTTCCATGGAAAAGGCAGTGGAATCCGGAGCGGACTTCATTGAATTCGATCTCCGCGCTTCTTCCGACAATATTCCGCTTCTGCTCCATGACAGTGTCATCGACCGGACCTCCAACGGCACCGGAGCCCCCGAAACACATTCCCTGTCCGAACTCAAACAATATAATTTTTCCTTTTTCCGCCATGGAGAGAGAAGCAGCGAGCCCTTCTGCAGCGTTCTGGAAATTCCCACCTTTGAAGAAGTCCTGAAAGAATTCCGGGGGAGGGTGTTCATGAACATTCAAATCTACCTTCCGAATCAGGAGTCTTTGCGCGAGGCATGCCGCCTTTATGGAAAATACGATATGTACGATCAGGGGTATATGACCATCGCAGATCCGAAAGTCGTTGAAAAGGTTCATTCTTATGATCCGGAAATCGCCATCTGCCTGACTCCCGGCTGGAATGAGAGAGCACTGCCTGAAAAACTGGAACTCTGCCGGAAAACAGGCTGCCGTTTTGTTCAGCCGACTGCGGAAAGCGTCACGGCCGACACCTTCCGCATCTGCCGGGAACTGGGCCTCAGAAGCAATGTGTTCTACGCCGATGAACCTGCTGAATTTGTCCGGCTGACAAAGCTTGGCACAAATGGCATCATGACCAATCGTGCCGAAGTCCTCTGCGCCTGGAGACGGGAAAACAATGCTGCTGGAGGTGTTGCCGGAGGAGCTGTCTGAGAAATCTTTCCCGAATCCGCGTGCTCTGAACTTGGTATTGTTCTTCGTCTCCGCCATATTCAGAATCTGTTCCTTATCTCCTGCTCCGCATTCCTGGATCGGCGGCATCTTTTCCCTGAACTGCATGTGCCGTCAGCAGAACTGGAGGCTGAACTGCTGTGGTAGTGGAGAAGATTTTTTTTCTTTTTTCCGCCTTCTGAGAAAGATTTCCCGTTTGACAAAACTCCATCTGGGGATACATTCCTCAGACAATCCGGGACGGCTCCTCCGTTCTTTTCTGTCTGACTGCACCATCCCCGTTTTCTCCTTCAGGAGACGGGGGGCAGAGGAACTTGTCTGGCAGAGGAACACACTTCCGGACGACGGGGGAAAAGGCATTCTTCCTCTTTTCCTGTCCCCGTGTACTGCCTTCACTGGCGGCGGAGATATTTGTCTCCTCGCCATCCTTCTTCTTGAGAGCCGTCATCCGGGCGAAAAATGAGAAAAAAAAAGTTGTTTGACCCCATTTTTTTCTTCTGAAAAGAAACGGCGGCAGAAAACAATCCTTGGAAAACGAAGCGGAGAGAGTCATGTTCTTATTCGGGATCAGAAATATTTTGAGATTTTTTCTCTTTCCTGCCGTCTTTGCTGTTGCATTCAGCAGCCTGGTGCATCCTTTGTTCCATTCCGGATCCGGGTGCCGCGGGACCGCTTCCGGACTATCTTCCTCCTCTCAGGACAAGAACCGGAATCTTTCCAGATGGAAATCCGAAAAACCGGCGCATCCGCTGCCTCCGGCTCTTTCTCAGGACTGTCCCCTTTGTGCTGCTCACCCTGTTTCAGATCTGCTCCTGTTTGACGATTCAGAGGCGGTGTTTCATGCCGACGGGGGAACTCTGCTTCTTGTGCCTCCTTCTCCTCTCCCGGAGAATTTTATCCCGCACGGAGGAGGGGCGAGAGCTCCGCCGTCATCTCCTTTCTTTTCCTGAATCTGTAATTCCGCGGATAAAGGAAGATCAACGCGATGGCGGCGGCAGCCGCGCCGTGAGAAGAATGTATTCTCCTTCTGTTGCTTTTTCTGCTGTTTTTGAGAAAAGTCATTGCGTTGTCCAGGAATTCCCATGGCGGATGGAGGATATCGTCCCTGTCTCTTGTGTTGTTGCGGCATCCGTATTTTCTCTCCCCCTGTGGATTTTCTTCAGATCCTTTCTCCTCCTGACCTGGGATCTATGAAGAAAGTCATTTTTTTTCTCTGTTTTTTCACCCTTGACAGTGAATGAGAAGTGAACGACAGAAGAGAAAGAGAAAAAGAAGCGAGAATCCCCGCTTCTTTTTCCGGATTCCTTCCCCTTTTCCGCCGTTACAGAAACAAAAAGCGCAAGACATTTTTATGATATCCTGCGCCCCCCCACCTTCACAGATGATCCGATGACGATTCGGAAAAAGAAAAGACAAGGCGCAAGGATCATCTCCCGATTTTATGACGGAAAGGAAAAAACAATGTGCGTTTTCCACTTTTTTGACTTGAAACTCCGGAAACATCCTTTTTCCCGGAAAGACTTTTCCATCACAAGAGAGTTCACTCTGATAGAACTTCTTGTTGTGATTGCCATAATTGCCGTTCTTGCAGGACTACTCCTGCCAGCACTGAAAACATCGAGAGCCAAAGCCAGACAGACGGAATGTCTCAGCAATCTGAAACAGACCTCTTATGCTCTCGCATTTTACGTGAACGACTACAATGGGATGTATCCGTATCATTCTCATTCACATACCCATTCGCATGAGGATGAGGACGCTCACGACGTGCATGAAGAGGACTCGTCTTCCAGCGATTTGCCGTCCGGAGAATGGTATTCGCCCCTGATCCGATATTACGGATATCAACTTAAATATCTCCGCTGCCCGGAAGACAAAGGCTATGACAGCGAATCCGGAATTCAAAGTTATATCATGAATGAAGTATTCACTCTCGGCTACCGGATGGAACATCTGCATTCCCCGGGGAGCGTCATCATGCTTTCCGAGCGGGCAGGCGGAGATGACGGGAATGGAACGATTCCCGGACACCAGTGCTATGCCGGCGCATCCGCTCCGGAAACATGGAAGGAAATGATTGATCCGGAAAGACATTTCAATTCCGCAAATTATCTTTTTGCGGACGGGCACGTCTCACTCTTACGCTTCGCCGATACTATCGGCGACGGATCAGAAAAGTCAAACCTGCATTTTCCCCGCGGCTGGCTTTCCTCCTATGAGTGATCGCTCCTCCTCCCGGGAGAATGTCGCAGTCATTCTTCGCGCCTTTTCCCTTTTCCTCTTCCGGAAAAAAGGGAAAAGGATCAGGGGGGAAGATGAAAAAAGGTTCGGAACATGGAAAGAATGAAAGGCAAAAGAATCAAAGGAAGGGGGGGAAAGTGTGAAAAGCGTGAACGAGTGAACGTGTGAACGTGTGAACGAGGAATCTGATTCCCCTTTTCCCCGTTTTCGTCTTCCTCTCTGCCCTTCCTTTTTTCTTTATCCCTTGACTTTTTTCCGTTTTTCAGTCGGGTCTCTCATCTCACTCCTGCTTCGGCGGTTGCGGTGCGGGCAGGCAGCGGAAGGAGCCCAGGATATTCAGTCCCCGTCCTGATTCCTTCCGCCACTCCAAGCTGCTGGCAATCCGCACGGCGTATTCGCTGCGGAGGCGGAGGGATTCTCTGGAGTCCGGCATCCAGAGTGCAAGATCCCATACTCCCTGCATGGAGGAATCTTCCGGGATATGGAAGGTGGCTTTGACTCTGTGAAGAGGCGGCGGGAAAACGGGCAGGGGGGAAAAATTGCGTTCCATATCTTCTTCTGCGCTGCGGACAAGCACCTCTCCCGGCTGCAGGGAACGGAAATCCGTTCCGGAGTCAATTTCGACACATTTTCCGGAATGACGTTCACAGAGAACAAAGAAGATTTTTCTCGGGTTGACCGGCGCGGCAAATCCGTAATTGCGCAGGTCGGCTTCAAAGAGCAGATCATCTCCCGCGCGGCATTCCTCGGGGAAACGGGCTTCCTCGACGGCGATCCGGTATCCGAGATGATCGCGGATGTATTCAAAGGCGGTTCTGGGGACGTCTTCGCTTTCAAAATAGTCCGGAGTGGGGAAGAGATGGATTTTTTCCAGATGGCGGGGCAGGAGGAGCGTTTCCTTCCATGTGTCGATGCTCCATTTTTCAGGGGATTTGTCCAGCCCGGAAAAACCATGGACATAACTGAAGGTGCTGTAGTGATGCAGATGAAAGCGTTCGCAGGCGCGGATTGCCGGAGGTTCGTGCGGATCCTGCCAGCCGCTCCAGAACAGTTCGCCGTCCACGGGCAGGAAGGCGGATTCCCGGCAGATGAAATCGAATTCCGGATTGCCGGGTGAGGCGAAAAAGGGAGCTTCGGTAAAAGTGCCGCCGTCCCAGTAATTGGCCAGAGTTCCGTCGTTGAAAAATCCGATCCGGGCTTCCGGGGCGGAGGTCCAGGCGGTTTCGGGAGTCAGTTCACGGAAAAAACCGAGTTTTTTCAGATTATCGATTTTATACTGTGCGCGCCGCATCATGGTCATACGGTCCGGGGGAAGGAGTTCCAGAGTCTTCTTCAGAATGGCCGAGGTGGATTCCGGATCCTTTTCCAGGCCGTGACGGGAGGAGTGAAATTCCCCCCAGGCTCCGATCCAGCCCGTCTGAAGCACATAAATGACATCCCAGTTCCGGTCCAGTACCGGTTTCAGCTGATCCATGTGTTCCAGAATCCGCGGTGTCCGGGGACCGGCCGGATTCTCATCGCCGATATAAAATTCATAGGCGAAGCGGAGAAGAAATTTGACTCCGAGTTCCCGGGCCCTGCCAAAATCCGCTTCCAGAGCCTCCAGCTTCTGTCGGGATATGGGGGAATCATAATACTGCGTGAGATAGCAGTAGGCCTGCGCAATGGTGATTCCGTCATCGGCGTAGGCGGCAAAGGGCCAATGATCCCGGATATGATGGAACTTCACGGGATCCTCCGGACAGCGTCCAATTCCGATTTCAAAGCGGAAGCCGCGTTCCGGATTCCTCAGACCTTTCCTGCCGTCATCATCGTCGGGACGGATTCCCCGGAAGCGTACTGTTCTGTTTTTCCTGGACATGCTGCCATCCTTTCTGCTTCATGGCTTGTAAATCATTAAAAAAATAACACAAAACGATATGACAAACGGGTGGATTTTTTTCTCTCCGGGAGCTCTTCTGCGCCGGGACAAGATCGTTATGCGACGGAGAGAAGAAATAGAAGAAAAAATTTGCCCGCAGGAGAAAAAGATTTTTGCACCTCCCGGTGCCGGATGCCTTTCTTTGTATTGATGCCGTAACTTTGCAACATAAACATATCAGAAACGGAAAAGCCTTCCGCATCGGCGGCGTTGATAATAGACATCGCAGAAAGAGAAGTTCAAGAGTGCTCCCGAGTTCCCGGAAAATAAAAAAGTGAACCGCAGTCTTTTTTTCTCGTATTCCGCCTCGGTCAGAGAAACTCAGAGTCACTCAGAGGAAAAAGAAGCAAAACATCCCTATGTTTCCCTTGCCAAAATCATAGCGGATGATATCTTATGCACGCGTTGTTTCCACATACATGCGGAGGAAAAACGCGGAAAGGGGACAATCCGCTGCAACAACAGAATCAACAGGGAAAGAGACGCGGGCTTCTGCAAGGGATATCTTTTTTATGAGAGTGATGTCTTTTTATTTTTGCCATCACCTTGCAACCTTCCCCTCATGCAGCCCCGTATCCAGAGAAGAGGACGATTTTTTTATGCCAATCCAAATTGACGCAGCAAAACGGATATTCAAACTCGACACCGCCCGCAGCAGCTATCTTTTCCACGTGGATGAAAACGGGTATCCGGTTCATCTCTACTACGGAGGAAGGATTTCGGATCTGGAAGGGACTCCGGGGCTTCTCGGACAGTGCCGGGGAGGATCATCCTTCTGCGCGCCCCATGCGAAAAACGCGGTCAGTCCGCATCGGTCCTGGAATCTGACGAAACAGGAATATACGACGAATGCGATCGGAGATTACCGCATTTCCTCCGTGGCAGTGCGGAATCCGGACGGGACCAGCTGCACCGATCCCCGTTATTTCTCATGCCGCGTGATTCCTGGAAAGCCGCGTCTCAGCGGACTTCCCGCGTCCTATGCGAATGCACCGGAGGAGGCCGACACGCTGGAAGTGATTCTGAAAGACAGCGTTTCCTGTGTGGAATTCATTCTTTCCTATTCGGTTTTTGCGGAAAAGGATGTGATTGCGCGATCTGTGAGAATCGTGAACCGGTCGGAGACATGTGTGGTGCTGGAAAAGGCCATGAGCATGTGTCTGGATCTTCCGGATATGGAGTATGACCTTCTGCAGCTTTCAGGCTGTTATGCGCGGGAAAGGTATGTGGAGCGGAATCCGCTGCGTCAGGGGCTGCAGGGGATGGGCAGTGTGCGGACGTCGAGCAGCCACAATCACAATCCGGCTTTTGCGCTTGTTTCGCACGGGGCGGGGGAGAGTTCCGGAGAAGTCTACGGCTTTCTCTTCGTCTACAGCGGGAGCTGGCTTGCCGAAATTGAGGTGGATTCCCGTTCCCAGTCACGGGTTTGCCTGGGGATTCACCCGGATTGTTTTGAATGGACTCTCGGCCCCGGGGAAGAGTTTCAGACTCCGGAAGCGCTTCTGACCTTTTCGGCGCAGGGACTGGAACGCATGTCCATGAATTTTCACGATTTGATCCGGGAGAATCTGATTCCGGAAAAATGGAAACGGACTCCGCGGCCGATTCTCGTGAACAACTGGGAAGCGACATACTTCAATTTCAATGCGGAGAAACTCCTTCGGATCGCCGGAGACGCCGCCGATCTCGGCATCGAAATGCTGGTGCTGGACGACGGCTGGTTCGGTCACAGGGATAATGACCGGAGTTCTCTTGGCGACTGGTTTGTCAATGAGTCCAAAATCGGACGTCTCCCGGAACTGGTGAAAAAAATCCGTGCGCTGGGGCTGAAATTCGGGCTCTGGTTTGAACCGGAGATGCTTTCGGAGGACAGTGAACTGTTCAGAACTCATCCGGAATGGACTCTTACGGTCCCGGGAAGGGAGATGTCGCTCGGGCGGACTCAGATGCTGCTGGATATGTCCCGCAAAGAGGTGGTCGACTATCTTTTTGAAAAGATCAGCTCCATTTTAAAATCGGCGGAGATTTCTTATATCAAATGGGATATGAACCGTCAGCCTGCGGAGATGTCTTCGCCTTCTCTTCCGCCTGCGCGGCAGAAGGAACTGAGTCACCGTTTTGTGCTTGGCGTGTACGAACTGCACCGCCGTCTGCTGGAAGCCTTCCCCGATCTCATGATCGAAGGCTGTTCAGGAGGCGGGGGCAGGTTCGATGCGGGAATCCTTTTCTATGCGCCGCAGATCTGGTGCAGTGACAATACGGATGCAGTCGAACGCCTGAAAATCCAGTCCGGAACTTCTTTCTTTTACCCGCCTTCCTGTATCGGAGCGCACCTTTCCGTCTGCCCGAACCATGCCACAAGGAGGACGACTCCTTTCCGGACAAGAGGCCTTGTCGCCCTCGCCGGCACTTTCGGATACGAACTGGACCTGAATGCGCTTTCCGCCGAAGAAAGAGATCTGGTCAGAGAACAGGTCGCCCTTTACCACAAATACCACCACCTGGTCGATCACGGCAATCTTCACCGGCTGCTTTCGCCTTTTGAGGGACAGAATCCCTGCTGCGGTGAGACCGCATGGGAATTTTCCGCTCGCGATGCATCCGAAGCCATCCTGATCTATGTGGTCCCCTTCCTTTCTCTGGGACGCGGCATCCGTTATCTCCGTCTGCGCGGACTGGATCCTTCCGCACGCTATCGCATCGAAGGCACGGAAGTTTCAGAAGGTGGGGATTCTCTGTATTCCGGTGACACTCTGATGAATGCGGGAATTCCCATGCCGTCCCCTGTTTGTGATGGAGACGGAGTCCTGATTCATTTCATCCGTGTTTCAAACTGAGATCATTTTCCCTCCCTTCCAGATTTCATTTCTTTTTTTTCTTCCTCCGCATCTTTTTCATGGCGGAGGAGGAAGAATTCACTTTGCCTGGGAGAGAGAAAAGGAGAAAAGATCTGTTTTCTCTCTCAGAAATTTTCCGGATTTTTCCGGAATCCTGCAGAAAAACGCTCAAGATCAGTCAAAAAAAACCTGATTCACATGCAACACCGTGAAAAAGCATTCAGTTCAGTCAAAAATCTGCGGCGTGGGCGCGATGGAGAAGGCAGGAGATGGCAGAAATAGGGCCGGGGCAGGGCGGGGCTGAAGAAAAAAGGCAAAACAGAAAAAAAGCCCTGCTGAAAAGGAGGAGAACGATTCCTGGCGGGGCAATTATTTCTGGCTGGAGGATGATTCCGGACGGGAGGATGATTCCGGACTTTGCTTTCATCCGTGCGTCTGAGCGAGTCTTCCGTTTATCTTTTTTATCGGGGGGATCTTCCCCGTTCTATTTATTTTCCGCTGTGGCGGAGGTAATGATAGGCAATGGTGCGGGAAAGTCGTTCAAAAGGATAGAGAAGCAGTTTTCTGAATCTGTATTCCGGGAGTCTGTGGAGAGTTTTGATTTGCTCCGTCAGACAAAAGGCCCTGCACTCGGCGGCGGTCATGGGATTGCCTGCGAGGAAACGCCTTACCGCTTCCTGTGCGGGGAAAAGAGGCAGGGAATTGGCGGGGATGTCATAATAACGCACCAGATTGCAGGATTCCCCTTTCCGATACCTTCCCGAATAGGTGACGTATTCGGGATAATGCCTGAGTTTCCCGGTCAGGATGATTCCGAAGACTCCAGTGGCGTTTGCGATGTGTCCGAAACCGCTTTCGATTCCCACAAAAACTCCTGCGTTGGCAATGATCCGTGCTGCGGTCTGCAGATCCGCTTTTCCCGTTTTGTCGATCAGGAACGGGTGTTCCAGCTTCAGGAGAGGATGAAGTCCGATTTCGACGACATGCCAGCCGGCACTCAGAAACATTTCCGCCAGAACCCTCCAGTTTTTTGCCTGCCACTGCCTGCTTCGTCCGTTGGAAGAACAGTGAAATACGGCATAAGGTCCCGGCAGACGGGGAATTTCCCCTTCCGGGTTGAAGTGAAAGATCGGCGTCTCATCCGGAACGGAAAGTCCTGCGGCACAGGAAAACTGTTCCAGGAGGCTCGGGAAAATGTCTGGAGAAGCGTTTCTGCTGCTTTTGCCGTTCCTCCCCTTCCGAGAAGATGATTGCATTTGACCCAATGAATTCGACGAATTTGATGAATCCGATGAACCCGCGGAGAGAGCGGGAGAAGTGAAATTCAATTCGTAACTGATCGTTCCAGGAGGAAGATTCTTTTTTTCAAAGAGATATTCCTCCGCATCTCGGACCGCGACAACTTCATCCACCGCAGGGGAAAAACGCAGAAGATCCGCGTAATCCGCCTTGGTATACCAGCGCAGTTTCCTGTCAGGATACAATTGTTTCAAGTAACGATAGACGGGTTCCGAGGCTACAATATCACCGATCCGTCCCAATTCGCAAACAGTCAACAGAGCGTCATGTTTTTCCTTCATACTTCCAGAATCTTTCTTTCCTTTCGTGTTTCCCCATTTTCTTGTCCCATTCCCCCCCCAACCATGAGGAAACGGGAAATCTGCTCTGCTCCGGAAACAAAAAAAGCATCGTAATATAGCTTACAATGGATCTTTTGCAAGGTTTCACTCCTTAAAAAAACACTTCTGCGGAGGGGTGTAAAATGCATTCCGGACAGACGAAAGAGAAGTTTTTTTGTTTTTCAGATATCCCTGACGGTTGAAAAACGAATAGAATTGATTATCTTACAAATTGCCCGGCTGTCATAAAAAATGCTTTTTGGATATACTCTGATGAGATTTCTTTTTCTGTTTTTTTCTCTTTTTTCTCTCCTTTTGCGGAGCGAAGGATACGGATCTGCGGAATATCCATCCACGGCTGCCGCTGAGGACATCCTTTGCGCGGAAGAGAATTCATTTCTGTCAGAATATCATCGGAATGAATATAATAAGATGGATTTTCATAAAGATCTTCCGGCTCTCTCAGGAGAAAGGGAAGCTCGTTTCCAACGTTGTTTCAGACGTTTTCCGGGGGAATGGAGGGCGCCCTTGTCCTCCACATTTGCATTCTGGATTTTTCCCCCTCACACTGCATCGGAGAAGGTTGAATTTCCGGTGAATTGGAACAGCTTATTCCTTTCCGGCGGGGCTTCTGCCGGAAGAAAACGGAACTTTTTTCTTTTTCCCGTTTCTGTTTCTCTGCAGGTCCGCGCAGGCCCTCGGAAAGAGGTTCCAGACCTTCTTCTTCCTCAGGATGAGTCCGTATGTTGATCATCCGGAAGCGGATGCGATGGCCTGTGGAAAAAAGTGGGGGGATGCGGAAAAAATCTAAAAGCGAGAAAAAGACACCGGGAAAACTTTTGCGCGAGGAATGGCCGAAGATATGAGTCTGAAAAGCTGGGTGAAAAGAAAGTTTGTCTATTACTATTCAAAGATCATGAAGGAAAAAGCCTCCCCGGAATATATTGCACGTGGATGGGCGATCGGGATGTTTTACGGATGCCTGATCCCATTCGGACTTCAGTTGATCTTCTCCATCCCGACCTCCTTTCTTTTGAAAGGGAGCAAAATCGGTGCGACGGTCGGAACGCTTTTGACGAATCATTTCACGATTTTCCTGATTTATCCGCTCCAATGCTATGTCGGGTCCCGCATTCTAGGCGCCGGTCTGACCTACGAGAAAGTGGATGAAATGATGCAGGACCTTCTGCACAGGCAGGAATATTCTGCTTTGTTTGATCTGGGGGGACAGCTCCTCGCAAGCTTCTTCATCGGCGGACTCCTCCTGACGATCATTATGACCCCTCTCACTTATTTTCTGATCCTTTCCGCTGTCCGCCGCTACCGTATCCTGAAAGAGGAAGCCAGAAAAAGGAAAATGGAGCGGGGGAAAAAAATACCACACAGACATCACTTCTTCACTGCGGCGGAAAGGGAAAAACAGGAGGATCCCTCTCTTTCCACTGTTCAGGACAACAGCGTTTCAAAATAGAAAAACTTTTTATGATTCACACAGTTTGGCGATTCCAGATGTATTGTTGAAAGAAAAGGCACACGAGTCCATTTGTGAAGGGAGAAATGTGAAAATATCATGATGAAGAAAGCGCCATTTTCATCAAACGACTTTGAAGATCAGAAGACGTCACCCTTTCATTCCCCTTCTTTTTCTCCTCCTCCGTCTCATGAGGAAGAAGAAAATCCGCAGCCCATCTGGATTGTGCATGGAGGAATGGCAATTCTGTATCTTCTCTGCGCCGGGTATTTCATCTATGCAATTTTCCGGTACGCTAGTGCGGAGGAGAACGGGGCTTATTCTTCGCTTTTCTGGCTGATTCATTCCCCCGTTCATGAAATCGGGCACTTTCTTTTTTCTTCCGGGACGTTTCCCCTTTGCATTCATGTCCTTGCCGGGACGGTATTTCAGATCCTGACTCCGATAGCCTGTGCGGCACAATTCTTTTACCGCGGGGAATATCCACCGCTGGCAATCATGCTCGGCTGGCTCGGCTTCGCCGTTCTGGACGTTTCCTGCTATATGGAGGACGCCCGGATTTTGAAAATGCAGCTGGCGTCTCCCTTCGCCCCGTCCGGTGCGGAAATCATTCACGACTGGAACTGGCTTTTTGATTATTTCGACTGTATGGACCATGCCTACCAGATTGCGGACTGTACTGCGTTTCTTGGATATGTGATTTCCGGGCTTTCCGTTCTCCTGATTCTCTTCATGGTGTTGCGCGGCCTGCCGTTGGGAAAATGGCTGCCCCGGCACCGGGGGGAGGATTCGTGAGTCGTTTCTATTCGTGAGTCGTTTCTTTTTCCCCTCCCATCCCCGGCCACCGGAAAAAGAAGGAAGGGCAGGGAGGGGGGGGAAAAGATCAAGGGGCTTCCCTTTTCCCCAGCCGAAAAAAAGAATGGGGATGGATAAAGGGAAGGAGATCATTCGGAGAAGGGAGGGAAGGAGGGATCGGAAACGTTTTTTCTCCTCTTCTTGAACTTCGCTTTCTTTTATTCCTGCTGAAGAGGAATCAGGAGAGCCTCCGGATGGCGGTTCCGGAACCAGGTATCCTGGCGTCTGGCAAACTGACGTGTGGCAATGACGATTTTTTCCTTCAGTTCTGCTCTGGAGTATTTCCCGTTCAGATATTCGGCGATCAACGCATATCCCAGAGCCTGCCATGCGGTTGGAGTCTGGAGAAGGCCCTGTGCGAGCAGCGCCCTTGTTTCCTCAATCCATCCGTTTTCAAGCATGGTTTCCGTACGGGCTTCAATGCGCCGCAGAAGAACGGGGCGTTCCCGGTGCAGATAAAAGGAACGGATGTCTGAACGCGGTTTTTCATCCGTTTTTCTGTGCTGGAGTTCAGAAATCTGGGATCCGCAGAGGAGGAAGACTTCGTAGGCCCGGATCAGTTTCCGGCGGTGTTTGTTCCAGCGCTCATAATCCAGGGGACAGGATTTCCGCATGATTTCCAGGAGAAGGGGAAAATCTTCGTCGTTGTCATATTTTCTGTCCAGTTCGTTGCGGAGTTCCTGTTTTGCGGGAAGGGGATCGAGTCCGTAAAGCAAAGCATGGATATACAGACCGCTTCCTCCGGCGATGATCGGGAGTTTTCCCCTCTTGCGGATATCCTTCAATGCGGCTTCCGCAAGAATACAGAAACGGTAGATATCCGATTTTTCATGAATGTCCAGAATATCAAGGAGATGATGGCGAATGCGCTTCCGTTCTTCCATGCCGGGTTTTGCCGTGCCGATGTCGAGTCCCCGGTAAAACTGCATGGAGTCGGCGGAAAGGATTTCCCCGTTGAACTTTTCCGCGATTTCCATGGCCAGGGCACTTTTCCCAGATGCCGTGGCACCCATGATCAGGACGGCTTTCTGCCCGGAACGCGCCGTCTCTTCCATCTCCCGCGGAATCATGGTTTTAAAGAAAAGGGCGGCGGAGAACTCGTTTTTTCTTATCCCTTCCGCTCTCGCCGCGTTCCGGTTCCGGTCGGAAAAGCGTGGACAGGATAAACAGAAGCACCCCGGCCGTAATGCAGGAATCCGCCACATTGAAGGACGGCCATTGAAAACGTCCGATATAAAACTGAAGGAAGTCCACCACCTCTCCGCGGAACACCCGGTCAACCGAGTTCCCCACAATTCCGGATACGACAAGCATCAACGCAAGATAGCGTTCCTTCCATCCGTCCGATATCCTTGAAATAAAAACAATAATGAAGATCAAAACCGCAAGCGACACGCAGAGCAGGAACCATCCTTTCCCCGCCAACATTCCCCATGCGGCTCCCTTGTTCGTAATATAGGTGATGTTGAAAAAACCGGGAATGACCGGAATGCGTTCCAGAAAATCCACATATTCCACAATTGCAAATTTGGTCATCTGGTCAGCCAGGAAAAGGAGCAGCGCAAGTATCCCCGTATTGACTATCCACTTCTTTTCCTCCCGGGAACCCGCTGTGATTCTTCCAGAAAAAAACATTCCGATTCCGACTCCGGATTTGATTGTTGATGAAAACTGCCTTCTTTTTTTCTCCGGTCCCGTTCTTTGTTTTTTCCCCTCTTCATTTCCTCCCTCTCTCTGAGACTCTCCGCCGCTTCCGCCCCGCGGGATCCGCGTACCTGGGAGAGAGAAAAAACGCCTGCCGCCTGAAAACGCGGGAAAGAGTCTTGCGCCTGCGCCCGGATAAGCACGGGAGAGTGCAGTACGATCAGGCCCCGCCGGAAGAAAAAAACAGGATCGGGCAGAGGAGCTCAGCGCTTCCTGTTGCGGGGATCTTCAAGTTTTTCCCGCCTTGATTTGCAGTTGGTGCAGTATCTGGCATAGGGTTTCGCTTCCAGACGGCCTTCGGCGATTTCGCAGCCGCAGTCCAGACAAATGCCGTATTCATTGTCTTCGAGGCGCTGGAGAGCTTCGTCGATCATTTCAATGACGTCGCCTTCTTCAGAGAGGAGTCCGAGTTCCAGGTCATGTCTGAAATTGTCGCTTCCGAGATCGGCCATGTGCGTTGCCATGCCGGCCCGTTCGCCCGCGGCGTCTTTCTTGGAGGAAAGAGCTTCATCGGAATGGAATTTGAGCTGGGTCATGAATTCGCTGCGTTCGGCCATCAGGAGAGAGAGAAAATGCTTCTTCTGAGTTTTTGTGAGTTTTCTTTTCTTATGGGGAATATTTTTCTTCTTCTGAAGCGGACTTTCTTTCTTCGCTGGGGCTTTAGCGGGAGCTTTGGCTGTTTTCGCCGCCGGAGCCTTGGCGGGAGCTTTTTCCGTTTTTGCCGCAGCCTTTGCCGACGTCTTCACAGAAGCCTTGGGAGAGGACTCTGTGGAAGGGACGGTTTT
>CAJMAW010000066.1 GCA_905211485.1 uncultured Lentisphaeria bacterium | reverse complement strand
GACCGTTTCCCCCAGTCCGGGACTGCGCAGGATCCTCAGCCGGATCCGTGAGAGCACCCAGAGCATGTTCTTTTCATGAAGAAGGAAAATTCCCACACCCAGGTGATCCGCATGCTTGCCGGCCGCCAGCTGCATGTAGTCAAAAAAAGACTTCACGGAAAGCAGTCCGTCCGGACCGATTTCCGTGTGCCTTACCTGCAGTTCTTCATACCAGACGGGTTGAAGACAAGTCATTTGTCCTGCTTTTTAATGGTCTTGGATCCTTTTGCATCAATCAGGCAGAGAATGGTTTCGGGAGATCCCGCCTTGCTGAGCTTGATTCCCACCTGCTGCACCGATCCCTGAGTCGCTCCGGGAAGAGTGACAATCTTGATTCCGCTCAATTGAAATCCTTCAAGCTGAGCCACTTCAGATGGAGTGAAAAGCACGTCCAGTTCTCCCAGCTCGAATTCCAGCTTCTGGATGACTCCCTGTGGAGTCGTTTTTGCACTGACTTCAAATTTGACCGGAATCGGCATTTTGACTGTGGATTCAATTTCCACCTGATTCCACGGCAGTTCGTCCAGAGCCTGAGCCGCGATCCCCATGTGTGCCAGAGTGAACGCCGCAGCGAGAAGCAAGATGCTTTTTTTCATGTGTTTTTCCCCGTTGAGTTGATTTGTTGAATGGTGATTTTCTCTTTCGGACCGACGGCATCCGTCTGCTGCCGACCCGGCCGTTTTCCTTACTCCAGCTGGTAGTATAACGCATGGATATGATTTTTCAAGTTTTTCTTTTCTTTTGCCTATTGACAGGGAATTTTTTTTAAATTATAATATATGCACAACAAAAATACAACAAAGTCTGTTTTTCAATGTTCATCACGAGTCATGAAAAAAAGGAGATTTTTCCATGCTCAAAATCTTTGCGCCGGAAAGCAAACCGGTATTTGAACTTGCCGCCAGGGAATTCGCCTCCTTCTGGGAAAAAGTGACGGGGGAGACCCTGCCGATTGTGACGGAGCCAGACAGCGAATCCTCCATGATTGTGTTCGGCACCGATGCCAGCAACGCATTCATTCACCGGATGATGGTTGAGAAAGTCATCCCGAATTTCCGGATCCGTTACGGCACGGACGATTACCAGCTTCTTTCCGCGCATGAAAACGGAAGAAGTCTTCTCTTCCTCGCTGCCGGTTCCACCCGGGCGAATTTTTACGCGGTCTATGACTTTTTTGAACGCCGCGCCAACTGCCATTATTTCTGGGACGGGGACATCATCCCGAAAAAGGCGGATCTTTCCATTGAAGATCTCAATGTCGTGGAATCTCCGCGCTTCGAATACCGTGGTCTGCGCTATTTCGCCCACCGCAGTCTGACCCGTTTCCAGGCGGAACACTGGGATATCGATGATTGGAAAAAGGAATTCGACTGGATTCTGAAAAAACGTCTGAACCTTGCCATGCTCCGAATCGGCGTGGACGATCTTTTCCAGCGCGCTTTCCCGGACATCGTCCCGTATCCCGATCCCGAAAAGCGTTTCCCCGAAGCCATCGACCGCTCTTTCAACGACCGCACAAGCGCCTGGAATCTGAAATACCGCGGCGAACTCCGCAAACAGATCCTCGCCTACGGCCGGGAACGCGGACTCCTTCAGCCCGAGGACTGCGGTACCATGACCCACTGGTACAGCCGGACTCCTCAGGCGTTCCTGGATCATTATAATCCCGAATTCATTCCTCAGAGTAATGAAAACTATAATGAGCAGACGGGTCTGGTCTGGGATATCCGCCAGGATCGCTATCTGGATCTGTACGCTCACCTGACGGACACGCTCGTGAAGGAATACGGATCCCCTGAAATCTTTCACACCATCGGACTCGGGGAACGCAGATGCTACCGCGACCGGGACGCCAATCTCCAGATGAAGCTGTATACCTACCGGAGAATTCAGGACAAACTCCGTTCCAAATATCCCCAGGCTCCTCTTCTGATTGCCTCCTGGGATTTCATTTCCACCTGGACCTATGAGGAAGTCCAGGCCCTGATTGCGGAACTGGATCCGGCTCACACGATCATTCTGGATTATACTTCCGACATTTATGAGGAAGTGAACAATTTCCAGAACTGGGGCGTCCTGGGCAAGTTCCCCTGGATCTACGGAATCTTCCACGCCTTTGAAGCCAGCAGCGAGATCCGCGGAAATTACGACAATATCGAACGCCGTTTCCCGAAGGCCGTGGCCGACCCCATGTGCAAGGGAATGATTTTCTGGCCTGAGAATTCCCATCAGGACACGCTCATGCTGGATTTCTTTTCCTCCAATGCCTGGGATCCCTCCCAGTACCGGATCCGGGAGTTTCTGCCGGGATTCTGCAAAAGACGCTATCCCGCGGAATACTCGGACAAGATGCTGAAAATCTGGCTGAAAATGCTTCCTCTGATCAAGTTCAGTCTCTGGGGCGCATACAAGGGCCCGGAACTGCGGGAGATTTATCCGGACTTGTATTTCTGCCTCCTGCGCTACGGCTGGATTTTTACCAAACAGAATCCCATCTATCAGGAATACATGCTTTATCTCTACGGCGGACTGGACATTCACCTGCGTGCGGCCTCGGAAGTCTTCGAGGAACTTGCACAGATGGATCACGCATCACTGAATCCTTTCATGAAACGCGATTTGATGGACCTTGCCAGAACGGCATTCGCAAGGCTCATGAACTTTGCCCTTGCCGATTTCACCATCTCCTTTGATCAGTGGCGCGGCAGCATGGGCGCAATTCAGCCTGCGGAGAAAGTAAGCTCGGAGGCGATCCGTTCTCTCCTTGAACACATGGAGACCTTCAGCATCGCTTTCAGCGATCTTCTGGAAGCGCATGAGGATTATTCGCTTTATCTTTCCTTCCGGAGACTTGGCGAACTGCATCCGATCAATCCCGCCTTTGAGCAAACCTTGAAGGGAAATGCGGAAAACAATTATTGCCGTTCCTTCATTTACGAACTCGCAAGAGAATGCTACGAGAAAGAGTTCCGCTGGCTGAAGGACTTCGCTCTGGACAGACTGGAAAAGGAAAAACGCGCCCTCTGGACGGGATTGACTGATGTCTTCCGCCAGGGCTATCAGAAGATCGCCGATGACTTCTACGCAAAACCCCTGGCGCAGATGGCTCCCGATGTGGACGCTGCTTGCCGGCGTCTGCCGGAAACTCTGCATACCCTGGCGAAAACAGCGGAATTTTTCGCGGAACGCGCGGGAAAATAACAGGAAAAATCATACTGGAAACAATAAAAAACAGCAGTTTTTCCTCTTCATGCGCAGGGTGAAAGTCCAGTCTTCCCCCTGTTTTGGAATCCGTCTTCTGATAGATTCCGGCGGAGTCCATGGAATTCAGTTGGCCATGGGCTCCGCCTTTTCTTTTTCTGTTTTTTCCTGTTCCCTGTGGGGTGTGGGGGTGGGATTTTCCTATCCCTTCCCGCATTCCGGAGACTTGCCCTGCATTGCTTGAATCATGTGAAGCGGTGGGGGTATGATTGAGCAGCGCGGAAGAAGAATAAAAGATGATTTGATTCGGGAACGATGACGCCTCTTCTAGAGAAGAAGGAGACCGGAGAGAAGAGATGAAGGAGAGCGGGAAGGGAGGATGGGGAAAAGAAAAAAAATCTTTTTTTCCCCCCCCTGGCTTCTGCCCGGTAATTTTGCCGGAACATTTTTCTTTTTCCACATCGGTGAATTTCCATAACGGTGAACGGAGAAGCGCTGTCTTCCCCTGAAAATTGCAACTCTTCCGTAAAAACGAATTGAAAACGTTTGCTTTCTGATTTTCAAACGAATATATTAATCGCAAGCAATAAAAAAAACAAAGATGCAAAATAATAATTTCTGATGGAGCTCTCTGCAGATATGCCGTTGGATATATATGGGATAAAGGAACGCCTGAAATAAAATTCCGAGGAGTTGCCAGCATGCAGGAGAAAGAAAATTTGAATATCAAAGCGAGGGATGACCGTTTTTTCCGTGCTGCAGTGTCGGTATTGATGAAGTATCAGATGATCCGGCGTAAAAAACTGGAGGATGGGTTTGTTGTTTTTGACGTCAAGGGCGGATCGAAGGATTATGTGGTCAGAGTTCATCCTGAGTGGCTTGAGCGTCCCAGCTGTTCCTGTCCCGATGCCGCGCAGCGGGCGAAGGAGTACACGCGGGGGTACTGCAAACATGTGATCGGAGTGCTGCTCAGCAATGAGGAATTCCGATGTCAGCTTCTGGAGGTGTTTTTATGATTACGGGACTGTGTCCCTGTTCCCATTCATCAGGGTTCCGGGCGTCAATGCCGGGAGATGAAAAGAACCGCATTGCGGGAAGCAACCGGATAAACGAATGCCGGAGGGGGAAGCATGCCTGATCAGCAGAAGAATTCCATTCTGGGGAAATTGTCCTCCGGATATACGTATGATCAATTGTTTCCGCTGATCCGTTCCACGCTGGATGCTGGGATTTCCGTTCTGCTGCTTGGTCCTCCAGGCATCGGCAAATCCACGATTGCCATGGATCTGGCCCGGATTATGAGGAAGCCCATGATTGATATCCGCCTTGCACAGAAAGATCCTGCGGAACTGGGAGGAGTCTATTTCCCGGACAGGGAGACGCAGACGCTCGAACTCTTTCCTCCCGGTTGGGTCAAACGTGCCTGTTCCGAAGCATGTTTCGTGTTTCTGGATGAATTCAATGCGGCGGTTACAAAGCTTCATCAGGCGGCCGCATATCAGATTGTGCTGGAAAGGCGGATCGGTGACTTCCGCTTTCACCCGGGGACGGTAGTCATGGCGGCGGGAAACAGAGAGGAGGACAATGCGATCGTTTCTCCTCTTTCCAATGCGCTCTGCAACCGTTTTGCCCATTTTGAAATGCGTCCGGATGTTTCTGCATGGATCCGATGGGCCTCCGCCAACGGAATCCAGGAAGACATCATGGCATTCATCCAGACTTACGGAGAAAAAGTTCTCTTCGCACCTTCGGACGGACATGCCTTTCCGACTCCCCGCAGCTGGGCGATGGCCAGCCGAGTGATGTCATGCATTCGGGATCCGGATTTGATCAGTCCTGCCGTCGCCTCCTGCATCGGGCAGGCTATGGCGCTCCGCTTCAGCCAGTATCGGGCTGTGTACAGGAAGATCAACGCATCCGGAATCATTGAGGGGAAGGTGAAACCAGACTTTGCCGGAGCGGAACCCTCTTTTGTCTATGCGGCGATTTTCTCCGTGTCCGGATATCTTGCAATGACAGAGGTTACTGAAAAGAAACTGAGGAACATTGTCCGTTTTCTTGCTTCCCCCGGAATCGGGCCTGAATATCAGCTTCTGTTCTTAAGGCAGCTCTGCAGCCGGAAAGCGGAGTTGTTTGAACGACTGAAGGCTCTGGCGGCATTCCGGGATCTGGCGGGAAAAATTGTCAATCTGAGAGCGGCGATGTATCTGTCATGAAGGGATCCCGTTTTCAGGAGCAAATCATCCATGGCGAGTTGGAACGCTTGGCGTCTTTGCGGATGCAGATGCTGGAAATGCATCCCTTCTGGGGGTATCTGCTGCTGCAGATGAGGATTGTCCCGGCACCCGGATTGCCCGTTTTTTCCGCGACAGACTGCATTCGTCACATCTGGTTCAATCCATTTCTGACCCGGAAACTCGAAATGAAGGAGCTTGGATTTGTTCTTGCCCATGAAGTCTGCCACCAGATCTTTGCCACCCAGGAAAGACGCGGAGAACGGGAGATATTCAAATGGAACATGGCCACTGATTATGCCATCAACGCCATGGTCTCAGACATCACAGTTCCCGGAAGCAGCACTTGGATCCCTGCCAGGGACAAACTCTATCAGATGCCGGAGGGATGTTTGCTCAATCCGAAATATCGGAACTGGATCGCTGAAGTCATTTATGAGGATTTGTGTCGGACAAAAACTCAAGGAACACCCCTGATCCGTGAAATTTCCCTGCCGTTTGAAAACGAAATGAAGCTTTCACTTCCGGCAATATCCGACCACCGAGGGGGGATTGATATCCATCTTCCGGTGGATCTGAATGAAAATGAAAAGGAAATTCTTCAAAAACGAGTTCTGGAGGCGATTGATGTGTATGAGGCAAGTTCCTCCCGTGGGGATTTCCCCGAGGGGATGCTCATGCAGCTTGGACTGCTTTCCCCCCCGGAAATCCCGTGGCAGAGAGTGCTGCATCATTATGTGGATACGCTGTTCCGCGGGGATGATTATTCCCTTGCCCGCCCGAACAAGCGTTATCTGCTTCAGGATCTGCTTGTTCCGGGGCATTACAGCGAAACCATCAGCAGAATGGTGCTGGCGCTGGACCGGTCCGGGAGCATGTCGAAGGAAAAGATTCAGGATGTCGTCAAGGAAATCAGGGGTATGGTCCCCCACGCGGAGGATATCACGCTGATTGTTGCAGACTGTGTCATCCAGCAGGTGATTGCTTCGGACGAACTGGAGACTTTCCTGGAATCCGCCTCTCTTTCCGGAGGCGGAGGCACCGATCATCACTGCGTGTTTGAATACATTGAAACGCATCACCTCCAGCCGCGAGTCTTTATTGGACTCACGGATTTACACACTCTTTTCCCGGAGAAAAAGCCTTCGTACCCGGTGTTATGGCTTGTCCCGGAGGCACATGGGGAGGCTCCATGGGGAAAAGTGATCGAAGTCTGAGTGAAGTCTGAGTGACGTTTGAGTGAAGTCCGGGTAAGATCTGATGGATGATATTGCACCCGGCTCCAGCTCCTGAAGAGAGAATTCCCAGGGACTTCTCCTCCAGACTTCAGAATTTTGCCGGAATCAGAGAATGGCAGGAGAGAAAAGACCTCGGGAATAAATCTTGCAAATCTTTGAAAGAGAACTGGATTTGCGTAAAAAAGAAAAAGGCTCCGAGCCAGAGGCCTGACCGGAGCAGAGAATTCAGTATGGGGTGGTAGGCCGGACTTGAACCGGTGACCTCCTGGGCCACAACCAGGCGCTCTAACCAACTGAGCTACAACCACCATGAACACCAGAGACGCCTTATATCCGCATCCAGGATGATCCAATGAGTCTTTACTATAGCATCAAAAACATTTCTTTCAAGCCCGGGATACATCTTTTTATCGCTTTTTCACGAAAACGCTCTGCCCCGCGTGCGGGGAATTTGGAAAATTCAGGAATATTTCAAAAAAAACTCTCCGGGCATTTGAAAAAAAACAGTTCATGGAAGATAGTTCCCGGTTGCGGAGTTTTTCCCCGCACCGTCAGACGGATGCTGATTATTTTTTTTGAATGTTCGGAACACTCTCTCCAAGAGGATGACATGCCAAAGGAATTTGTCCACCTGCACCTGCATACGGATTACAGTTTGCTCGACGGAGCATGCGCAATCTCGTGGGATAAGCTTAAAAAAGAGGACCAGGAGGGAAAATACGATATTGTGAAACTTGCCAAAGCCCATGAAATGAAAGCCGTTGCCATAACCGACCACGGCGTCATGGGCGGTTGCCTGGAATTCCACAACGCATTGAAGAAGGAAGGCCTGAAACCAATTATCGGGTGCGAAACGTACATCGCACCGCACAGCCGCCTGGAAAAATCCGTGGAAGTTCCTTATATCAAGGGCTTTCACCTGATTCTTCTGGCAAAGGACGACCGCGGGTACCATAATCTTTGCCAGCTGATCTCCGAGGCGCATGTCAGCGGTTTTTATTACAAGCCGAGAATCGATAAGGAACTACTGGCGAAATATTCCGCAGGTTTGATTGGAATGAGCGCATGTTTGCAGGGGGAGATTGATGTCGCTTCCCGCTTCAAAGGCTATGACGCGGCAAAAAAAGTGCTGGGGGAATATCTCGATATCTTCGGGAAGGATAACTTTTATCTTGAACTCATGTATCACGGAATCGAAGACCAGAAGAAGGTCAACCGGGATCTGACTGCCCTTTCAAAGGACTGCGGGGTGCCCCTTGTCGCCACGAATGACGTTCACTACCTCCGG
Organism: uncultured Lentisphaeria bacterium; assembly: GCA_905211485.1. Classification (GTDB taxonomy): domain Bacteria; phylum Verrucomicrobiota; class Lentisphaeria; order Victivallales; family UBA1829; genus CAJMAW01. Next base: position 8,934 of record CAJMAW010000066.1, on the reverse strand, counting down.
AAAGAAGACGCCAAATCCCATGAAATCATGCTCTGCATCCAGACCCGCACCACCATGGACGATCCGCGCAGAATGAAAATGGATCAGGAGGAATTCTATTTCAAATCAGGCGACGAAATGGCTGAAATCTTCGGCAGTGAAGTGCCGGAGGCCCTTTCCAATACACTTGCCATCGCCGAACGCTGCAATGTCACGATCGGATATGAGAACCATTATCCGGAATACACTCCCCCGCAGGATTTCATTGAGACTCTGGACCTTTCCTCTCTGCATGCCGATTCCGAAAAGGAAATCGATGCCGAATTCACGGCGTTGAGTGAGAAGAAAATGGATACCCCCCCGCCTTCGCCCCAGGAGCGTGAGGCTCAGGTCGAACGGCGCATGATTCTGAAAAAAGCCGGCGCCTATCTGAGAAAAATCTGTCTCGACGGTTTCCGCAGACGCTTCGGCTATGATCCGGATCATCCTCCCGCCGAACATGCGGAGGAAGCCGAAGTCCTTCTCCAGCGCATGAACTATGAGCTCGGCGTCATCAACCGGATGAAATACAACAGTTATTTTCTTGTGGTGTGGGACTTTATCCATACGGCCAGAAGCAAAGGGATTCCCGTGGGGCCGGGCCGCGGATCCGGGCCCGGGAGTCTTGTGGCTTATCTGACGGGGATTACGAATATCGACCCCATCCGCTACGGACTGCTTTTCGAGCGCTTCCTGAATCCGGACCGGATTTCCCCGCCCGATTTCGACGTCGATTTCTGCGAACGCAGACGTGGAGAAGTGATTGATTATGTCATCGAAAAATACGGTTTTGACAGCGTCTCCCAGATAGGGACCTACGGGACTCTGAAGGCGAAGGCGGTTTTGAAAGATGTTGCCCGGGCCCTCAGCCGGACTCCGGCGGAGGGGGCCATGATCACCAAAACCGTTCCGGACGACCCGAAAATGACGCTTGCCAAAGCCGTCAAGGAATCTCCGGATCTCCGTCAGCTTCTGGACCGCGAGCCGTGGGTTCGCGACATTTTCGCCTACAGCGCCCCGATTGAACAGCTGAACCGCCAGATGGGAATCCATGCCTGCGGCGTGATTATCTGCAATCAGCCTCTGGCCAATCTGGTTCCGCTCGGGAGAGGCGCTCATGACGAGATCATCACCCAGTATGTGGCTCCGCTCTGCGAAAGCATCGGACTCCTGAAAATGGATTTTCTCGGGCTCCGTACACTGACCGTTATTCAGGATGCCTGCGACAATGTCAGGAAAAACCGCGGCATCACGCTCGATATGGAGCAGATTCCCCTGGATGACAAACCCACTTACGATCTCCTGAACAGCGGAGACACTGTGGCCGTCTTTCAGCTGGAATCCGGTGGAATGCAGAATCTCTGCCGGAAGTTCGGAGTGGAAAACATCAAGCACATCATCGCTCTTGTGGCGATCTACCGCCCCGGGCCCATGCAGTTCATCGACCTTTTTGTCGGACGCAAGAAAGGCACCATTCCTCTGGAATACGACCATCCCCTCATGGAGCAGTATCTTTCGGAAACCTACGGGATCATGCTCTATCAGGAACAGATCATGCAGGTGGTGCAGGTCCTGGCCGGCTTCTCCCTAGGACAGGCGGACATCCTCCGCAGGGCCATCGGGAAAAAGAAAATCAAGGACATGGAGGCACAGCACGACAAATTCATCGAAGGCTGCTTCAAAACCAATCAGATTCCCGCCGCCCAGGCTGAAAAAATCTGGGAGAACATCAAAAAGTTCGCCGATTACGGATTCAACAAGTCTCACAGCGCCGCTTATGCCACGATGTCTTACCGGACCGCGTATCTGAAGGCGAATTACCGCCCCGAATTCATGGCTGCCGTGCTCACAAGCGAACTTTCCAATGCGGAAAAACTGGCGTTCCTGATCAATGAGTGTCGGACGTCCGGCATCCGGATTCTGCCGCCTGACGTGAACAGGAGCGACGTCAACTTCACCGTGGACCGGGATGCGATCCGCTTCGGTCTCGGCGCGATCAAGGGCTTCGGGCAGGGGGTCTCCGCCAGCATCATCGAGGCGCGGGAAGAGGGGCCGTTCAAAAGCCTTTCCGACCTTATTGAACGCACGGAGGGGCTGACCTCCAAAAGCATCGAGGCCCTGATCCGCTGCGGCGCGCTCGATTCCCTGGGGCTCAAACGCTCCCAGCTCATGGCGATCATTGATTCGTCCATTCAGTCCGCGAACATGCGCAAGAGGGACAAGGCGAGCGGGCAGGGGAACTTGTTTGACATGCTTTCCGACTTTGAAGCGGAAGGCTTCGGGGATGTGCCGCCGCCGGACATCCCCGAATTCGATGAGTCGGAAATCCTCAATGACGAGAAAACGCTGCTGGGATTTTATGTTTCCGGGCATCCTCTGTCGAAATACTCGAACCTGATTTCCACGTTTTCGACGAGCTCCATTGCTCAGATCACACAGATGCCGACGGATATCGGAGTCAAGCTGGGCGGCATGATCAAATCCGTCACGCGCAAAATCACGAAGCAGGAAGGCAAACCCTTTGCCATTCTGCGTCTGGAGGACCTGAGCGGAAGCATCGAATGCATTGTCTACAACAGGACGTATGAGAAATGCCGCGAGCTGCTTGTGGAAGACGGACTGGTGTTCATCGAGGCTCTGACGAAGAAGAACGATGAAAATGCCCCCTGCGCCCTCATGGTGGAAAACGTCGTCCCCCTGGACCAGGTGACGGGAAAGTATACGAAGGAACTTCATATTCATATTTATCAGAAGGAGTTCGACGTTTCCGTCTTCGGAGCACTTCAGACTCTTCTGAAGCGGAATCCCGGCCCCGTGCCCGTGATTCTCTGCCTGACGATGGAAAACGGCATGGTGGCGTTTGTGGAAACGGCCAGAGAATTTTCCGTCAGCGTCACTTCGGGACTGATCGATTCGATTCAGCATCTGGTCGGGGAAGGTCATTACAAACTCAAGGCCGACGATTTTGTCCCGCAGACCCGCCCTCGTTATCAGAAGGCGGAATGAGAAAATAAAAAAGATCGCATCTGTCCGGCGGCGCGGACTGGACTGAATATGCGGGTTGGGATGCGTGATTGGATGCGGATCGTCCTTCCCCTTCCGGACCGTGACAGGTCAAGCTGCCGATGACAGGAAATGTTGTGATGAAAGAAAACAGGGTGATCTGTTGAGGATGGATTGTCCATTGCGGAGGAAAAAAGCGATGAGGAAGAAAGCGTTGCATTTGATTGGGCTCTTGTGGAGGAGCCGTTGTTTCTGTCCGGTATTCTGTCTGTTGACCCTTGCTCTGCTTTTCCCGTTGCGGCTCAGTTCTGCGGACGGGGCGGCGGGAACGGGGGAGACTTCTCCCTCTTCATCCGGGAAAGCGTCCGGAGGGGAAACGGAAGGGAAAACGGTTTCCGGAAATGCTGCCGTGCCTTCTCCTGCCGCCGCGGGAGCGCTTCCGGGACGGCAGCAGAGCGCCATTCAGGAAACGCTTGCCCGGCTCAGCGCAGAGCTTCAGGACTGGAACCGGATACACTTCAATGCCGAAAAGATTGTATTTCCCGGGAAAGCCCCTGCGGAAACAGAAGTGCTCCGGGTGGTCTATACGCGTCCATTTGTGTCGGAACGTCTGAAGGCGGCGGAGGAGGCGATGGTCCTCAAATCGGACAGTGCCAGGGAACGTCATTTCGACCATATTGATCTGGTGCTGGTTCCCCGTGCTGCTGCATCGTTTGATCTTCAGGCGGCTCTTGCCGCCGACCGGACGGAAGGGAAGGACCGGAATTCCTCTTTCTATTTCTGTTACGGGATTCCCTGGAGTCCGAGCGAAACGGAAGCCGCGGATTACACGCTGTATCTGGGAGCGGACCGGAATTTCCATTATTTCGGCAGGGCGAACATCGCGCTATTGGAATGGATCCGGGAATTTCTCGATCTGGAAGGGGGATATGAAAGACTCCCACTTCTCGCCGATGCTCTCAATGTGGAGGACCGGGTCCTTTTCACTTCCCGCTATGCGGTGGATGTCCTGCGCGGGATGGGGCAGGAGATTGTACCACTGCTGAAGCAGTCTGCGGAAAAGGCGATTGCGAAGGACGTTTCCCCAGTCGCCCAGGCTGCGGTTCTTTACGGGATGAATGCTCCCGAGGCGGAACAGGAACTCCTTGCCATGCTGAAGACCGGGAACCCGCTGTACGAGGAGGCGATTTCCTCCGTAGTATCTGCGGGGGCCTTCCAGAACGGGAAGAAGGCCCTTTATGCCGAACTGCTCCGTCACCGGAAAAACCTTGAGGAAATCTCCCGCTTTGCAAAGACTGCGGGATGGGGGAAGGATTTTCTCCCGATTTACCGGAAGATTGCATCGTCTCCGTGGAATTTCCGCGAATACGCGCTCTGCACGGTCCTGACCGCCGAACTGACGCGGAAGGACACGACCCGCCCCATGATTCAGGCGGATGCCGTGGAACACATCAAACTCTTTGCAATCCGTTCCGGCGATGTGCCGAATACAGAAAAATTCATGAAACTGGAGGAAAGCGATGCAGCGAAAGAGGCGCGTCTTTCCAAGGAGGACCGACTCCGTCTGGAGCCTTATGAAATCGCTCTGGCCAATGCGCCGGAGACCCGTGTGAACATCATGGCGGCTCTTTCCCTCTGCCTCTTTGACGCCCTTGACCCGCGTGTATCGAAAAAGTATATCGCCCGGGTGCGGAATTCCGGAATGAATGTCCTGACCAGACTCCCGAACGATCTGGTGGAAAAGAACTTCCGCATGCTGATCCGCAATCTGAAGTCCGAAGACGAATTGAATCGGATCCGGGACGTCTATGCCCTCTACCGTTCCCGGACCATCACCCGATTCTGAAAAAAAAAGTCCGAAACGCTCTCCCCTCCCCGGGGAAATTCCGGATTTTACTGATTTTTTCTCTGTCAGACAGCTTGATTGGTTCCCGGATTGATTCATCCGTTTGATGATTTTCTTTTTGAGTTCCGGCATCTTCAGGTGTTGTAGCGCCGGGGAAAGGGCCTGAGCTTCTTTTTTCTGAAACGTTTGAATTTCGGAGAGAGAGGACTATATTACTTCTTTCCCTGAGAATCAGAAGAAATACATTCTTTCTGTCCCAGGGAACGCCTTTTCTTTCCCCTTCCGGCGGAAAAAAAGACGGAAACAAAAAATCATGGAAAACTCATTTTACTGTGGAGAATTTGAGATATGGCGAAATTGATGCTCGGCTTCCCGAAAGGCAGTCTGGAAGATGCAACGGTCGCGGTTTTTGCGAAGGCCGGATACAAAGTGGAAATCAGTTCCCGCTCCTATTATCCGACCATTGACGATCCCGAAATCGACTGCATGCTGATCCGCGCGCAGGAAATGTCCCGTTACGTTGAAGAGGGAATTCTGGACTGCGGCCTGACCGGTTACGACTGGATTCGCGAAAACGGTTCCGATGTGGTGGAAGTGGCGGAACTTGTTTACGGGAAAGTCGGGCGCAATCCGCTCCGCTGGGTTCTGGCGGTGCCGGAGAATTCCGACATCACCTGCGCAAAGGATCTTGAAGGGAAACGCATTGCCACGGAAGCGGTGGGGATGACCAGACGTTATCTTGAATCTCACGGAGTCAAGGCGAATGTGGAATTTTCCTGGGGTGCGACCGAAGTCAAGCCTCCGCGTCTGGCGGACGCCATTGTCGAGATCACGGAGACCGGCTCCTCGCTCCGGGCGAACAAACTGAAAGTCATCGACACTCTCTGTATCAGCACGACCCGTTTCATCGCCAATAAGGAAGCGATGAAGGATCCGTTTAAAAAACGCAAAATTGAAAATCTCGCTCTGCTTCTGAAGGCGGTTTTCAATGCGGAGGGGAAAGTCGGCATCATGCTGAATGTGAAGAAGGAACATCTGGATGCGGTTCTGCAGAAACTTCCTGCGATCGAGCATCCGACTGTTTCCAGTCTGGCGGACGGGCAATCCTTCGCATTGAACACCATCGTTTCCGAACACGTGGTCCGGGATCTTATTCCTGTGCTGAAGGAAATCGGGGCGACGGGGATTGTGGAATATCCTCTGAACAAGATTGTCGACTGATGTGATATTCCCTTTCCGTTTCGGGTCTGACACAGGGAAAGTCTCCCTGGACTGAACAGAGCGTCGGAGGACTTCCGGGTTCTTCTTTTTCTTGCTTTTTTTCGTCTTTTTTTCTGCTGATGCGCAAGCTGCGTTGCTTTCCGGAGATGATGGGTGCGCAGCTTGCGTTTTTTTATGTTTCTCTCTTTTTCATCCGTAATCGGGAGAGGGGAGAAAGAAGTCGTGGACATCTTTCTCCCACACCTTCTCTGACTTTCTTTTCAGACTTTGTTTGTATCAGTTTTTTGCGTCTTCCCTGTACCACTCGCAGACTTCACCGGGACGCAGGCGCAGCGGCATGGAGAAATTTCCGGGGACATTGACGAGATTCATGGGAGAGTCCTGCATTTCCCCGTCCGCGGGGGCCTCTACTCTGAAAGCCGTCACTTTTCCGTCTTCCATGGCGGCGGAGACGAGGAATCCGCCCTGAGCACGGAAACGGGCGAAGTACCCCGTGAAGTGATCCGGCACGGCGGGGAAGAGACGGATTTCCCCGCCCCAGCTCTGGAGAAGGGTCTCGGTGGAGAGGAAAAGGAATGCGGAACCGCCTTCCAGGACGGGAGGGGAGAGTTTGGAGGCTTCCGGATTTGGTGTGGTGTCATTGCTTCCGCGTCTGCTTTGAAAGAAGGTTCCGTCCCAGGAACGGAATTTGAGGGGGGCTTTTCCGAGGCAGGAGCGTTCCGCGCTTCCGGAGTCGGAGATGAGAACCGGATTGTGAGAGAAGAGGCGGTTTGGCTTTCCGAAGAGAGTCAGGAAACGGCGCATGGCATTCCATCCCTGTTCCGGCGGTCCGAGTCTCAGTTGCGTGACTCCTGTGAGGAAAGCGCTCCATTCGTGCATGGGATGTGTTTCCGGAGAGAGGGTGGATATTTCAATTCCTGAATTCCGGATGTATTCGAGCGTCCGTTCCGCGCGTTCTTTGGAGAGGTCGGCTTCGGAGGGGAAGAAGGGATAGAGCAGGTGAGCTCCGTAACAGTAATGGTCGGGAGGGATATCAGGTCCGCCCCACCATGCGCCGTTGTCGGAGCGGAAGGAGAGGGGAGGGTAATGATCGCGAAGATCGAGCCACAGCGGACGGAGATCCTGATCTCTGTGGAGGATCTCTGAGGTTTCGAGAAGGGTTTCGAGACAGGTGCGGAGCATGGCGAGTGTTGCTGTGTCGTCCCTTGTGAGCGTGAAGATTTCCGGTGGAATGGACCAGTCCAGGTGGTAGAGTCCGTCCTGCGGGCTTTTTTTCAGGAGTCCGAGATAGAAGCTGACAAATTCGCGGAGGAGCGGATAGATGGCGGATTCAAGGAGTTTTCTGTCACGGGAATAGCGCCAGGCGAGGGAGAGAATGAGTCCGGAATACGCGCTCCCGCAAAGCGTGTAGCGATAGGCCCCGACCGGGATTTCGGCCCCGGAGGGAGTCATGTTGTTCGGCAGATAGATTCCATCGGATCCGAAGCGTTCTCTTGTTTGTTGTTTCAGGCGTTCTTCCATTTCCAGATACGTTTGAGCGAAGGGCCGGATGAATTCGCAGTGATTGAGGGGAAAGAAAGGCATCATGGGGATCTGGACGTTCTGATCGTGAGTGTATCCGGAGGAGCCGACACCGGCGTCGATCTGGTCCATCGGGCCGTAAGTGAGTCCGTTCAGTCCGGGCATGGGCGTTGCCCCGTAGGACGATGCCAGCGCATAGAGACTGAAGTACCATTGACGCGTGATGTCTTTTTCCGAGGAAAAATCGACATGAGACCGTTTCCAGAAATCATGCCACCAGCGGACATGTTCACTGTGCAGGGCGTCAAATCCGCGTTCCGCCGCGTTCCGGACGGCTTCGACGGCGTCGGAGAGAGCTTTCCTCCCGTTTCTTCTGCTCGGTTCTTCCCGGTCCGTACGGACGGCAAGGAAGTAAAAGGCGTCTTCCCCGGACTGTTCTTTCATTCTGCCGTAAAGGCGGCCGTGGGAGATCTGCACAGCAGGATTTCTGTTTTCTTTGTTTTTCTTGTTCCCGGGCTCATCCGCTTCCGGGGAATTTCCGGCGAAGAGAAGAGCCACGGCGTAATGCCCCTGTCCATTCGGGAGGCTCTGGGAGAATGCGAGGATGTTTTCTGAATCTTGCATTTCCCATTCCGGCACTTTGTCCATGTGTTCGTTCCAGGGGCGGAGAAGTTCAAGGACACGCGTATGAGTCTCTTCTTCCGGCTCACGGATTCTGAAGCAGAGTACCGAAGCCGTGCGGGAGACAAAGGAAAGAATGGCGGGGTGGAGAAATGCCGCGTCCATGGAAGTATTCAGGAGAGCGTCATAAAGGGAGAGAGTCTGTTCCGTCAATGGAACGGCGGGGGGGGTCCAGCCGGATCCGGTCCAGAATTTGATGCGGAGTACGGCTGCGGAAACGGTCTGGGTCAGATAATGGATGTGTCCGGTTTCGCGGTCTTCAAGAAACATGAGATGCTTTTCTTTCATCTGTTCAACACGTTCCATGACTTCCGCATGCGGCATGAAATCGGCGGCGTTGACTGTCCCGTCATAGAGATCGGTTTTATTGACAATCCATTCCAGATGGGAGGGGGCGAAGGCCATGATTCCGGTATCGCCGTCGCCGAGGAAAGTGCCGTCCTGCCAGTTGTGCGGCGCGGGGGAACGTTTGTAATCGCAGGAGCGGACGAGTGTTTCTGTTTCTGCTGAGAAATCAAAGAGCCGTTTTGCGGAAGGAGTCTTTTTGTTAGATTTCATGGAGTGGATTCCTGTCCTTTTGTGTTTTGTAACATATTGCCGTATATAAAAATTACGGAAAAATGCGTTGAGCATTTTTCACGAGG
>CAJMAW010000065.1 GCA_905211485.1 uncultured Lentisphaeria bacterium | reverse complement strand
CGCCGCAAATATTTCATTCGGAGCGACTCCTGAAAAATATGCCCCGGGACGGATGATGGTTCATCCCCGCAGCGGAAGAACCGCCGGGGCTTCCCTGTTCAACACTCCGGCTTACATTTCTTCACACGTGGAACATGTCTGGATTGAGTCCGGTCCCGGGGGGAAGGAGGACCTCCGGAAACGGATTTCCGCGATTCTGAAATCCATTCGAGTGCCTGAAAGTGCCGTGAAATTTTCCTCATCGGAGAATTCTCTGCATATGAATATTCAAATGAGCAGTATGCAGTGTGCTTTGTTTGTCCGTGTCTGTGCGGACGAAGGAATGAAACTGCTTTCTCCGCAGCAGCCCCAGCCGGAACAGAATCGTTTCATCGGTTCCGGAAGGGAACCGGTTCTGTATTCCGTCGACTTCGTGACTGCCGGGAAATCATAAGTTGACGGTCTCCGGTTTCTCTGCCGTGGCCGTCTGTTTCCGGAAAAGACTCCGTAAAAACGATTGGGAATGAAAAAAATGCGTTGAGCGTTTCTCACAAGGTTCCTGTTCCTTTTCTTTTGCCGCAGAGGGAAAGCGAAACGCTTTCGCAGTCCTGTAAAAAAGCAGGAAATCTTGAAAAACAAAAAGCATGAGGGCTCTTTTATTCTTGCCCCCGTCTTTTTTATCCTCTTGAGTTTTCGCAATATATCCCTGAATCCGGGAAGCCGAGCCGCCGGGAGACTTTGCATATATTTTTTATTTCATCATGGAGCTCAGCGCTGATTTCTGCCGGTTTTCCTGGATGAAGACGGAGATTTTCCGGAAGCGGCGGAAACACGTGTTCCAGCGGATGCGGATTTTTTTCCTGTTTTTCCGCTGATCGTTTTTTTCAGTGTCCCGGCTTCACGTTTCTTTTTCAGGAGGAACTTTTCCTTTGCCGTTTTTGCGGCTTTGGCATTGGCAGGTTTTTTTCTGCTGCCGAGATGATTGACCACTTCCGCGAGATCCCTTCTGGAACGTTCGCGCAGGAGAATGCGGATCGGGAATCCGGTAATGGAGAAGGCCTTGCAGAAATAATTTTCAAGATAAGCCTTGTAGATGTCGGAACAGTATTCCGGCTTGTTGACGAAGAGGGTGAAACGGGGCGGAGCGGAACCTGTCATGGTGCCGTAATACACTTTGAGCGGCTTTTTTCCGGCAACAGGGGGGGGATTGCGGAGCATTGCGTCGGAAATGACTTTATTCAGCATTGCAGTGGAAATTCTGGTGCTGATCTGTGCGCGGAGTTCGGCAATCATGGAGAAGAGTTCATCGAAATGGTATCCGGTTGTGGCAGAGGTGAAGATGACGGGTGCATATTTCATCTGAGGGAGAGTGCGTCGGATTTCCTCTGTAAGAGCTTCTCTGGAAGCGTCATCGGCGCGGATATCCCATTTATTGGAAACGATGATGCAGCCTTTGCCGGATTCCTCGATCATGCGTGCGATTGTTTTGTCCTGAGAGGTGGCGCATCCGCGGCTGGCTTCAATGACGAAAAGGACGATGTCACAGGATTCGAGCGCCTCCGCTGCGCGCATGATGCTGTAATGTTCCACGGCGTCATCGATTTTGGAACGTTTGCGCAGGCCGGCGGTGTCCACCAGGACGGCGGGGACTTCCTCCTCGCCGCAGGGGAGGGTGAATTCAATGTCGATGGCGTCGCGGGTGGTTCCCGGGACGTTGCTCACAATGACTCTCTCTTCTCCGAGAAGACGGTTCACCAGGGAGGATTTGCCCACATTCGGCCGTCCCAGCACCGCGATGCGGAGGCGTTTCACAACTCCTTCTCTCCCGGATTGAGCAGGATGCGCCACGTCTGAAAGAGCCGCGTCCATCACTTCCTGAATTCCCGCGCGGTGCAGACAGGAAACCGGATAGATCTTTCCGAAACCCAGAGAATGGAAATCGTCGATTTTCCCCTCTTCCTTCGGGTTGTCCACTTTATTCGCCGCAAGAATGATCTTTTTTCCGCAGGATCGGAGGCGCGATGCGATTTCCGCATCCAGAGGATTCAGCCCTGCCTGAGCGTCGACCACGAAAAGGATGGATTCCGCGGAGGCAAGAGCGGCATCGACCTGTTCGGAAATCATCCGGTCCCAGAAACCGACGCCTTTCTTTTCTCCCTGATAACTGCCGAGTCCGCCGGTGTCGATCAGGGAGAAACGTCTGGAATCATGAACGCCTGTTGCGGAAATCCGGTCCCTCGTCACTCCGCTGTCGAAATGGACGATGGCCTGCCTCCGCCTCAGAATTGCGTTGAAAAGGGAGGATTTGCCCACATTCGGCCGTCCGACAATCGCCACTGCGGGGAGAGGATCAGCAGCAAGATTTTCTTTTCCCGGGAATGAGGATGCCGTTTCAGCGGGCGTTTCTTCTCCGGGAAATTCCTTCCGCGCATTGACGATTCCGTTTTCCGCTTCGGCTCTGCTGGAGGCGATGACGTTTCTTTCTTCCGTCTGACCTGTCCGGGTGTTTCCGACGAAACGGGTTCCTCCTCCATGACGTTTCGGAGCGGTTTTCCTCTTGCCTTTCATTGATGCATCCCTTTCAAAAATAACTATAATCCTTATACAATACACCCGCATCTCAGGAATTGCGAACCGGAAAGCGGAAAAAAGAAACGGATGGACGGAAGAAAACGCCGGACGCGGAAGAGGGGGAAAAAACAGGATGCAGCGAAAAAGTCATTCCGTTTCCGGAGAGGCTGTTTTCTTCTGGAGATCCGAATCAGAGCAGAGCCAGTTTGGAAAAGATCCACATTCCGAAAAAGAATCCGGCAAGGAAGAGCAGCAGAATCAGGAGAATCAGACGGCGCTTGCGCTTTGCCGTCTTTTCCCGTTCCTGAATTCCGGCAGCGAGCATGTTGACAATCTTCTCAGGACAGATCAGACGCAGTTCCGGAAGCGATGGCACATAGGTGAAAAACGCTCCCATTTTCCGGCTCAGACGCATTTTTCTGTTCAGCGCATACCCGTTTGCTTCCAGGAAGAGAGAGAGATTCCTGTGGTACAGTTTCATCAGTGAAACGAAGACCACCGGTCCCCCGAATACCAGAAGGATCCCTAAAAAGATTGCCAGGATCTTCCACAGGGAAATGTTCTGCAGCATATTGGCAATCAGTGCGAATGCGCTTCCGATGGCGGCGATCCCGACTCCTCCGCCCATCAGGACCATGGATCCGCTGAGGGCAGGAGTCTGCTGCGGTGCTGCCTTGGGAGGAGCCGCGGGGGCGGCGGCAGGGGCGGAAGAAGTCCCGGGGAGAGCCGTGGACTGAAACTGAGTTTCGACTTCCTTCTCGAAATTTTTGCTGCGGGCGGTGAAGAACTTGTCCGCCTGTTTTCCGATGAAGTCGCCGAAACGGTAGAAAGGCGTGCTCATGGCTTCCGAGATGGAGACCGGCTGCTGGATGAAGTCGGTGACTTTCGCATCCCAGACGACTCCGTCCGGCGTGAAGAACACTCCGCTCTTCCCGATGAAAAGATTCCGCATGTGGCCGGAGGTTACGGCAACCGAAAGGGACATGCTTCTGAGTTTATCCGGTTCTCCGGTTGTGGCCGTGATGTACATGATGCAGATGTCGCTGTTTTTCGCAATGTTTTTGTGTTCGGCTGGATTGCCGACAAGTGTGACAAGCGTGAAATGACGTCCGTCCATCACAAGACGCCCCGCCTGCAGCATGGATTTCACCCGCAGATCGAAAAGATGGTGCATGCAGACGAAATTATTCAGGAATTCCAGCATGTTCTGCTGATAGAGAAGGAGTTTTTTCACGGTTTCGCAGAGAAGGATGTTTTTGCCGACCGCCTTGTCGTTTTCCATCATTTCCCTGAGTTTTGCCGTCGGGCCGCCGTCTTCCAGACGTTTTTTCAGCAGAATCGGATCCGCTTTGTCGAAAAGCGTCGTATTCTTTTTCCCCATCCAGGCTCCGAACGGGGAGAGGAGCCGTTTCAGCTCCTCCCATTCCTTCTGCGTGAGGAGATTGGGGGCCTGAAGGGAATAAACGGGCGCCAGCAGACGGGAAAAAGCGGCAAGTTTGCTTCTCCAGAGCGGATTGACCTTTTCCCCGGAACAAAGTTTCAGAATCCCTTCCCCGTTCGGCTCGCAGAGGAGGGCTTTTTCCAGAAAGGCGTTCACCGTGGCCGGATCCAGCGGATCAAAGGTGTTGGACTCGGTTCTGCAGCGTCCGCGATCCGGGGGGCAGAACTCCAGGGTCTGGCAGTTCAGGAAGAAATCATCAATTTTTTCACGCAGTTCCTGAAACGCCGCGTAAACGCTGTCCGTGGCGTTTCCGAAGGGACGGATGACGGAGGCGTTCAGCTCGGCTTCCGCAAGCCAGGCAAGATAGGCGGAGGCGCTTTTTTCAAAATTTTCAAGCTGTTCAAGGCGGATCCCGTCGGCCCCGGTAATGTCCTGGACTTTTCCGAAGAGGTTCATGATTTCAGCGGCGAATGCGGAGAGATCCGGATCGGGAATGGCGGCGGGGGGAATGACTCCGTCGCCGTTCTGCATGGAGTTCGCTATGATTTTCTTGCTGTCGCGGATCTGTTCGGCGGTGATTCTGTCTGCAGCGGGAAGGTTCAGATTGAGAAGAACGATGCGCATGGTCTCCAGAATTTCACGTCCTTCCGGGAGGGAATCGTTGACGGCGGAAAGTTTGAGTTCCGCGGAACCGGAGTCGATGCCGGAACGGTCTTTCAGAAGCGAGAGCATCCAGCGGATGGCGTTTTTGACTTCATCGGTCCGGATTTTCCCGTTCCGGTCGGAATCCATGAATGTGAGAAATTCCCTGTCGCAGACCATGGAATCGATCCGGATGCTTGTCATGGCCCAATGGGCGGGATCCAGTTCCGGGACCCGGGCGATGTCTTCCGAATTTTCTATGACCAGCTGGAAGGAGCCGCCGAGTCTCCGGAATTTCATGCCCTCTCCGGAAGGCGTGGCTGCGGCCGCAGAAGGGGTAGGACTGGAACTGCTGACGGTGGATTTCATCGTTTCTTCTCCCTTTCTGTTTCCGGGCTTCCGTCATCGGAAGAAAAAGCCGTTCCCGGCGTTTCCGGTATTTCCTGCGTTTCCTTCGGACTTTCCTGCTGTGCCGCCGCCGGGAGGACAAGAGAAGGAGACGGCGGGGATCCCGGGGAGTTTTTTTCATCCGTTTGCCCCGGAAGTCTGCCTGAGTACTGCAGAATGCTCAGAAAAGTCAGAATGACGATTCCCTGAAGCAGCAGCACCATGCAGGTTTCCTCATCCCCCCAGAGCAGGGGCAGGGCGCCGAGTCCGGAAGTCAGTGCGAGCAGGTGCACAAGAAGCACGGCGCGTTTCCGGGTCATGCCCATGTGGAGAAAACGGTGCGAGATGTGATTGTGGTCTCCCACATAGATCGGTTTGTGGTTCGCCAGGCGGATCACAATCACCGCCAGCGCGTCAAAGATCGGCACGGCAAGGACAAAAAGCGGAATCAGAATGGAAAACCTGCTTGAGGAAAGCTCCGGATTGAAATAGGTCACCTTCGCGCTCACGACTCCCAGAAGAAAGCCCAGAAAATGACTTCCCGCGTCCCCCATGAAAATCGACGCGGGCGCATGATTGTAAAACCAGAATCCGTATGCCGCCGCCGCCGAGCAGGAGCCGAGACAGGCCACGAAATACTGCTGGTTCGCCACCGCCGCCAGCGTGAAAAAGGTGAAGGCGATTGCGGCGGTCCCGACCACAAGACCATCCATGTTGTCGAAAAAATTGACGGCGTTGAAAATGAAGAGCAGCCAGAGCACCGTTGCAAGCCAGGAGAAGAGAGCTCCGCCGATGAAAAGGGTGATCTGGACACCCCCCCAGGTGGCGGCCGTCGCCGCAATGAGGAACTGCCCGAGAAATTTCACGCCCGCTTTCATGGGGTGTTTGTCGTCCCACAGTCCGAGCACGAGCGCGGCGAAGGCGCAGAGGCAGAGCACGGTGAATTCCACGGAGACTCCGGAGATTCCGGGAATGCCATCCTTTACGCTTTGAGTAGCTCCGGTGCCGTCGAGAAAACGGGTGGCGGCGATAGACAGGAGAATGGTCAGAATCCATGCGGAAAACATGGCCAGTCCTCCGAGCAGGGGCGTTGCATTTCCGTGGAGTTTATGCTGTTCGGATTTCGGCATATCCATGCAGTTCGTGAGGATTGCCAGGCGCCGGCAGAGCGGCGTGAACACGAGCGTCATCGAGAAGCAGAGTACGAATACGGCAAGATAGATTTGAATCCAATCCAAGGCGGAACCTCCGTTGAATCTCAGTTTTCAGATTTCAGAAAGCGGCATGGCATTTCAGAAACCGGTATGGCGTTGAAAAAATTCACGGCTGAATAATATATTCCGGAAAAAGAGTATGTACAGGCTGGTTTTCAATAAAAAATGCCATTATATTATAAAAATGCCGGATTTGCACCGCTTTTTCCCCGCCCGGAACAGAGCCCGCGGCTCCGTTTCCGGGCAATGCGGCGCCTGGCGAGCCGGAGGAGAATCCAAAGGAGAGTCACTATAAGGAGAATTGTGGAATCTCTGAAGAGAGGTGGAAGCTCTTTTCCCCCTTCCGGAAACTGTCTGTAGGATGCGTGATGATGCAGAGAATCAAAACAAAAGCGGTGTTTGGCCCGGTCCCCTCCCGGAGGCTGGGCGTTTCCCTCGGAGTGGATCTGCTCCCTTACAAAACCTGTTCCATGGACTGCATTTACTGTGAATGCGGCGCAACGACCTGCCTGACTTCTGAAAGGAAGGAGTATTTCCCGACCGCTTCCGTTATTGCGGAAATAGACGAAGTCCTTGCTGCCGGAAGAAAAATCGACTACCTCACCTTTTCCGGTGTCGGGGAGCCGACTCTTCACAGCGGAATCGGGGCCATCATTGAACACGTCCGTCAACACTGGCCGGACCTGAAAATCTGTCTTCTCACCAATGGAACTCTGCTGGGCAGTCCTGAACTTCAGAAGGAACTCCGGCATCTGGATCTGATTGTGCCTTCGCTGGACGGATCCTGCGAGGAGGAATTCCGTCTGATCAACCGTCCCGCGCCGGGGGTGACTCTTGCTTCGGTGCGGGATGCCATTTTGTCCTTCCGGAAAACGAATTCCTGTCCCATGTGGCTGGAAATCTTTATTGTTCCCGGAGTGAACGATTCCCCGGAGTCGGCCGCCCGTTTCCGGGATCTGGCGGCGCAGATCGCTCCGGACAAGGTCCAGCTGAATTCTCTGGACCGTCCCGGCGTCGAGGACTGGATTGAGATCCCCACGACGGACGAACTGGAGGCTGTCGCGGCGCTGATCCGGGAAAAACTTCCCGTTGAAATTGTTTCCAAGGTGCGTCCCGTGGCATCGGCTGCGCGTCATGGCAGACGGGTTGTGCCGATCGCGGAATACAATGAGAACATCCTCAAAACTGTCCGGTCCAGACCCTGCACCGGAGCGGACATCGCCCTGGCGTTGAATTATGACCCCGACAAGGTCGCCTCCCATTTGCGCAGAATGGAGAAGGCTGGTCTCCTTGTTTCAGAAGACGGCGAACGGGGCCGTTTCTACCGCCCCGCGGAAAAACTGCCTCCCGCATGAAACGGCCCCTTGACAAAACTGATTGCATGTGATATATCTCAGACTTGTTCTTCCGTATAGTATCTCCCAATTCAACTACAAGATCGGATTTTCAGCTCATGGGGAACAGAAAAAAAAGTATCATGGATATGACTCGAATTGAAATCGAGGAAACCGCCACGGGGATGAAAACCCTGATCCGGGGCATTCAGCGCATGCAGTTTGAACGGGTCAAAAAAGAGGAACGCAGTGAGAAAAAACGCAAAATTTTTTATCTGATCGTCGCTCTCATCCTGATTGTTGTGCTGGGATATATTGTCGGCCGTTATTTCTTCTGATTGGAAGTTTTTTTGAAAAAATAGAGCGCTGCCCCGCTGGATTCCCATGAAATGAAGGGGAAAAAGAACTGCCGGGCGGCCTGACGGAAAATCGGGGGAAAAACCTTTTTCCGCTCCTTCTTTCTTTATTGTCTTCTTTCTTTTTTCCTTTGTTGTGGGGAATGGCTTTCCTTAGGGAGAGAAAAAACGGATCAGACTATTTGTTTTTTTCAGGAGGTGTTGTGCCGAGTTCCCGCAGGAGCTTGATTTCTTCGGCATAGCCCTGGATTTCGTTGGGGGTTTCCAGATAAAACGGCAGATGGCACAGCAGAGGATGGCGGATGATCCGCAGGATGGCTTCCAGTCCGATGCTTCCTTTGCCGATGCGTTCATGGCGGTCTTTGCGCGAAGCGAAAGGAGTCATGCTGTCATTGAGATGGACGGCCTTCAGGCGGTTGAGTCCCAGGATCCGGTCGAACTCCTCCAGGACGCTGTCCAGTGCATGGACGATGTCGTATCCTGCCGAGTAGATGTGGCAGGTGTCGAGACAGATTCCGAGCTTCTGCCGTTCACCTGTTCCGGACTTTTCTTCCGCATTTTCCGCCACGGCGTTTTCGCTCAGGTCAATGATCTGGCGCAGTTCTTGGAAGGATGCGCCGATTTCGCTTCCTTTCCCTGCCATGGTTTCCAGAAGAAT
The DNA here is from genome assembly GCA_905211485.1 of uncultured Lentisphaeria bacterium. Taxonomy (GTDB): domain Bacteria; phylum Verrucomicrobiota; class Lentisphaeria; order Victivallales; family UBA1829; genus CAJMAW01. The sequence continues at coordinate 8,508 of CAJMAW010000065.1, read as the reverse complement.
TGTGCTCTGCCATGGAGTTTTCAGAATTTCCTTCAGAAGTCCGGCGGTCTGTGCGATTCCTGTTTCCGGGCCGCGGCCGGTATGGCTTCCGGGGTGGAAGTTGTAAAGACTGCCGGGAAAATGTTCGAGCCGTTCGAGATCCTCCCGCATCATCCGGCCTGCCAGCTGACGGAGTCCGGGATCGGCGGAGCAGGGATTCATTGTATAGGGAGCATGGGCCAGCAGGGGGGCGAGATCCCTGTCACGCATCAGGGCAAGAAGAGCATCCGCATCCTGCGGATCCCAGGCCCGTGAGGCGCTTCCGCGCGGATTCCGGATGAAAAACTGAAAGGTGTTTGCTCCGATTTCCAGTGCCTGACGCCCCATGGCGGAATACCCTCCCGCACTGGAAAGATGACAGCCGATTTTCAGAGTCATAAGAGATTGTCTCCCGCATGATTCCGCTCCAGTTCCAGGAGCGTTTGTTTGAGTTTCAGTCCGCAGGCGTAACCGATCAGTTTCCCATTGCTGCCGATCACTCTGTGACAGGGGATGAATACGGGCAGAGGATTGCTGTGATTCGCCATCCCGACCGCACGGAATGCCCGCGGATGCCCCGCCGCTTCCGCAATCTGCCTGTAGCTTGCGGTTTTTCCGTAAGGGATTTCAAGCAGCTGTTTCCAGACTTGTTTCATGAACGGAGTCCCCGCCGGAGCCAGGGGTAGCGTGAATGCGCGGCGTTTCCCGGAGAAATATTCCTCCATCTGGCGGAAGGCTTCCTTCAGCAGCGGCGTTTCCGAAGACGGCCCGGCGGAAGTGAAGAGGAAATCTTTTCTCCCCATTCCGATGCAGACTCTTGTGAGTGCGCCCGCCTCCTCTTCGATGGCTGCCGTGAGGAGATTTTGCTTCTTCCCGTTTCCTCCAGACGGGGATCCGGGGAGGATGATGGTTCTCTGAGCGTACGGCATGGTTCTGATTATGGCGAATCTTTTTTTTCAATCGGGAGGATCAGAGTGAAAGCAGCGCCTGTTCCTTCGGGAAGATTTTCACATTGGATCCAGCCGTTGTGCCCCATGGCGGTTCCGTAAGCCATGGAAAGGCCCATGCCGGTTCCCTGTCCGACGGGTTTCGTGGTGAAAAACGGTTCAAAGAGGCGGTGTTTGACCTCCTTCGGGATTCCGGTGCCGTTGTCTTCAATCCGGATGGCGCAGTATTGGGCTAGAGGAAGGCTCTTGAGTTCGGCAGGCGGGTCCAGATGAATGCCGAGACGTTCCGCCGTCCCTGCCAGAATGATGATCTGGCGTTTTTTCAGCGGGACCTTCTCCATAGCGTCTCTGGCGTTGAACATCATGTTGAGCAGTGCCTGCTGGAGCTGGACCAGATCCCCCTTCACCCGGATCTTGCCCGCTTCCTCATTGACGATTTTCACCCCGATTCCCGTGTTGATGGCATTCGGCATGAAAAGCGCGGCGGAGGATTTGACCAGTTCCAGAAGATGAAAGACGCTTTCATTGTACTTGCCTTTCCTCGCGAAGCCGAGCAGCTGGGAGGTGAGTGTGGAGGCCTGGCCGGTAATCATGTCGATTTTGTCGAGATGGCGTTTGACGGATTCGTCGGTGACGTCGCACATATACTGGACAATGTCCAGATGTCCCTGAATGGCGTGGAGATAATTGTTGAAGTCGTGAGCGATTCCACCCGCCAGCTGGCCGATGGATTCGAGCCGCTGCTTGTGGGCAAGCTGCATCTGCCATTCCTCGCGCTCCTGTTCCAGACGGCGTTTTTCCGTGACGTCTCTCCCGAAGACGATCAGCATCAGGTCCCCTGCCATGGTGACCAGTCCGATGGTGAATTCGATCAGGAGTCCGGTTGCGGGAATCCGGCTGGAACAGTTGATGTAATGGGATTCGTCCAGGGTTCCGGAGCTGGCGGGATCCAGCTGGAGAAGTTTTTCCCATTCCTTTCTGTCGACGCCGGTCAAAACGCAGAAATCCCTGCCCGCCATGTTTCCCCGGCGGATTCCGCAGAGGCGCCGGGCGGAGTAGTTCGCCTCGACAATGATTCCGTCCGTATTCATGATGATGATCATGTCGCTTGCTTTCTGCACAAGGATTCTGTACCGTTCTTCGGATTCCTTCAGAGTCTGCTCGAGTTTTCTGGCTTTCCCGTAGGTACCGAAGAAGGCGATGAGAATATCGAGCGTTCTCCGGCTCTCACCGGGGGTTTCATATTCGATCCGGGAGAGATAGAACGAGGCGATCAGACTCAGCCAGAAAATGAAGAAGCCTCTGGAGAGATAGGAGAGCGTGATCTGTTCCCACCACTGTTCCGTCCCCCAGAAGCAGACCGTGGAATACAGCACGCTGTCCAGCACCTGCACCAGCAGCAGAGAGCCTGTGACGCAGACAAGAAGATTGCAGCGCAGATTCCTCAGCCGCTGAAAGAAAATCGGGATCAGAAACAGGTCCAGTGTGAACGCCAGAACCGTCGCCGCCATTTTTTTGATGCTTTCCGTCATCAGAATGGAAAGCATGTCCGCCGAGGAACTCTGGGAGACCACATAGCCTCCCCAGCTGGACTGCGATGCGGTCAGGCTTGCCAGATACGTGTAAAGCCCCAGTGCCGCCATCATCCCGATGATGAGGCGCTGTGCTTCCAGCGTGCCGTCTGTGATGTAGACCACCATCAGCGCCGCCAGGGAGGGAAGAAGAAGGATGCTGGAAGAAAGGTAGAAATCCAGACCCGTGATTCCCGTCACGACCTTCAGTTCCGCCGCGCCCACGATCTGCGTGAACACGAAGAGCAGACCCAGCGCCATGTGGAAACCCGCCAGTCCGATGACTTTTTTCAATCCGTGCAGAATCAGGAGTCCCACGAAAATGAAGGTCATTTCCAGAAGCGCGAGTCCGATGCCGTATGTGATTTCCACTGTTTCTATGCGCTCCTCTTACGGGTTGTCCTGCCGGGGGGGGAAGGGGGGCTTTTTCCTCCCCTCTTTTTTCCCCTGTATGGCTGCTTCCTGTCGGTTTATGATTTTTCTTTCTGCTATTTTTATTTTGATGAAAGGCGTTCACGCAGAATCCGCGCCCTCAGGATGCCGCGGTCGCGGGAGGAGAGTTCCGCCGGGCCGTACTCCTGCTGCAGATGCGCGACCTGGATCTGGCGGAGAAGGTCGGCAATGTCTTCCTCTGCCAGATGATCAATGACTCCGAGCATGACTCCGAGTCTCAGCAGAAAGAGCTGTTCAAGCGCTTCTTCCGAAGAGATCAGGAACGCGTGTTTCAGAATCCCGTAAGCCCGTCCGATTCTGTCGAGAAGCAGTTCCTCCTGTTTCCCCAGCAGAAGCGAGCGCGCCGCCCGTTCGCTGATGATGACACGGGATACAACATTGCTCAGTCGTTCGATAATTTCCCCCTCCGATTCCCCCAGCGTGCTCTGATTGGAAATCTGATAGAGGTCCGCATTGACCGAGCTGCCTTCCCCGCGGAATCCGCGGATGGTCAGATGAAGCTGTCCGAGGGCATTGAGCAGCTGCTTCATCTGTCCTGTCATAGTCAGACCCGGCAGATGCAGCATGACCGATGCCCGCATTCCCGTCCCCAGATTCGTCGGACAGCTTGTCAGGAATCCCAGCGTTTCGTCGAAGGCGTACGGGATGTGTTCTGAAAGGAGATCGTCGAATTCATCCATTTCCCTCCACAGATTCTTCAGGCGGAATCCGGGGGCGAAAAACTGGATGCGCAGATGATCCTCCTCATTCACCATGATGTTCTGGCATTCGCCACGCTTCATGACAAGACATTCCGTCCCGTCCTCCCGGTTGAATTCCGGGCTGATGCAGCGCCGTTCAAAAAGCAGATTCCGTTCATTCCGGGAACATTCGTTCATCCGGAGTTCCATCCAGTCCGTTTCATAATCCGGCAGATAGGTCTGGAGCGTTTCCGTCACGGAATCCCGGACCGCGGTGCTGACGGATGGATCCGCGTGCCCGGGAAAAGGAACTCCTTCAATATTCCTGGCCAGACGGATCCGGGTGCTGACCGCCACATCCGAATCAAACGGATTCCCCTCCAGCCATGGGATAGGGGTCCGGCAGAGTTCGTTCAGGTCCGCTTTCATGCGTTGTTCCGCTCCGATTTGTTTCCCGGTTCCTCTTCCTTTTCCTTCCGGGTGAGGTTTCCCAGCTGCAGCTTCAATTTCAGGATCTTGTCCCGCAGTTCCGCGGCAAGTTCATATTCTTCGCGGCGGATGGATTCCTTCAGATTCTTTTCCTGTTTCGTGATTTCTTTCCGGAGTGTCGCTCGGGTCCGGAATTCCTCTTCCGCCGCGCTTCCTTTTTCTGTCCCGCGGAAGGAAAAAGGAAGTTTCCCAGTGTGACGTTTGTCGCGGTGCATCTGAAGAAGCAGACCGGACAGACTCTCCCGAAAGACATTGTAACACTTCGGACATCCCATCCGGCCTGTTTTCTTCAGTTGGAGACTGTCCCAGAAACAATAAGGGCAGACCACCACTTGACCATCCTTCTTCTTTTCCTCTTTTTCCTCTTCTTCTTCCTCTGGCTCTTCCTCATCTTCTTTTTCCAGAGCAGGATCCTCATCCTCATCCGCCGTTCCGGTGCCGCCGCCGTCCGGGGCTGATTCTCCGCCCGGGGCGGAGGACCCCATGTTCAGAATCTGCGTCTTTTCTATTTCCTTCTGAAGCGTTTCCGCGGCAGCAGGCAGATTATGAGTCAGGTTGTAGATCATTTCCGGAAGGTTGAAATCCTTGAGTATGGGGGAATCCAGGGCTTTTTTCTCGGCGCATTCGGCGCAGAGATGCAGGGTTTTCTTTTCGCTGCCGATCACTTCCTGAATGTGGATCGTAGCCAGATTGATTTTGCAGATTTGACAAAGCATAAGAGGAACCTGCCCGCTTGAGAGTTTTCATCCTTTCGGGATTTCGTAGGTAAAGTAACGTTTTTTTCCCCTTTTTCAAATCCGTTTCCGGAGTTTTTTCTGCTTCCGGAGAGGGGGTGGAGCCTGCTGGAGAAAAGGGGGAGGGAGCGGGGCGTAGGAAAGCGGGAGAAGTCATTTTTCCCCTTGAAACTTGAAAGAATAATGAGGAGCGTTTGAGAGAGGGAAAAAAGGAACCCCCGGGAAAACACGCAGAAATGCTTTCCCGGGGAAACACGTCACAGCTGGAGCGGAGAATGGCTGCCGGACGGAACTTATTCCCATTCAATCGTTCCGGGAGGCTTTGCCGTGATGTCGTAAACCACGCGGTTGACTCCGGGGACCTCCTTGACGATTCTGCCCGCCATGCGGAAGAGCAGTTCCCAGGGCAGTTCAACGACTTCCGCGGTCACGGCATCGACGCTGTTGACGGAGCGGATCGCGATCACGTAGTCGTACGTCCTCTTGTGATCCTTCATTCCGACGGTTTTCACAGGGACGAAGATGGCGAAGGTCTGCCAGGTCTTGTGATACCATCCCGAACGGAGGAGTTCTTCCGTGACGATGGCATCGGCTTCCCGGAGGATGTAGAGCGTGGCTCTGTCGATGGCTCCGAGATGACGGACTCCGAGGGAGGGGCCCGGGAAGGGGTGGCGGTCCAGCAGTTCCGAAGGCAGCCCGAGCATGCGCCCGACTTCACGCACTTCGTCTTTGAACAGGCGTTCCAGCGGTTCGACCAGCTTGAATTTCATATTTTTCGGGAGCCCGCCCACATTGTGGTGGCTCTTGATGACTCCTGCCGGATTCCCGTCCAGCGGAATGCTTTCGAGGATATCCGGATAGATGGTCCCCTGTCCGAGGAAGGGTGCTCCGGTTTTTGCGGCGGCTTCTGCAAAAACGTCGATGAACTCGCTGCCGATGATTTTCCGTTTCTGTTCCGGATCGGTGACTCCGGCAAGTTTGTCGAGGAAACGATCCGACGCATCCACATAGACGAGATTCATGTTGAAGTTGCGCGCAAAAACCTCCTGCACCATTTCCGGCTCGTTTTTCCGGAGAAGTCCGTGATTGACGAACACACAGGTCAGACGATCCCCGATGGCTTTATGAATCAGTGCCGCCACAACACTCGAATCGACTCCTCCGGAAAGACCGAGCACCACGCGTTCCTCCCCCACCTGTTCCCGGATGTCGTTCACCGCTTCATCGATGAAGTGTTCCAGATTCCAGGAGCCGCTGCAGGCGCATTCCTTCCTGCAGAATTCGCGGATTGGCTCAACATCCGTCATGGAATCGATCCTGACGCAGCGCAGATCTTTGAGCATTTCTCCTGCCGCGTTCACCGCGAGTTTCGGCAGCTTGAGATCCGCGAATTTTTCGATACCCTTTGCGATTTCCGCGTTGGCCTGATCCGCGCAGAAGATCAGCCCTGCGCTCTGTTCGGCCAGCACACGTTCCGGGCTGACGGTCCAGGGCATCACCATGGTATAGATATGTCCGGCCCTCACCGCGCGGGCGAGTTTCTGGATCTCGGTGCATCCGCAGTTCAGCAGGATGATGGTTTCCTTTGTCTGTTTCATGGGGTCCTTTCTATGCTTGTTTCTCCGGAAGAAATGGAAGAAACTACAATAAATCTTTCTCCATGAAAAAACAACCCTCTGAAACGAAAAAAACGCGTCTCACGTGGAAAAAACAATGTTTTTTCTCTTTTGCGGATTTGATTTTCCCTTCGGTGGAAGTATGATTGTGCTTGCCGTCGGAAGGAGTGTGCTTGGGTCCGCTTCTCTTCATCGCGGAGCCTGTGCTTCTTGTTGTGTCTGGCTCATCACGGGGAGGGGGGCGGCGGATCTTTTCCGGGATCTTCTTTTTCTTTCCCTGCCGGATTCACCTTTCCGGGGAAGGGTGCATGGGCAAAGGGGGCGTGTCGGCTGTGAAAGAGCCTGGAGGAGAAGAATCCGGAAGGAACCCGTCACCAGCAAGCGATAGTTTGCTTCCGGGGCGGCCCTGATAAGGAAAAAGAAAAACAGCGGAAGAAGACAACGGAGATGAAGAAGCATTCTCCCCCGGACTCAGGCATCATCCATGCAGCCGGGGTCTTCTTCCTGGAAGAGGCAGAGCGTGAAGAAATAAGGAGAACGGGAGCGGGAAGATGAAGTCTTTATTGTCTTTTGTCCATGCGCCGGAGACAACGGGTGTTCCTCCTTGCAATCCGCACAGGGATTTGATGGAGATGCCTTCCGGTGAGATCCGCCATTACGGTTTTTGTCTTGCCGCGGGCGGCAGGGGAGGGGCGAAAAACTCCTCTTCCTCCTCCGCGGCGCAGGGAAGAGGAATTCCGGTGAACGTCGTTGCCAGAAGCCGGGACCGCGGCATGTCCTGGAGCGAGGAAATTCTGTCCGGCCCGTGCGTGGGCGCGATGGCGAGAAGTCCGTGGAGCGGGACATATCTGACACTTCTTCGAGTGCCGGATTCCATTTTCCGGGAGGAAGCTGCTTTCCTGGATGAGGAAAGTGCATATTCCGCTCTGCGGCTCTGTCCGGAAACGGGGGTATGGCTTTTCCGTTCGCAGTCGGATCCGGACGAGGGAGTGTTTGACAGGAAGAAAATATCCTCTCTTCCTCTGCATATTCAGCGTCAGCCGCTGGCGCTGAAGTTCCGCCGCCGCTGGGTGCTTCCGTTTGAGACATGGCATTCGGACGGCTTCCTGCACCCCGGAATCCTGTTTTCAGACGATGATGGAGAACACTGGGAACAACGTCTTCTTCCTTATCCTCCGATGCATGAAGTCGTCTGGCCGCACCGCGGCTGCCGCTGGCGCCAGCCGGGTTGTGAGCCGGTTGTGGCGGAACTGCCTTCGGGCAGACTCCAGATGCTGCTCCGGACGTCGACGGACCGTCATTACCAGTGCTTTTCCGATGACGGCGGGGAAAGCTGGACTCCTCCCGAACCTTCGATCTTCTACAGTGTCGCCACCATGCCGAATCTCGTGACTCTCCGCGACGGGCGGCTTCTGGCGGTCTGGAACAACAGCACCCCCCTTCCGGAATTCGATCATTCCCTTCAGACCGAACTTGGCCCCGATGAAAGAAACGGCCGATGGGAGGACGTCTTCACCAATCGCGATGTCCTTCACGCAGCCGTTTCAGAAGATTCCGGGAAAAGCTGGATCGGATTCCGCGAACTCTTTCTCAATGAATGCCGCAATGACGGGGATTTCCGGTGCTCCGGCGGCAGTTTCGCCTCTCTGGACAAAAGTGTCCACCAGAATCAGCTCCTGGAGCTGGGGGACAACAAAATTCTGGTGGCTTTCGGTCAGCATGCCCTCTGTCGGAAATTCCTGGTCTTCGATCTGAGCTATCTTTACGAAGAATCCCGTTCGGAGGACTTTTCCTCCGGTGCGGGGGCCTGGTCGCTCCAGCTTTATTTGAAAAGTCTTTCCGGCGGATTCCGGGGGGGCGGCGGGCACTGTGCCTTCAACCGGCGGCAGGGGGCGGCGCTGATCCCTCATCCGGACGGTTTGCCAAAAGAAGTGCTCCAGATTGCGAGACACCCGGATCCGCGTCTGCTTTCCGAAAAGGAAGGCGCCGTCTGGAATTTC
>CAJMAW010000064.1 GCA_905211485.1 uncultured Lentisphaeria bacterium | reverse complement strand
CTTCTGCGGGAGAATCCAAGAAAAACAGGTCTGTTTTTTCTCTCCTGTCCTTTTCTGTGCCGCGGATCTGATCCTTCCGGGAAGGATCATCAGAGATCGGCAGAAAGAAGCCCCCTTCTCCTCTTCAGTACGCTGAGAAATTCTGGAGACGGATGGAGAGATCCGAAACGGGCTCCATTTCGACAAGATTCAGGGTTTGCCGGCTCAAAGCGAAACCGATTCCCTTCAATTTCAGAGGCCAGGTGAGTTTTCTGTCCCCCGTTCCGTCATGCTGCCACTGCCACTGGTTCTCACCCGGGGAGTAGATTTTGACAGGGGATTGCGCAGTCAGCGGGAACTGGAGGAAATGCCATCCGTCGAAGTTGATTCCCATCAGTTCCGGCCAGTCGTAGACCTGGCAGCCGTAGCCGGCGGTTCCGGCGGAGATCCAGGTTTCTCCGTCGGCGTCCAGCAGTTCAAAGTAGATTTTTCCCCAGGAGGAATTGCCCTTGACCCAGAGTCCGAGCGTATTCGGAGTACCTGGAATGGGGGCGGGAGAATTCATCCGGAGGAAGGCGTATTCACGCATGAGAGCGGGGCAGTCGCCCTCCGGAATCAGACGCAGTTCCAGACAATCGCCCCGGATCTCGTCCTTCACCGCGGACAAGGCGAATTTCCCAGGCCGCATGGCGCTCAGATACAGCGGATTCAGAGGCGCTTCCAGACGTTTGTCCGTCCCCGTCACGAGCTTCCACGCCTCAGTGGAGTTCACCGGGTCCGCCACCACGGCTTTTTCCGAACCGGGATAGTTTTCCCGGGGATAAGTCCGTTCCATCGCGGCAGTCAGTTTCCGGACCGGGCTGTCCGAAACCAGGTAACAGGGCTCCTCCGAAATTTCCAGGGCAAATGCCCCGTCCTTTTCCGAGGGGGAAAGAACGCTTTCCTCTCCGTAGAGGGAAATCCGCCGGAGAGAAGGAGCATCCGTTTCCAGCGTAGCGCCGACCGTTCCGCGCGCCGTCCAGAGAGCGTGGACAAAGGAAGAACCGCGTTTGAATTCCAGCGCGTAAACGGTCGGAGATCCGGTTGGCACCATGCGGAGAAAATCCACGGAATCGAGGACCTGAGTCATGACAGCCGTCGCAGGGAACACGGGATAAGGCTGAAGGAGCGGATAGCGCGTGAAGGCGCCGTCTCCCCAGATGGTGTTGTAATAGCTGTTGGCCATCTCGGAAATGCCGATGACGGGAAGGAGCTTCATCCGCCAGGCATGCCCCACCAGAATGTCGCGGACACGCATCTCCGCATGTTTTTCCGGTCCGAAATGACGGATCACACGGCTCTTCCATTCAAAACACGCTTCCGGACGGAGCTTTTCATATCCATAGATCCGCGCGAGTTCCCGCAGCTGCCAGTTCGCATAGGCCACCGAACGTTCCGGCGGCATGGTCATGCCCACGGATTCCTCCCCCATGGCATCGATTTTATCGGCGGGATACTTCCCGCGGAAGAGCTGCGCCAGAAGGGCAATGCTGTCGCCCGAATTGCCGATCACGAGCCGGACATCCGGAGCGTTGCGGGTCCACGCATCGGCAATCTCCAGCGCCGCTTGAACCCGCTTCCGGTCCTGTTCGGCAACCTGCGGCGTGACTTCGGTCTTCCCCCCGATCAGTTCCAGAGGCACCGGACCGCCGCCGCTCTCATGAAAAATCAGCGCCATATCCGTATGCGGATACTTTTTCCTGAGTTCCCTGATCTGGGCATCCAGATCCGCTGCGCGTTCCTCCGGGGTGTTTCCTTTCGCCCGCAGACTCCCGAACTGCCCGAGCGTAAGTCCGAAAGGCTTCAGATCCTCTTCAGTCCTCTTCCCGGGCAGAGTGCGTCGGACGCCCATCCGCTTCAGGATGTCTCCGAAAATTTCCGGATCCCTCGGAGTCCCGTGCGCCCCGTTGAAATTCCAGACGAAATAAGGCGATTCGTATCCCGCTTTCCGGGTGTCGGCCGGAATCCGCGCATAAGCGCCCTCAAAGGATACGATCGGAGGAAGGGCTCCCCCGGAATCCTCCGACGGCGCTTTCAGAGAAACGCGGACGGGGTAATAACCGCAGTCTTTCCCGGGAAAATCCATTTTCAGGGAACAGGTCTCTCCGGCGGAGGCAAAATCAACGGAATCACTCCGGGACTGAAGAAGCTTGCCCTTCCGGTCACGGACATCCCATTCCACGAGAAAGCGTCCGGGTTTTTCCGCGGTGAGTTCGGCCGTCATGAAGGCGGGTTCGTCGGGGTAATACACGTTGCCGGTCCGTCCGGAAAAAACGCGGAAGGAGACCGGCGAACGTTCCAGCGTAGCCGCATGCACCAGGACTCCGGAAGGTTTCAGCGCGGGTTTTTCCGCCCGGGAAAGATAATAGTTGTCCTTTTCATAAAGTCCGCCGAGCACTTCAAAATCAAGAAAGGGAGAATTCTCCATGAAAATCAGGTCCTGAATCTGTCCGGCGGGAAGATCGAAGGAAACCAGATAGAGATCCCGTCCGGAATCTCCCGGAACGGTGCCGGCTTTCCTCACATTCGGAGGAAGGGGGTCGGAAGAGGATCGCGGAAGAGTCACCGTCTGCTGAGCCATCGCGGCGGGAGAACGGCCGCCGTTGTCCAGATAACGCGTCAGACGCGCGGTGACGTCGGAGGATTTCCCGGGATCGCCGTCAAACGAACAGAGCACATGGGCGCGCACATACTGCGCACAGGGAACCCGGATCAGAAGATTTTCCGAAATGCCGTCGAAGGCGGAACGGGAAAGATATCCGTCACACTCCAGCATAAAGGAACCAAGATTCTCACGGCAATGCGCCGTGCGGAAGGCCGCCTCCGAGGGGAAATCCCGGAAATACACTCCGTCGATCAGAAGGCCTTCAGGAGAAGACGGCGGTCCGTTTTTTCCCTTTTCCTTTCCGGTGTCCGCGGATGCCGGATCCGCTTTCCCCTCGTGCAGGCACTCCGCGATGGAAAGCGGGAGCTGCAGATCCGGAACGGGGAGCAGGCGGCTGCGGCTGACGGAAGAAGAAGTCTGCTGCGGGGCGGCCGCCGCTTCCGTCACGGAATAACGGGCTCCGGCAGGAAGGGAAAGCGTCAGCGAGCGAACGGACTGAAGACCGGGGACATCGCAGAGGAAACGCCCGTCCAGCCACAGCTGGAACGCGGAAGGCGTCCTGGTCAGGCGGAACTGGAAATGATGCTCCGAAGCATCTTCCCCGCATTCGTCCCAACGGCTCAGAAGCGCCCTCTTCTGTTCTTCCGTATAACGGTATTTGAGACGGGGACGCGTGTAGATGCGGAGACTGCCCGCGCCGGGACCGGAGAAAAGCATGCCGGAATCGGGAAGTTTGAAAGCCTCGTCGACAAAACGCGCGGTCTTGACCGTTTTCCCGTCTTTGTCCTCCGTAACCTCCCGCAGAACTTTCCTGCTGTCGTCCTGAGCAAAAGAACTCAGCGTATAAACAACTGGCTCCGCCTTCTTTCCTTCTTCCGGAGCTCCTTCCTGCCGGGCGGCAGCATCCCCTTCTTCAATCCGGATCAGGAATTTTGCCGGGTACACTCCCGTTTTCACCGAAAAACGCAGTTCCGCCATCTTGTCGGACACGGGAAAAATCACGTCAGAGGCGGAAGAGGACGCGACTCCGGAAAGAGTGTTCTTCGCATTCTTATTCCCCCCTGCCGCTGTTTCCAGCCCCTTTGCCGGATTCCCGTGATCTTCCCCCTTCTTCCCCTTCTCCACCGGACTCCTCTCCCCACCGACAAGGGAAACGGACCCCGGACGGGTCACCCGGACCGAATCCAGATTCAAAGCATGACGACTCGCAAAATTCAAGCCCGCCAGACGCCATCCGGGAGGCAGTTCTCCCTGCGATTCCAGCCGGAGCTTCCCATCCCGCTCCACAAAAAGCCGGATCGGCCCTTCTCCCGATGCGGAAATTACCACACGGTGCCAGAGTCTGTCCGGGAAAGGGGGCATCTCTGCCAGCAGAGGCGTCAGATTCAGCGTCCCGATCCGGGAAGGCACCAGCGCGCCGGAAAGTTTCGAGCCTCTCTTTCCGTCGATCTGCGCAATCACGGTCTTGAAGCGTTCCGGAGGAAGCCCGGGACTGTCCTCAAAGAGCAGGCGCACTTCAAAGTTCCTTTCCGCCCCCTGGGGGAAACTCATGAGAAAGTCAACGGTGAACTCTTCCGAACGCCCCTCCGCGGGAATCAGGAAAGGTTTCTTGCGCACCAGAAGCATCCCGCCTCCCTCCGGAGGACGGACTGACAAGTGTTTCAGACTCGCCGGAGATTCACTGACGGATACCCCCGGCGAAAAACATTCCACCGTATTCCCGTACCCGTCAAATTCCTCCTCGAACACGGTCTCCGGCAAATATCCATCCGCCTCACCCGCCATTGATGAAACCCCGCCCGCGCAAACCAGACAGAGACTCATCCAGAACACCCGCTTTCCTGTCATGAGACTTCTCCTTTTTTCCACTCTTTCATTCTTCTCCCAAGGACTCTCTTCTCTTCTTTGAATTCTTTGACTCTTTCTTCTGTTCCCTTGATTCCATGTATATTCTTCCCTTTTCTTTTCTCCGCAGACATACTGCTGAAAAGGATGAAGAATCCGGAAGAAATGCTGAAATGACACGGCCCCCCCCCTTTCCCTCCTCCTCTCCTCCCCTTCCCTTTTCTCATTCTATGACAATATGGCTCAGAATACAGAAAAAACCATCCCTGAAAACAGATTCCTAAAAAAATACACTTTCAAACTCCTTTTCCTTACACAGAGCCTGATCCTTTTTTTGTTCCGAAGCATCCTTTTTCAAGGGGCATGCTTTCTCTTTCATATCCATTCTCTTTCCCTGTCCGACCCGCCCAATTTTCTTCTTCTTGCGGCACCTGTTGCCCATCTCTTAAGCCATTGGCTTTCCCCCATGCAGAAAGGGGGTGGCGGACATAAGAAAAGTTCCCCCTCTCTTCTTGTTTTTCCCTGCCCGGAGCGTTATATTATTCCCGGGGAGGAGGTCGCCAGAAAAATCGGAACGGGTCCGGTTTTTCATGAGATTCTCCGAGACTCCGTAGAAAGGTCTGCCCCGTGGCAGAGACGCAAAACAGGTGCTGCGCAATGAAACAGGATCTGGACTATCTGCTGGAACTGATGGATGACGAAAGCGATCAGACCGCCTGCATGGCAATGGCCGAACTCCTTGCCAGAAGAGGCGGCGTGCTTGACAATAAACTCCGGGAACTCCAGGAAACCAGCAATCCCAGACTCCGCCGGCGGATCCATCAGCTCGAATCCGCCCTGCGCATCCGAAGCCGCAGACGCGCCCTGGCAGACGGATTCCGGAATCATTCCATCCCGCTTCTCGAAGGACTCATCCAGCTTCATCTGCTCTGGTTCGACAACGATCAGCGGGATGCTCTGATCGAAGACTGGGAACATTTCGTTTCCGAATTCCGCAAAAGCGCTTCCGTGTCTCTGGAACGCATCGGCTTTTTCATGCGCCGGAAAGGCTTCGCCTGTCCCGCCAGGGACAACATCGAAGGGGAATACTTCTGCCTGGGCACGGTCCTGGAAGAGTTTCTCGGCGCGGACATGATCCTTGCCGCCATCACCGCCGCGGCCGCCGCGTCCAACCGGATCCGCCTGGGCATCGTGAAAATCCGCTCCGATTTCGCTTTGACGGACGAAAATGGAAATCTTCTCTTCCCCGCGGACGACTGGAAATATCTGCCACGCCCGAACCGTCATTTCACCTGTCAGTTCTGCGATGCGGGAATGGTCCTGAAATTCGCCGCGGCCTCCCTTTTCGTCGCCGCCGCGGCCACGGACAGTTTCCGCTATCTCTACACCATCGGGAATTGTCTCTGTCCTCCTTCCGCCGGAGAAAATGACCTCCTTTCCTCTTCCCTCCCCTATCCCTATGGATCGGCGGAAAAGCCGGGAAGAAGGAGAGTGCCCGGGGCCTGATTCCATCTTGTGTCTCATCCGGATCCCATTTTCACCGCTCCCGGGATTCCGTTTTTTCCGGATCCCGCTTCCGCCGTTTTTTCTCTCTCTCTGTTCTGCTTTTCCCTTTCCTTCTCTCCGGCCGGAGAGTGCTCCGGGAAAGAGGAAGAGGAGGGGGAAAAAAGAAAAAAGGGGGCGCCGCGGGACGGCATGCGGCTCAGGAATTCCGGATTCCTCATTGCTGCGGCTGACTCCATCCATCCCAGGAAAACAGCGGATGAATGCCGAAACGGGTCAGGACGAAATCATATTTCACAGGATCCTCCGGACAGATTTCACGGAAGGACTCGGTAATTTCAAGAGCCGCGGCGAGACCGGGCTGTTTCCTCCGGCAGAATCCGAGTCCGCATGCGATCCGGAACAGATGAGTGTCCAGCGGGACAATCAGGCTGGAGGGAGGGATTTTCGTCCAGACTCCGCAGTCCACCTCATCTTTGCGGACGAGCCAGCGCAGCGCCAGGCAAAGACGTTTGCAGGCGCTTTTCTTCGAGGGCAGAGGAAAGAGAAACGATTCTCCGGCGGGGAAGTCGCGGCACAACAATCCGGAAAACCGCTCCAGCGCCGCCAGGATGTTTCCGTCTCCGGGAGAAAAACCGCTGGCGAACGCGTTTTCGAGTGTTCCGTATTCGGAAAACAGTCTGCGGAAGCCCTTCAGCATATTCCGGATATCCTCCTCTCCGTTGAAACGGTGCCGGAATCCGGGATAGCTCTCGCGGAAAAAACGCTCGGGAACGGAAGAGAGAAAATCCGCCGGATGCTCCCCCAGAGGCTCCAGAACGCTCCGGACGCTTTTCAGAATCCCCCCCACCCGTCCGTAGGCAAGAGAAGACGCGACAAAAGCCGCCAGCTCCTGATCCCTCCGCTCACGGTAACGGTACAGAAAAAGCAGCGGATCCGGATCAACATACTCCCGTTTGTTGTAAAGACGATAAAGCCGCTCGAGGACTTCCCCGGGCGGCCTCTTCTCCAAACAGCGGAAATTCTTCTTACTGTTTTTCAAATTCGTCCTTCCCCGCTCCGCATTCCGGGCAGACCCAGTCGGCGGGAACATCTTCCCATGCCGTCCCGGCCGGGACTCCGTTGTCGGGATCGCCCTTGGCGGGATCATACACGTAACCGCAGACTTTGCACACATACTTTTCCATTTTCTTCAGCCTCCTTTGTTTCTTTTCCTCTTTTCTTCAAAAAAAGCCGGGGGACATGCCGCGTCCATTCCGCCTTTGCTCCCGAAATCCATTCTTCCTTCCGAGAAGAATGTCCCGGCTTTTCTTTCTTCCTCTCAGATTTTGCACGCGGATTCCATAGCGGCTCTTTCGAGCAGCCGGGCGCCAATCACTTCGCCGAGCGCGAAACAATTCTTCAAGTCGTCCTCCGAAGGCACGTATTTGACCTTCAGTCCCTCGCTGACAAGTTCCACGTTCATGGCCTTCAGATATTCGTTCACCTGCGCGACCGCCTCTCCGCTCCATCCGAAGGAACCGAATGCGGCGCCGATGAGATTTTTCGGACGCAGTCCGCGCAGATAGGTCAGCACATCCGCCGTTCTCGGATACAGTCCGTTGTTGATCGTCGGGGACCCGACCACCAGAGCTCCGGCCCCGAGAATCTCCGCCGCCACATCGCTCCTGGAAAAGGCGGAAAGAGGCATGACTCTGACATCCGCTCCGGCTTCCCGGATTCCGTCGGCGATTTCCATGGCCATCTTTTCCGTGCTGTGCCACATGGTGTCGAAAATCAGCACGGCTTTCGCAGTCGGAGCCTGAGCCGCCCATTTGGCATACAGTTCCAAAGGACGCCCCAGAAGCTCCCCGCGCCAGATCGGACCATGATCCGTGGCAATAACATCCACCGCCAGATTCAGCTTCGGAAACTCTTCCAGAAGCTTCAGCGCCTGCGGAGCATAGGGCAGAAGAATGTTCGCATAATACTTTTCCATCTCACGCTCGACATCCGGCCAGGGATTTTCATCGACGAAAAGCTTGTCCGTCGCATAATGCATCCCGAACCCGTCCTGCGAAAAGAGGATTTTCTCTTCCGCAAGATAGCTGAACATGCTGTCCGGCCAGTGCAGCATTCTCGTCTCGAGAAACGAGAGCGTCATATTGCCGAGACTGACGCTCTCGCCCGTCTTCACTGCCGTCAGCTTCTCCCCGATCCGGAAATGCGCATCCAGAGCCTTCACCCCGTTTACCGAGGCAAACACCTGTTCCGGAGCAAGATCCCGGATCACTTCCGGCAGCGCTCCGCTGTGATCCATTTCCGCATGGTTGGAAACCACAATGTCGATCTTGTCGATGCTGCCGATCACGGAACGGATCCGGCTGTACATCTCCTCCTTGAAGGGGGCCTTCACCGTGTCGATCAGCGTGATCTTGTCCGCAAGGACCAGATAGGCGTTGTAGGTGGTGCCGCGGCGTGTCGTGTACCCGTGGAACTCCTTGAGTCCCCAGTCCACCGCGCCGACCCACCAGACTCTGTCTGTAACTTTGATTGCCTTCATAAAAAAAACACCTCCTGAATCTATCCGCAAAGTCCGGATTCCCAGATTGTTCCCCCCATTTTCATTTGACTTCGTATGTCCACAGCCCGTGAAGGTTGCAGTATTCGCGGAGGATCATCCCCTTCTGCAGCTTCACATGGAAACTGGCCTCCGGCGCTTCACCGGGCTTCAGATATTTCCGGTTGGAATAAGGTCCGTTGATGACTTCGATCCATTCAATGTAATGTTCCGGAAGCATCGGATGCGGCGTGGAACCCACCAGCACTTTCATCCCTTCCGCAGGCTGTTCCGGCGCCGGAATCGGCACATGTTTCTCCGTTTTGAAATCCGTCGACTTCGGTTCCAGAGGGATCAGTTCCTTTCCGCAGCAGGTCAGTTTGCATTCCTCTCCGCAGCCGCAGGCATGGAGTTCTTCCAAAATCAGTCCGCATTCAGGGCATTTCCACATTCTGGTTTCTGTTTTCATGATGGGTCTTTCTCTTTCCTTGACAAATTTTTCCAGCAGTTTTCTTCTTTTCCCTGCTGATTCAGATTTCTGATTTCCGCCTGGAGTTTTTCCTTCGCCTTCTTTCTCTTCCGGGTTTTCCCGGAAGACGGAAAAGGCTGTTCCCGCCGCTGCAGCGCGCGTTTCCTGCTTTGTGAAACGCTTCTTCCCTGGCGGAGGGGGGAGAGGAGCGCAGCCCTCCGGAATGCTTTCAAACCGTCATTTTCCCTGATTTTCCCCCCTTCTTCCTTTTTTTAAAGTCGTTTCCAGTTGTTTCCCGGCCTAAAGAGCACAAGTCCCCCTGTTCCGGGTCCTTCCGCAGATGTTTCCCAGCGCCGGGGAAAGTGCGGGAATTCTCCCGTTTTCCGGGCAAAGCGCGGGAGCCCGAACGCCCAGGGCAATGCAGCAGGCCGTCCACAGTATATAATGACTCAAAAAGGGCAGGAATTCAAGGGTGGAACCAAAAGATTTCCGAAAAAAGGAACGGAGTTGCATTTGGGAGATTCGGGATTATTGTAAAACAATCTTCGGGAGACTTTGCGGCAATGAAACTCAGAAATCGGCTTTTCCTGCTTTACGCATCCTCCATTCTTCTTCTGGTGACGCTTCTTCTGGGATGCGGGATCTTCCTTCTGGATCTGACCATCCGGGAATTCAGCCGACAGAACATGGAGCGGGAAGTCGACAAAATCGCAGCGGACATCGAACAGATCTGGCTGGAGATTCTCCGCACCCAGTCCTCTGCGCCGACAAAAACCAGGGAAAAACTCCTCTGCAATGAAATTCTATCCAAATATGCCCATTTCCGCTGGGGAGACACCGGCGTTCTCTGCCTCCTACCCGAAACGGAGGACGCCTATTTCCTGGGCGCACGCTCCATTCTGGAAATCCATCCCGGGAAAAACGGCGCGCTGAGTTTTTACGACGGAATCACCAAAACTCCCATGTACGCGGTTTCCAAAACCGCCGGAAACCACTGGCAGGTTGCTCTGGCAATCACCGAAGAGGAATTTTTCCGCAAGAGAATGTTTTTCCTTCAGCTCGGACTTTTGGCGGGAGCCACGATTCTGCTGCTGTCTTTCGTCTGCGCGTATTACTTCATCGGGCGTTTCACCATCCGGCTCGACCGCATCATCGACGCCGTCCGGCGCGTGGCCGACGGAAACCTGGACACCCGGCTCGACATGAAACCCTTTTCCGATGAGGACGCCGAACTCCAGACCGGTCTCAACACCATGATCGCCAATCTGAAACTCCGCGCCATCGAACGCGACAACGCCGAACTGGAAGCCCGCAAAGGCCAGAAACTCGAATCCATCGGCATTCTCGCCGGCGGAATCGCCCACGATTTCAACAACCTCCTGACCGCCATCCACGGCAATCTCCAGCTTGCTCAGATGTTCAACAACAACCCTGAAACCGCAAACAGTCTTGTCGAATGTGAAAAAGCCTCTGTGCGTGCGATGGCCCTGACACGCCAGCTCCTGACCTTTGCCAAAGGCGGCGATCCCTACCGGACTCCCAATTCCATTGCCGAACTGATTGTCAACAACGCCACATTCATGCTCAGAGGCAGCAAGTGCACCTGCGAATTCCATTTCTCCGACGACCTAAAATTCGCCGATATCGACGTCGGACAAATCGGACAAGCCATCGATAATATCGTCATCAACGCCAATCAGGCCATGCCTTCCGGAGGCGTCATTCATATTTCAGCGGAAAATATTTCCATCGATCCCTCCCGGAACAGCGGCTCCGCTCCCTCCCTTCCCCTCCCCCGCGGCACCTACGTTAAAATCACCATCCGCGACGAAGGGGTCGGAATTTCTCCCGAAAATCTTGAAAAAATCTTCGATCCCTTCTTCAGCACCAAGGCCAACGGCAGCGGGCTCGGGCTTTCCACCGCCCATAACATCATCAAACGTCACGGCGGATATCTCACTGCGGAATCTCTCCCGGGGCAGGGTTCCTCCTTTTTCATTTATCTGCCGGTTTCCCCCGGGAGCTCCTCCCCCGGAGCCGCAGCAACAAAGGAAAGGAAGGCGGCATCCAACTCTTCTTCCTCCCTGTCTGCCTTTCTAAGTTCCGGGGGAGAACAGAGCAGATCCTCCACTTCCTCCTTCCTCCTCCAGAAAACCGCGCCCCGGGAGCGAACGCTCACTTACGTTTCCGGCGGACATGTCCTGATTGTCGACGATCAGGAGAACATCCGTCAGCTCCTCGGGAAAATGCTCGGAATCATGAACTGCGTCTGTGAATACGCTTCCGACGGCGCGGAAGCCATCGAAAAGTACAAGCACGCTAAAAATTCCGGTCATCCTTTCGATGCGGTCTTCATGGATTTGACCATTCCCGGAAAAATGGGCGGAAAGGAAGCCATCGTCATTCTCAGGAAATTCGATCCGTCCGTCCGAGCCGTTGTGGCGAGCGGCTATTCCAACGACCCCGTCATGGCGAATTTCCATGAATACGGGTTCGCCGCGCGCCTGGACAAGCCATTCAAAGTTATGGATATCAATGACATCATGGAGAAAATACTCTCTCCGGACAGCCCTTTGGCGCATTGAGAATCCTGAGTCCATGAAACCATCCCGCCCGGGGAAGAAATGCTGAATGCGGGAAATATGGGGGAAAAGAGGGATGTCATCCGTCATTTACCCGTCTATTTTCTCCGTTTATTCCCCGTCATTGGCTTTTCGGCACGTCATTTACCCGTCACAATGCTGTCATTTTATCACAGGCGATGTGTTTGAATACATAATCGGGGACTTCTTCAGGGAGCAGGGGTTCCGTCAGTCTGCTTTCAGGGGTAACTCCAGTCAGAAGCAGGGCGCTGGTCATTCCGCAGGCGTTGGCTCCGCGGATATCGGAGGGCAGAAAATCTCCGAGCATCAGAATCCGGCTCATTTCCGGGATTTCCGGGAGAGCGTAGTCCCGGACGATTTCGTTCACCGCATGCTGAAAAACCGCAGGAAACGGTTTCCCGAGAAAAATCGTTTCCGGTTCCAGGCCCATTTCCCTGAGCAAACCGCGCAGAAAACGTGCGGAAGCGCCGGCTCCGATGCCGAAACCGCCCCGGCCGTCCGGCCAGTAGCTGTCCGGATTCGGAACAAGGAAGAGACGGTCCGGATGCCTTGCAAAAAAATTCAGCACGGCATGGAACACTTTGTGCCAGTCGTAATATCCCTCCCCGGCGACGATGGCGCGGCAGGAGTCAATTTCTGCGGGATCCGTCACCGGAAGCATGCCCGCAAGAGCCGCATAATTCTCCGGTTTCCCGAGATCGCCCATCACAAAGACCTTTTCTCCGCGCAAAGCGTGCTCCTCCGCCATTTCCTTCAGCGCAAGAGAACAGGAGACGACTTCTTCCGGAAGAATATCGAATCCCGCACGTGTGAAGAAAGAGCAGATTTCGTTCAGGGAATGATTCCCGTCATTGGTCAGGATTCGGAAAGGGAAATTTTCCCGGCGCAGTCTCCGGATCAGTTTCAGGGCTCCGGGAACGGGATCTCTTTTCCCGAGAAGCAAAGTCCCGTCCATATCAAAGAAGAGAGCGTCGAAGCCGCGGCGCATTTCTTTTTCAAACCACCATTCGTAAAAGGAACTGATAATCTGCATTGCCATTGTCAGAATTCGATTCCCGGCAGAGCGGCGCGCCCTGTCTCATAATAGTGTTTGACATACTGCACACGGCTGACGAGATCGGCAGCCTTCAGCAGCGATTCGGGAGCATTTCTCCCTGTGAGGACGGCTTCTGTCCCCACGGCGCGGTTCCGCAGTGCGGAAAGGACGGTCTCCTCCCGGAGAAGTCCGCCCTGCAGCGCGCCGAGAACCTCATCCAGGACCACAAGATCGTATTCTCCGGAACAAAGGGCTTTTCCCGCTTCGGCAAGAGTCTGCTGCGCTCTCCGGACCTCCTCTTCCGGCGGAGGACGGCTTCCGGAGAGAAAACGCCCGGTTCCGCAGGCGTATGCCGTAAAATCCGGAGAAGCGTGCGTTTTCAGGAAGCGGATTTCCGAACTGCTTCCGTCCTTCAGAAACTGGGCGAAAAAAACTCTGCCCCCTGCTCCGAGCATCCGGACGGCGAGTCCGGCGGCGGCAGTCGTCTTTCCTTTTCCGTCGCCGCAGTAAATATGAATTTTCCCGGGATTCTTCATGCTGCCCTTCCGTATTTCAAAGATTCAAAACAGAGAAATATACGTCAAACGCCGAACTTTGCCATTTTCCCGCTTGAAAAACTCCATTTTTTGAGTAATCTTTCCCAATGTCCGCGGAAAAAAAGGAAACGTTTCCGTTTCACGGGACAGAACAAGTTTTCACCATGTCGATTCAGGGAGGAGCCGGCGCCCTTGTTTCCAGACTCAGAACAAATTCAACGAATCCGGAAAGCCGATCCCGTTCTGCTCGATCAGCTGGATTCCATGGGAATTTTCCCAGGAGCAGAGGAAAATCCGGAGGAGTTTGCCCTCAGGGTGGAACGTCTGGGCGGAGCCTATGAAAATTTTGCTGAGGAACTGAATGATTCCTCCCGGGAGAACACCTCTTCTGCCGCCCTGATTTCCTCCGGCGTCTCCTCCTCAACCGATCCCGTTTCCACTGTTTCCACTGTTTCCACCGTTTCCACCGTTTCCACCGTTTCCGCAAATTCCGCTTCTCCGGCTTCCTCGCTTACTCCAGGCTGCTCCGCTTCCACTGTCTGCGACAAAGGAATTTTCTCCGGTGCCAGACCCATTCCTGCGGAAATTCTTCAGGAAGCCGCGGGGAAAACAGAGGCCCTCTTCGCCTTCAACATCGACTGGGTGCCGGCGTTTTTTCTTTCCAGGGGGCTGGGTCTGCTCTGGGGAGGGTGCACTCTGGTGGATGAAAACGCCGTCTCCGTCTTTGTGATCCGGAAAAATTTTGCGGGAAAACGGCGCTGGTTCATTTACGACAGGGCGGAACTGCTGGCCCATGAAATCTGCCATGTTGCCCGGGCTCCTCTGGAAGACGATTCCTTTGAAGAGCTTTTCGCCTACATGACCTCCTCCAGCGCTTTCCGGAAATATGCGGGAAACTGTTTTCAGAAGGACCGGGACGCGGTGTTGTTTCTTCTTCCCGTCCTGTTGCTTCTGGGAGTTCAGACGGCGGTGTTTCTCTTCGGCGTTGGGCTGCCCGTGCTTCCCTTCTGGATTCTGATTTTTCTCTGGCCGCTTTATCTGTTTTTGAGGAATCTGCGCTCGCGGCGGACTTATTTTCAGGCCTGCCGTGCTCTGGAAGAGAACGGCGCCGCCCTGCCCAGCGCCGTTCTTTTCCGTTCGACCGCGGAGGAAATCGCGCAAATCGCTTCCTTCGCCCCGCATCCGCAGGATCTTCCGGACTGGATGGCACGCTGTGCGGAAAACAAACTCCGCTGGCAGATTATTCTACGCAAATTCATAAACCCGGCAGAGTCCCGGGAAGGAGGAGAAAGGGAAAATGGCAGCCCTGAAGGAAATTCTGACTTTTCTTGACAATATCCTAGAAATCAGTGAATATCCGGACGATCCCTCCAACAACGGACTTCAGTTCCAGGGGAGAAACGAAGTCAGGAAGGCGGTCTTCGCGGTAGACGCCTGCGAAGCGCTTTTCACCATCGCATCGGATCTGGATGCGGATTTCATTTTCGTCCATCACGGCATCAGCTGGGGGAACGGATTCCGCAGGATTCAGGGAATTCATGCCAGACGTCTTTCCCTTCTTGCATCCGAAGGCATTTCCCTCTACGCCGTTCACCTGCCGCTCGACGCAAATCCGCTCATCGGGCACAACGCCCTGATAGCCGGCATGATTCCTCTTCGCGATCTTCAGCCCTTCGGCACATATCATCATTATAAAATCGGTTTTTCAGGCACTCTGGAAAAAGCGGCCTCCCCCCTGGCACTCGCGAGGCTTCTGAACCAAAAACTCCCTTCCGAGGGAGAATACCGCATTCTGGGCAACAAGACGGAAAAAGTTTCCAAAATCGGCGTCATTTCCGGGGGTGGAGCGTTTCCGGAGCTTTTTGATGAAATTTATGATTCCGATATCGAATGCCTTGTCACAGGTTCTGCGGAACATGAGGTCTTTCACCCCGCGATGGAAACCGGAACATCCATCATCACGCTGGGGCATTACCGTTCCGAAATCCCGGGAGTGCTTGCAGTCATGAACTCTCTGACTCGCGAATTCGGAATTGAAAGTGAATTCATAGACCTTCCCACCGGGCTCTGAAGATTCTTCCGAAGGCTCGGAAGAGAAAAAGGCAAAATTCAAACTGCGGAAAAAAGAAGCGGTGAAGAACAGTATGAAACTGAAAATTCTTCCTTCTGCCATTCTTGTGCTGACGTTTCTTTACATTCTGCTCTGTCTGCCTTTTCTGATGTACGATTCCATCTGGATCAGCGATGAAGGAAACCGGATCATCGCGGCCGAAGCGCGTGCGGCGGATTCTTCCGGAGCGATAGCGGATGTTTTCGGCGGAATTTCCGATGGGAAAAACACCCTTTCCGCCTTTCCTCCGCCCTATTTTCTGAAAGGAAAGAATCCATTGGAGGTGCGTTCGGCTTATTCGCCCTGTTTTCCGTATCTGGCTTCGCTGTTTCTTCCTCAGGTTTCGATTCCGGGGGCAAGGTTTTTTCTTTCTTTCGTGCCGGCGCTTCTGTGTGCGGTTTTCACTGGATTGTCGGTGAAGGAACTGGGACTCGGAGCGCGTATGGCGGCTCTGGCTGTCTGCTGTGCGGGCTTCACTTCCCCGCTGCTTTTTTATGCGACGCTGCTTCTGGAAATATCGCTTTTTTCTATGATAAGCAGCATGATTCTGTTTTGGAGTCTCCGTTATTTCCGGACAAGGAAAATCCGTTTTCTGCTCGTAACGGGTTTCCTCTGCGGAATTTCATTGCTTTTCAGGGAGGAAGGGTGGATTTTAAGTGCGGCGATTTTTGTGACATTCTGCTGCTGCGGGATTTCACTGAAAAAAACTGCCTCTGCTTTCGGATGCTTTCTGATAACGGCAATCCCGCTCTGTTTCTGGAATTACAGGGACAGCGGATCCATTTTCGGGATTCATTATGTCATTTATCATTCGCTCGGCAATGCGGAACTGAGTTTTTCCGAACGGCTGTATTCGCTTTTTTACTTTGTCTGGAAATCCTACGGGCCGCAGTTTCCGGCAATGATTTCCGCATGTATTTTCGCAGCAGGATTTGCCGGGGGACTGCTGTTCCCGGAAAAATGGAAGCGGACTGAAATTTCAAGGGAAATACTGCTTTCTGCCGCGGCATTGGCTGCGGTCGGCAATCTTTATTTTCTGTTCTGCGAAAAAGATCCGGTCATGGGGACGCTTTCAGTGCAGTCTCTCTGCGCCTCATTTCCGCTGGCTGTGCTTCCGTTCCTGTGGATGGGAGGGTTCTTCCGGGGTTCGGCAAAACGGATTCGCTTTTCCGGAATGGTTCTGCTGATTTCGGTATTGCTGACGGGACTGACTTTGAATTTCAAGACAGCGGGAATCTTTTTCGGTCCGCGTCATTTCCTTTTTTTGATGCCGTTTTTCTTTCTTCTGACATTTTACGTCTTTTTCCGCTTTCTTTCCAGAAGGAGAAACTGTTCCTTTCAAAGCCGGATGATGTTTTTGATTCCACTTTGTATTTTATCAGCCTGTTCGCTTGGGGTGCAGCTTTTTTCGTTGGGAGTGCTGAAAAGCAAGAAAGACTTTTCACAGCAATTGCTGAATGAGTTGTCAGCCTTGGGAAAAGAGACCATTATTGCCACGGATGTGTTCTGGATGCCGGAAGAGCTGGCTGTTTTTCATGGAAAAAGGGGTATTCTTTATTTAAAAAGCGGAGAGGATTTGCGGCTTTTTGACAGAATTTCACAAAAGGGGCAGACGATTGTCATGATTCTTTCCCGTCATTTTAAAAATATTGACGGAAAAGAAATGACGGATATTTTAAAATCCTACCAAGTCATGACAGGCAAGGAATTTACTCCATACCCTCAGTCCGTCATGACGATCCGTCTTTTTTATCTGATCAAGCAAAAATGACGAAAAAATAAGTCAAAAAAAAATCAAAATTCAGCAAATGTTTTCTGCGGGTGCAGGGAATGGTAGCGAGATCCGGGGAGTATGAGGGCGAGCAGGCCTCATACTTTTTTTTATTATCT
>CAJMAW010000063.1 GCA_905211485.1 uncultured Lentisphaeria bacterium | reverse complement strand
GCGACAAGGTCACGGACCTTGACCTCGAGAAAAATGCTCAGCGCATTTTTCCGTATTATGTACACTCTCACTCCCCCCTCCTCTCATTCTAACGTACTGATTTTCTGTAAAGCGTCTCCCAAACGTCATTCATTCGCCAGTCTCGGAGAAAGTGCAAAATCATTTTCCGGGGTTGAATTCCAGACCTTGAGACTGTATCTTAACAGAATGAAGCAGAAATGAATCGAACTTTTCGAGAAGCGGAGCCGCCCCGATGGATTTATATTATGAAATACAGCTCGACAACGGTGCCAAATACAAAGCACGCGGAGACGATTCCTTAAATATCAAGGCCGGAGAATATTACGTCATCCGAAAAGATTTCTATCTGGATTACGGCCAAGTCGTAAAATGTTATGGTCCCCTCCCCTCGAAACCGGAAGCACAATCCGAAGACGCAAAAAAAAGCGAATGCCCGAAAATTCAGCGGAAAGCCACCGTGGGAGATATGGGCAAAGCCAATGAAAACCTGATGCGCGCAAAATCCGTCCTGAGGACAACACAGCAGTTCATCGAACGCCTCAAACTTCCGATGAAACTCATCAATGCGCATTATTCCTTTGACGGGAAAATGATCACAATCCAGTTCAGCGCGGAAGGCCGCGTGGATTTCCGGGAACTCGTCAAACAGCTCTCCCAGGAATTCAACACCCGGATCGAACTGCGGCAGATCGGAGTACGGGACGAAACCGCCATCATCGGAGGAATCTCCGTCTGCGGACGCCCGCTCTGCTGCTGTCTTTTCCTGAAAGAGTTCGCCTCCATCAACGTGAAAATGGCCAAGGAACAGGATCTTTCCCTCACGCCGAGCACCATCTCCGGCATCTGCGGACGTCTGAAATGCTGCCTGAAATATGAACACGAAGGATATCTGGAACTCGAACGCAGCATGCCCAGACGCGGCGACTGCTGCGAATGCAAAGAAGGACGCGGACGGATCATAGACCGCAACCTCCTCACCCAGAAAGTCGTGGTCCAGCTGGACGATTCCGCGCGGACTGTCACCTGCTCCAAAGACGAAGTCAGCGTGGTTTACCCGGAAAAATACAAAATCCAGCACGAACAGGGCGAAAACAGCAGAAAAAAGAAATCCGCTTCCGGAGGAGATCCCTCCTCCGAACTGCCGAATGACGATTGACGCTCTTCATCCCGTTTCTTCTTTCCCGCGTTCTGATTTTCCAGGCATTTTTTGACCCTTTCACGGCATCGTCTTTTCCACTCCTCGAATCAGATTCCCCCGTTTTTCAGTGATTCCGTTTTTCAGCGATTCCGTTTTTCCGATCCTGTACCCGTCATTCTCCTTTCTCCGCACTCCTTTTTGTGAAGTCCCGCTCAATCCGGGACTGTTTTTTTCAGCAGAGCTCCCGAATCCACCGGAATTATCTTTGCCCTGAGGCTTGAAAAAAAACAATCCTGTATTATAATACAGGAAAGTTTTCAGGCCGAAGTGGCGAAATGGCAGACGCACTAGACTCAAAATCTGGCGGTGGCGACACCATGTGGGTTCGACTCCCACCTTCGGCACCAGAACCCCGCGCTCTGCAGGCGGTTCTGTTTCTTCAACATTTTGAACGGAGGAATATTTATGATGAAAATGACGCATCTCTTGAAAACTTTCTCGTGTGCCGTGCTCGCCCTGTGTCTCGGAAACGCCTGCCGGACAGCGGAACCCGTGGACGAAACTTTTGCCGTGGAATCCCCGGAAGCCATCACCCAGATCCTCAACGGAGAAATCGGCGCGGACTCCTCCTTGTCCATTCCGCCGAACAAAATCATTCTGAGCGGCGAATTTGCAGAAGTCTTTTTCCTCAACAGGCCGTTGTACACGACTCTGAATGAAGAAGGGCTGGTCGTGGGAAAAGTTTTTGCAGGAATCCGCAACGATGGATTTTTCGTCTGGAGCCTGGAAGGGATTGCGCCGTATGAACTCCGCTATAAGTTCATCTGGTTCGATGCAAACGGGAATCCGGTGAAAAACTCCTCCAGAATCATGACACGCAGTACCCTGCCCGGGGACTTCGTCCGCTTCAGCGAGGTTGCGCCCTCGGAAGACTGCAAACTTTTCAGTCTCTGCATCGAAGCGGGCGGGCATGGAGAAGAAAAAGCGGAATAATCCATTCCTTTGAAAGAAACGCCTTTTTCCCCCCGGAGCACACTCCCTGATCCGCCGCGGCACGAGAGCTCTGCCGCACAACACGGGCCATGCGGATCTGCTCCGGACAAAGAAAACAAGCGGAAAACAAACAGAAAAAGAAAAAATGATTGCACTCGACTTCAAGAAATCCGGTGGTCTGATCCCCGCCATCGCCCAGGACTGGAAAACCGGCGAGGTTCTGATGCTCGCCTACATCAACGAGGAATCCTGGAACGAAACCCTGAAAAGCGGCAAAGCAACCTACTGGTCCCGCTCCAGAAACAAACTCTGGAAAAAAGGCGAGGAATCCGGAAATACGCAGCTTGTCAAAGAAATCCTGGTGGATTGTGACGAAGACACCGTTGTGTTCAAAGTGGAGCAGCAGGGGGGGGCAGCCTGTCATGAAGGATACCGCTCCTGTTTCTTCAGGAAACTTGAAAATGGAGAACTTCATGTCACCGGAGAAAGGGTCTTCGATCCTGCCGCGGTCTATCACCGGAAGTGAACTGGCGGAATCTCTGGACAAAGCCGTTCCCGGACTCAAAATCCATCCATCGGCGCACTGGAAGGACTACAGCAGCGCAGGAGCGGGGACCTCGGAATTTTTCCTGGCGGAAATTTTTGAACGCAGCCAGCTGAAACCTCTGATCGCTTTTGCGGCCGAGTCTGCCTTGCGTCTGTATCCGCTCGGAGGCGGAACCAACATCATCGGTTCCGACAAACCGCTGGAGCATACGGTTTTTCTGAAACTGGGACGCGGAAAGGATTTCTCGGTACTCGAACTCCGGGACGATGGGAGTCTTTTCTGCGGAGCAGCGAACGGAACCCGCCAGCTTCTTGATTTTGCGCTTCGCCACGGTTTCGGCGGAGCTTCCGGACTGTACGGAATTCCCGGAACAGTGGGGGGCGCGCTCTGCATGAACGCAGGCGCCAATGGACAGACCATCACCGATTTTCTGCTGGATCTCGAACTCTTCTCCCTGCGTGACGGAAGCGCCAGGATCTGCAAGGTTTCGGATTTGAAACCGGGGTATCGGGACTCGGGCGTGGATTCGGATCATCTGATTACCGGTGCGCGTTTCCGTCTTCAGCGGGTCGTTCCCTCCCGGGAACGGGAACTCTTCAACCAGGAACTGGAACGCCGGAAGTATCTGCCGAAAGGCAGAAGCGCGGGATCGGTCTTCAAGAATCCGGCCCCGGGACTCTCCGCAGGACAGCTGCTCGAACGCTGCGGACTGAAAAACACTGGCAGCGGCCTCTTCCATGTCTCAGATGAACATGCGAACTGGATCGTGAATGCCGCCCCCTCCTCCGGCTCGGCGGCGGAGGGAGAAGAGGCAAAGGAAGAGGATTTCGTGAAAACGGCCGCCGCCATGGTGAAATCCGTCAACAGACAAACCGGCATCGTTCTGAGCCCGGAAGTGAGGTTTTTAAACATGAATTCAAGTGAGATGATCCGGGATGCGGCAAAACGCCTGAACATTCTTGTCCTCAAGGGGGGAGTCAGCAGCGAACGGGAAATTTCCCTGGAATCGGCGGTAAACGTGGCGGCAAATCTCCGGGCCGCGGGGCATGAAGTCCGGGAATACGACATCCGGGAACTGAAAATCACAGACGAAATGCGCCGGGCCGATGTGGTCTACCCCGTCCTGCACGGAGGATTCGGAGAGGACGGGCGGCTTCAGGAAATGCTCGAACAAGCCCATATCCCCTTTGTGGGCGCCTCATCGCAAGCCTGCAGGGACGTAATGGACAAACTCATCAGCAAACAGATCATGGACCGCTCTGGCATTCCAAACGCGCCTTACGCGGTCTTGAAATCCGCAGGAGAAAAACCGCCGGAAGGAATGGACTTTCCGCTGATTGTCAAACCCGTTTCGGAAGGATCGACTTTCGGGCTGACTCTCGTCGAATCGGAGGATCAGTGGGAGAAAGCGCTGGAACTGGCATTGAAGTACGGCGGAGAAGCGCTGGTGGAGGATTACATCTGCGGCGTGGAGGGGACCGTCGGCATTCTTCTCGGGCAGGCGCTCCCGCCCGTGGAAATCCGCTATCCGGGAAAACTGTATGACTATGACGCAAAATATACCCATGCGCTGGGAGAAACCCGCTATCTCTGTCCGCCGGAAGGAATTTCCCCCGAGGCCCAGGAGGAGGCAAAGGTTCTGGCACTGAAATTCGCCGAAGCGGTCGGAGCAACGGAGCTTCTCCGGGTCGACTTCATTGTCACGGAAAACGGATCGGGGAAAGTGTATCTTCTGGAAGGCAACAGCATGCCCGGATGCACGGCAAGCAGTCTGCTGCCGAAAGAGGCGGCGGCAGCAGGAATTTCCGGACCGGAAATGTGTTCGCGTCTTGCTTTTTCGGCCATCAAGAAAGGAGAATAATCCGCACTCTCTTTACGAGCCTTTTTCCAGTCGCTTTTTGAAACGTTTCAAAAATATTAAAAAAGACAATGGGAGGAGACATTCTGATGAAAAAAGAAGAGTTCACGCTGATTGAACTGCTGGTGGTCATTGCCGTCATTGCTCTGCTTGCCGCGCTGCTCATGCCGACACTCGGACATGCAAAAGGTGTGGCGAAAGCCATGCAGTGCATGGCGAATCAGAAGCAGGTTGCTCTGATGGAATTCAACTACGTCAACAACTGGAATGTTCATGCGCCCGTTCACTACAGAAGGCCGGGATTCGGCATGATGTACGCATACAATATTACCTGGAGACGTTCTCTCGCCTACGACGCGGGCATCATCCGGACTTCTCCGCAGGGTGGATCCTCCTGGGACAACGAGGAGTTTATTCCGGGAAATCCGAAATACCGCCCGGCCACGGCCGTCTTCCGCTGTCCGGACGGGATCAAAACCGCCGACAAGGACTGGGCCGACGACGGAAGTCAACTGCACTTCCAGAAACGGGGTCTGATCTGGAGTCCGGACCACGAAAAGAACGCAACCAACAATCTTCTGCGCCCTCAGGCGGTGAAAAACCCGTCTTCAACCGTTCTCTTCTTTGACAACCTCTATTATCAGCATATGCGTGACAATTACCGGGTTCCCGGCTTTCTCCAGTACGCCCCGTATCAGTCGGAAGCCGATATTTTCTTCTCCCGGACAGACGCATGGTTTTCGGAAAAAAGTACCCAGAGTCTCCTGAAAGAACAAGGAGTCAAGGGCCGTCATGCATCGCTGGTGAATTTCATCTACTTCGACGGTCACGGCCAGCGTCTCGCGTCACAGGATGCGGCGAGGATCCAGAAGGAAGACCCCCTTGCCTTCCGTACACTGACTGCGTACTGATTTCCTGTACTGCAGTGTCATCGAATTTCTTTTCTTCCCTTTTCTTCCATTTTCTTCCCCTGCCCGTCCTCTCCAATACGGAGAAACGGGCAGAAACATTTCTCCTCCAGGGAAGCAGGATCCGTCTCTGTGTAAAATGTAAAAATGTAAAAAAGAAGATGGAACAGATCCTGCCCTTCTCCGCAGAACCGTGCGGGAAACACTCTTTCCACAACGGAAGAACGCATTTTCACGCCGTTCCTCCTGCTTTTTTCTGCGCGGAAAGGGTTCCGATATCCGTGTATGCCGGAAGAAAAAGGAACAGCTGCAGAATACGCGCACAAGACGCAATTCAAGGAGAAAGAGGGGGAAAAAAGGAGGAAGGAACGCGCATTCCCTCACACACGGGAAAAGGAGCGGAAGGAAGCAGGTTCCGGGATCGGAACAAAAGGAGCTGAAATCTTGTCCGACTCTTGAAAAAATACCCCCGGCAAGGTACATTAACAGGATAAAATCAAACGGAAATCAACAGGGAAAGGAGAATCCCCATGTGGAACTATACCCCTAAAGTGATGGACCACTTTCTGAATCCTCGGAACGTCGGAGAAATCGAGTCTCCCGACGCGCAGGCGGAAGTCGGGAACATGAGCTGCGGCGACGCATTGAAACTGTATCTCAAACTGGATGAAAACGGAAGAATCAGCGATGTGAAGTTTCAAACCTTCGGCTGCGCCAGCGCGATTGCGTCGAGTTCCGCGCTCACGGAACTGGTGAAGGGAATGACGCTGGAAGAGGCGGGGAAAGTGACGAACAAAGACATTGTCGCCCTTCTGGGAGAACTTCCGGAAGAAAAGATGCATTGTTCCGTCATGGGAATGGAAGCACTTCAGGCGGCGATAGCGGATTACAAACGC
This sequence comes from uncultured Lentisphaeria bacterium, assembly GCA_905211485.1. Lineage (GTDB taxonomy): Bacteria > Verrucomicrobiota > Lentisphaeria > Victivallales > UBA1829 > CAJMAW01. Next base: position 11,068 of record CAJMAW010000063.1, on the reverse strand, counting down.
CGTCACGGAGAAGCAGTCGAACTGCCGTCTGAAGAGGAGGACGATCATGAAGGAAGGATCGTCTGCCACTGTTTCGGCATAACGGATGCGAAGATCCGCAAGGTGGCCAAAGTCAACAATCTCCGGAAAGCGGAGGAAATCACCGACTACACCAAAGCAGGAGGCGCCTGCGGAGGTTGTCTGGACCAGATCCAGGAAATTCTGGACGAACTCTGGCACGAGGAGCATCATGAAAACAGGGAGAATGGATCCGATGCGTTCGATTCGCTCTCTCTGGTGAAGAAAATTCTCCGGATTCAGGATGTGATCGACAAGGAAGTCAAACCGATACTGGAACGCGACGGGGGAAGCATCGAACTGGTCGATCTGGAAGGAGATGTGGTGAAAGTCAAGCTCAAGGGCGTCTGCGCCTCCTGTCCGAACGCGTCGCTGACGCTGAAAAAACTGGTACAGGCAAAACTCAGTGAATTTGTCTCTGATAAACTCGTTGTGGAAGAAGTGTGAGGCAGCCATGGATCACTCCAAAGTCATTTATTTCGACAACAACGCCACGACCCGCATAGCCCCTGAAGTCTATGAGGCCATGATTCCCTATCTGACGGAATACTACGGGAATCCCTCCAGCATCCATCACTTCGGCGGCCAGCTTGCGGCAAAGATCGAAGAAGCAAGAGAACAGCTTGCGTCACTTCTCGGGGCACATTCCACGGAACTGATCTTCACCTCCTGCGGGACGGAAAGCGACAGCGCCGCAATTCTGAGCGCATTGAACATCTGTCCGAAACGACGCAAGGCAGTCATATCCAAAGTCGAACACCCCGCGGTGCTGAATCTGTGCAAGGATCTGGAACGCAGGAACTACCGGATTTCGGAAATCCCGGTCGACGCGAAAGGACGTCTGGACATGGACCGCGCGCGGGATATGATCGACGGAGAAACAGCCGTCGTTTCCGTCATGTGGGCAAACAATGAAACCGGAAACATCTATCCGGTGGAAGAGCTTGCGGAACTGGCTCACAAAAACGGGGCACTGTTTCACACAGACGCGGTCCAGGCGGTCGGGAAAATTCCGATGTCGCTGAAAGGCATGAATATAGACATGCTCAGTCTTTCCGGGCATAAGTTTCATGCGCCGAAAGGGATCGGCGCCCTGTACGTGAAACGGGGCATCCGCTTCCACCCGTTCCTGATCGGAGGACATCAGGAACGCGGTCGCAGGGCAGGTACGGAAAACATCGCCGGAATCGTCGGACTCGGGAAAGCAGCGGAACTGGCGCTTGCCCACATCGGAGAGGAAAACACGCGTGTCAGGGCGATCCGCGACCATCTGGAGGAATCGGTACTGGAGAAAATTCCCTCCGTACGGATCAACGGAGACCGGGAACATCGGCTGCCGAACACATCCAACATCTCCTTTGAATACATCGAAGGCGAATCAATCCTCATGCTGATGGATCTGCATTCCATCTGCGCCTCCAGCGGGAGCGCGTGCACGACGGGGAGTCTGGAACCCTCGCACGTTCTGCGCGCCATGGGGATCCCTTATACTGCGGCGCACGGGGCGATCCGCTTCAGCTTTTCACGCTACAACAGCATGGAGGAAGTCGATTTTCTGATGGAAAAACTGCCTTCCGCCATTGAAAAACTCAGGAAGATCTCTCCTTACTGGAAATGAAAATAAACGGAAAAATATCCGCTTTTTCCGCGCTGTCCGCTGGAAAAATCACTCAACTGCAGCTATGGTAACATGATGCGTTCCCCATACAGATTATTGCAGTCACATCAAAATAGCAGGAGGTTCTCTGGAGATGGCTGAAGTTACCATAAAAGGTGTCAGTAAAATTTATGACGGCGGAGTGAAGGCCGTTGACAATATCACATTGGACATCAAAGACCGTGAATTCATGGTACTCGTCGGCCCCTCCGGATGCGGGAAATCCACCACGCTGCGCATGATTGCGGGACTGGAGGAAATCAGTGCGGGAACCATCAGCATCGGCAACCGTGTCGTCAACAACGTGCCGCCGAAGGACCGCGACATTGCCATGGTCTTCCAGAACTATGCGCTTTATCCACATAAAACGGTGTATGACAACCTCGCGTTCGGACTCAAACTCAGAAAATTCCCGAAGGCGGACATCGACAAGCGGGTCAAGGAAGCGGCCGATATCCTCGGCATTCACGACTACCTGAACCGCAAACCCAAAGCCCTTTCCGGGGGACAGCGTCAGCGTGTGGCCGTGGGGCGCGCCATCGTGCGGAAACCGGAAGTCTTTCTCTTTGACGAGCCCCTCTCAAACCTTGACGCAAAAATGCGCGTCCAGATGAGAACCGAAATCAGCAAACTCCACACCCGGCTCGAGACCACCATGATCTACGTCACGCACGACCAGATCGAGGCCATGACCATGGGAGACCGCATCTGCGTCATGAAGGACGGACTGATCCAGCAGGTCGACACTCCGCTGAACATCTACGATCATCCCGCGAACGTCTTTGTGGCCGGATTCATCGGCACGCCGCCCATGAACATCTTCAAGGGCGAACTCAGAAAGAACGACAGAGGGAAATACCTCTTCAAGACGCCCTCCATGGAAATCCATCTCCCCGATGAATGGTCCCCGAAAATCGAATCCTATCTGGACAAACCCATTATTTTCGGCATCCGTCCGGAAGACATCGGTTCCGAAAGGGCGGAAAACGATCCCAACGCTCCGCTTCTTCATGCCAAGATTGAAGTCATGGAGCCCATGGGGGCGGAAACGTATCTGTATCTGGACACCGGAGCGGGAAGTTCCTGCATCGCCAGGGTCGACGCACACAGAAAAACAAAGGTCGGAGAGCTTCTGAAACTCAAGCTTTCCATGTCCAACGCGCATCTCTTTGACAGCGACACGGAAAAATCCATCATCTGACGCGTTCTCTCACAACTGGCCTTCTCCAAAACGTTTTTTAAAAACGTTTTTTTATCCGGAAGCCGGACAGAATTTCAAAGCTGTCCGGCTTTTTTTTGTGTTTTTTCTGCAGGACGCCTGGACAAAAACAGCGAAAAATGCTAAATTAGTCAAAACAGTGAAAACAGGAGATTTTTCTGCGATGAAACCGGGAGATTCCTTTGACTGTCCCCATTGCGGGCGGAACAGCTTTCTGAAAAAGGAATCCGTCATGGACGGATGGAAGAAGACGGGCGAGGTCCTGAAATGCGCCTCCTGTTCCGCGTGGATTGCGGATCTGCCTTGGGAGGAGGCATCGGCAGCGGGGAAAAAAGGCGTTGGGAACACCGCCGCCGGAAAGGACGCGGCCCCTTCCCCGGAAGACGCGTTGAAAAAACTCCTGGGCACGGATGAGGAAGAGGACAATACGAAGAATGCGGAATTCCTGAAGGAAAAACTGAGTTTCTGCAGGGACTGCGCACATATGGTTTCAAATGCCTTCCGGCTTTACTGCACGAAATGGAACAGGGATGTGAACCCGATGGATGACTGCCCCGCCCACACGCCGCGGACAGGCTCATCGGAAGGGAAGAAAGGAGACAGGCCATGACCATCATAGAACCGCACATTCACATGTTTTCAAGGACAACCGACGAATATCAGGCGATGTACCGCTCAGGAATCCGCGCCTGCGTGGAGCCGTCCTTCTGGCTGGGGGCAAACCGGGAATACGCTGGGAGCTTCTTCGACTACTTCAAGGTGATTCTGGACTTTGAAACGGTCAGAGCAAGACGTTTCGGGCTGGATCACTATGCGGCCGTCGCACTGAATCCGAAGGAGGCGGAAGACAGGAAACTGGCATCTGAAGTCATTGCCGGGCTGGATCGTTATCTGGAACATGAACGCTGCGTCGCTGTCGGGGAAATCGGGCTGAACAACATTACGGAGAATGAGGCGGAGGCATTTGCCGCCCAGCTGCACATTGCCCATGTCAAAGACATGCCGGTCATCGTCCACCTGCCGCATTTCAACAAGACGAAAGGGATCGAATGGACGGCGGACATCATCCGCAACGAGGGAATCCCCGTCGAGAGAGTCCTCATTGACCACAACACAGAGGAATGCATCCGCGCCGCCCGGGAAACCGGCTGCTGGACCGGACTGACCGTCTACCCGATTTCCAAACTCGATCCCCCCCGCGCCGCCCGGATGCTCGGCGAATACGGAGTGGAACGCATGATCGTTTCCGGATCCGCTGACTGGGGCGTCTCGGACCCGCTGAGTCTTGTGAAGGTCTCCGAATACATGAAGAGCCAGGGGATGGACGACAACGGCATCTCCAGGATTCTTTTCGAGAATCCGAACGCCTTTTACTCCCAGTCTCCGCGCTGGAAGCCGGATTTTTCCATTGTCCCCATGGATCCGCGCGAATTCCAGCGCTGATTCCAGAACTGATTCCGGCTCTGATTCCGATGCTGATCCCGGGGACGGATTCCGGGGAAAAAGGAAAGACAAGACGCCACGCAGGAGAAAAGGTGTTCAGGAGGAGGAGGGGGAAGCGCCGTTGTTTTCCCCGTTGTTTTCCCCGTTGTTTTCTCCGGGAGAATCCATGCTTCCGGAACGGAATCCCTGCAGATCCAGCGTGATGTAACGGAATCCGAGCTTTCCGAGTCCGGCAGTGATTTCCCCGCGCTGTGAAAGGACGGCGCCCAGCGCGTTTTCCGAAACCTCGATTCTGGCAAGGAGGGAAGGTTTTTTATGATCTTCCTTCCCGGGCCCCGGATTTTCTGCATTCGGATTTCCGTCCTTCTCCCCTGCCCTGCCGCTGCGGGGACACCACCTGACATTCCGATGCACTCGGAGACGGATGTCCGCAGAAGCGGGAAGAAGAAGAGTCCGCAGGAGCGCCTCCCCGGCTATGACATTTTCGATGTCCTTTTCCTCCGGCATGAAACCGTATTCAAAACGGGTCGCGAGACAGGGGACGGAGGCTTTCCGGGCTGTCGGGAGAGCCAGTTCCGAAGCCATGAGCCGGACCTGCTTTTTGCCGATCCCAAGTTCGGCCAGAGGCGACAGAACGGCAGATTCCTTCAGAGCCGCAAGACCCGGACGATATGTTTTCAGATCATCGGCATTGGTGCCGTCCATCACCCATTTCAATCCTCTTTCCTCCGCATGCCGGCGGATGAGGGAAAAGATGCGTCGTTTGCACCAGTAGCAGCGGTCGGGAGGATTGTTTTTCATTTCGGGAATGGAGAAGGGATCCATCTCCAGAAATTCCAGTTCCACGCCGAGACTCCGGGCTTCCGAGAGAGCGGCCTCCATTTCATGCGGATCCTGAAAGACGGAGCGCATGGTCAGAGCGAGAAGAGGGAACGGCTTTTCATCGTACTGCTTTTTCAGGAGGTTCAGAAGCAGGGAGCTGTCCACACCTCCGGAATAGGCGAACGCAATTCCCTCCGGGGCGAGTCTGCGGAGAGAGTTTTTCAGCCGTTCCAGAAGAAGGGGAAGCTCCGGGAGAAGGGAGGGCGGCTGCCGTTCCGGCGCCTGCTGCATCTTCTTCTCCCCCTTCCCATTCTTCTCTTCAATCTCCTTCTTCAGGGAGGCGTGAGGAATACTCGGCTGAGATGGCGGATGATTATTCATGGCAGACTCTCCGCCGCCGCGCGTTTTGCCTCTTCCATGACCGTGGCGAAATCGACTCCGGAACTTTCCGAAAGACGTTTCACACTTTCATATTCCGGATAACAGCGTATGATGCCGTTCCAGGAACAGCGTTTGGCCTCGAGCTTTCCGAAGGGAAGAGCCAGTTCGACGATTTCGCGGTCCATGCGGGTCCGTTCGAGGGGAAATTTTCTCAAGCCGTTCGTGGTGGTGGATTCAAAAATGATTCTTTCCATCTCCGCCAGACGAGCTTCATCCACAATCACCCTCAGAAGATAAGCCGGACGGTTCTTTTTCATGAAACAGGGCACGAAATGTACGTCCAGCGCCCCCGCATTCATCAGTTTTTCCATGACGAAGCCGAGAGTTTCCCCGCTGGAATCATCCAGATTGCATTCCAGGAGACAAACCCGTTCATCCTCCTGCGTGGATTCGTCTTCCTGTATCAGCATGGCGCGCAGGAAGTTCGGGCGCCCGAAATCGCGTTTTCCAAGACCGATTCCGCTTTTCCGGATCCGGAACTCCGCGGGGAGCGCGGAACGGGTCCTGAGAGCAGCGGCAATCGCAATTCCCGTGGGAGTCACCATTTCCCCGTGCACGGCAGGACAGGGACGCAGCGCAATGCCCCAGCTCTCGGCAATATTCAGGACCGCGGGAACGGGCACGGGAAGATCTCCATGCTGGCAGCGGACAAAACCGGAGCCTTCGGAAAACCCCGTCACCACACAATCCGTAATGCCGAGATCATCCGCGAGCACTGCCGCAGCCACGATGTCGACAATCGAGTCCAGCGCTCCCACCTCGTGGAAATGGACCTCTTCGAGTGTGCATCCGTGAGCCTTTGCCTCCGCTTCCGCCACAATCCGGAAAATCTTTTTTGCCAGAGCACGGGCATGGCCGCTCATCTGTCCGCGGTCTATTACGGCATAGACATCCGCGAGATTCCGATGCACATGTCCCCCCGCCGCAGGAGCAGCAGCCCCCCGTTCCCCCGGATGAGATGATGAAGCGGAAGAGCGAGCTGCGGATTCACCATGCAGGTCATCCGCCCGTTTGCAGCAAACAGCTTCTTCCCCGCCCGGAAGCGCATGATGATCCTCCGCAGACGCATGATGATGAGGAAGCGGCGGATGATGGTCATGAGTTTCCTCCTCCTCCCGGGAATGATGAGAGTGCTCATGCGGAGAAGGTTCATGGGAGTGCGCATGGGGGGGATGTGCCAGATGATGGCCTCCGTGCGGATCGTGAGAGTGGAGCTGAGAGAAATGTTCACGGGGGCCGGGTGACGCGGAAGAAGAAGCGTCCTCAGCGGGCAGATGGACGCAGAAGTCGCATCCTGCGATTCCCCGGGAATCTTTCCGGGAAACGGACCAGGCGACCCCTTCCAAATTCAGGCTTTCCAGGACGGCATGGAGTTTTCCGGCGCTGGCGCCGAGATCGAGCAGAGCCGCCACGGTCATGTCTCCGGAAATTCCGGAAGCTCCGTCAAGATAAAGTATTGCGGGCATGTTCTTTTTTCCTTTCGCACATTCTGAGGATCCTGCACGCCATGACTCCTGCTCCGAAACCGTTGTCGATATTCAGCACGGCCATTCCTTCGGCACAGGAGTTGAGCATGGAAAGAAGCGGGGCGACGCCTCCGAAATTCGCGCCGTAACCGACCGAAGTCGGCACCGCGAGAAGCGGAGAGTCGACGAGTCCCGCCAGCACGCTTCCGAGCGCGCCCTCCATTCCCGCGACGGCTATCACGACATCGGCTTTTCTCACCGAATCAATCTTTGCCAACAGACGGTGAAGCCCCGCCACTCCGACATCGAAATGGCGTTCCGCGGCAGCGCCGAAAAATTCGACCGTCCCCGCCGCCTCCTCCGCCACGGGAATATCCGCCGTTCCCCCTGTACAGACGGCGACCGTTCCCGCGATCCGCGGTCTCTCCCCCCACTCCGAGACCAGCAATCCCGAAAGAGGATTGTATTCGACCGGAACTGAAAGAGCACGCAGACTGGCAAACTGCTCTTCCGAACACTTTGTCCCCAGCACTCTTTTCCCGGCAAGCTGAAAAGCACGCATGATCTGAACAAGCTGCTCCGAACTCTTTCCGGGACAGTAGACCGTTTCTCCGATTCCGGTCCGGTCGGAGCGGGTCATATCCAGTTTTGCGAATCCGAGATCATGGTACACATCCTCCATTTGATCAGGCCTCCAGCAGGGTTTGTTGTTCGATTTCATGCACGGTCATGGCCTTCCCGGGAGCGGGACAGACGCTCTGACAGGCTCCGCAGCCGATGCAGAGATTTTCTGTCAGACGCGGCGCCCCTGTCCGGCGCAGAGTCACCAGCGGCCGCACTGAACGCCTTCCTGAAACACAATGCACGTTCTCGGATTGAGCCGCGCCAGAGCAATGCGGGTCTTCTGTTTCTGCGCAAGAGAGAGCGGCAGAAGCGCCCCCGTGGGGCAGAGCTCCGAACAGCGCCTGCAGTCATACTGGCAAAACCCGCGCGACAGATCCAAAGACACCGGCCCCGCTCCCCCGGGAGCTGAAACAATAATCCCCGAAGGACAATTCACCGTGCAAAGCTGGCAGGATGTGCATTTCGATGCAAAACGTTCCGCATTCAGAGCACCTGGAGGAAGAATCCGGAAACGCCTTGCAAATGTTTCCAGTTTCGCAAGTCCCCCCTTCACCAGAAGCGCTCCCGCGGCCAATCCCCCCAGAAGACAGGCGCAGTCGATCAGAAAAGCCCTGCGGCTCCGGTCCACCGGGACTTTCTCCTCCGCTTCCCGCGTCCGCGTCCTCGGAAACACCGGCTCCGCCGCCCCGGAGGAAGAGGAAAAAGAAGAGGAAAAAAGCGGTGAAGGAGACGGCGATGTGGAAAGTTTTGTCCGGGAGCGTTTCCCATGGATTGCTTCATGGCGGAAGAGCGAAAACTTCACGCCTCCCGTCCGACAAACGGAAATGCAGTTCATGCAGCGCACACAGCGGGCATTGTCGAGTAATCCCTTTTCCGGATCAATGCATCCGGGGGGACAATTCTTCACGCAGAGTCCGCATTTCACGCAGTCTTCCGTCATTTTCAGTTGGAAAATCCCGTGTTCCGCGATTGCTCCCAGCACCGTTCCCACCGGACAGAGCGCAGTGCAGTAGATCCGTTTCTTCCAGACGGCCAGTGCCGCTATGACAATCAGGGGCAGAAAGCCGCCCGCGGCAAAAGCCCCTGCCATGCGTCCGGCATTGGAATACGGATCCAGCAGCAGAAAGGGCGCGGTCCAGCCGGAGAAGAGCATGCCCAGAGCGATGCCCGCAAGCACAAAACGCGTTTTCCGAAAGTCGGCGGTCTTTCCCCCTTTCCGGCGGGACACCCAGCCGAAAAAATCCTGCAGAATGCCCAGCGGACAAAACACAGCGCAATAAACCCGTCCGAACAGAAACGCCGTCAATGCGATTCCAAGCACAGTCAGGAGCGCGCCCAGGCTGAATGCCGCAAAACATCTCATCAACGCCGGGGCGAACTGCAGCTGAAGCAGGGGCGCTGCCATCCACCCGAAACCGCTGAACGCAGCCCCGGCTCCCAGCAGAAAAAGCGCTGCAAGGACAATTCGGAATCTCCTCCATAAATCTCGTTTATTTCTCATAGAAAAATGCCTGTATTATTCCTTCCTTTTCTACTTTCTTCCGTTTCGTTTCTCCCGTTCGCGCCCGGGGAGAGCGTTCCCGCAGAAATGCTCTCCGGGGCGGGCATCCCGCACAGAGTCTTCTACCAGAGAAGAGGGGGAGGGGAGCATCTCCGTTTCAGTATTGTATTGTAGATGCCGGAGTATCTGCAAGTCAAATCTGTTTTCCAAAAAAAACGTGTTTTTCTTTCAGAGGGATTCCCCCTTTCTTCACAGGAAAATAAATTCCCCGGGAAGGATTATCCTGATCTTTTTTCTCTCGGACTCTGTGTCTCATTCCACGGGGAAGAAGGTAAACTCAAACAAAAAACAGAGAAAAGCGGAGGAAGGAAATAATGATTTTGAGGCATCACCGGTTCCTGCATTTTCCTTCCGGGAAACGGCAAGGGAGGGGAAAAGTTTTCCTGAACTTCCTGGAGAAACATGGAAGAAGGGGAACATTCAAAAACATCCCGTTCTTCCATGTGCATGACAAAAAGGTCTTCCCCAGTTCTGACTGTAATCAGGGGAAGACCTTTCTTTTCCCGGGGCAGGATTTTCAGGCCCGGATTCTCAGACTCGGACCAGATGAAAATAGATGGCTGCAGCCCAAGCCGTTGCAAGAATGATCCAGAGAATGACGCCGTGAAGAAAAGGACGGATTCCGAGTTCACGGATTTTATCCACACTCAAATTTGCGCCGATGAGGAAGAGAGTCAGGACCATAAGATGTTTGGAGAGGGTCTGAAGGAAGAGTCCCGCATCGCGGACACCGGGGACCCAGGTCACGAACATGGCAGCGAGGAGAAATCCCGGAATGAACCAGGGGACTTTGACTTTGGTTTTTCCTTCGCCGGCGTGATTGTCTTTCCGGATGAGGAAGGCGATGAAGAGGGCGACGGGGACAATCCAGAGCGCACGGGCGAGTTTGACAGTCGTTCCCACTTCCAGAGCCGTTTCCCCGTACTGCATGGAAGCGCCGACAACCGAACTGGTGTCATGAATCGCGAGAGCCGCCCAGGTTCCGAACTGGGTTTCATTGAATCCGAGCCAATGTCCCAGCGGGGGGAACACAAGGAGAGCTATGCCGTTCAGGATGAACACTGTGGCGGTTGCGAGGGCAATATCATGAGCTTTTGCTTTCAGCACGGGTGCGGCGGCGGCGATGGCGCTGCCTCCGCAGATGGAGGTCCCGACGCTGATCAGCATCATGGTATCGCGTCCCAGCTTCAGTTTTTTCCCCAGCAGGATTCCGATCCCCAGACCTGCCGATATTCCCAGAATCGTATAAACGAATCCGGATGCTCCTGCTTTCAAGACGGCGGGGAGGTTCATTCCGAAACCCATCCCGACGATTGCCGCTCCCAGCAGCGGGGAAACGGCTTTTGCGGTTATTTCGCGGAAGGGATTCCCAAAAGCGAACGCATAGCATGCTCCGGCGAGAATCGCGGCTCCGGGAGCATAATTGCCCAGACGCGGAAAAATCCACGGCACGATAAAAAATGCGATTCCCGCAATTGCAAAAACGGTTTTGTTGACAAGAAACATTGTCGTCTTATTTTCTTCTCTCATATGGCCCATCCTTTTTTTCAGCTGTTTTGTACATTCCTGATGAAATGACGCATACTATTGCATCAAAAATCAAAATTAAAAATTATTATGCTTTATAGATCAATAATAGATAATTATTGAAAATCATAAAAAATACGGCAGGCAACGCCTTGCCGGGTGCAGGGAATGCAGCGAGAGCCGGGGTGTATGAGGGCGAGCAGCCCTCATGCTTTTTTTATTTACTTGATTTATTTTTTTGCCTCCGGCAG
>CAJMAW010000062.1 GCA_905211485.1 uncultured Lentisphaeria bacterium | reverse complement strand
AGTACACAGGGCGCTGCTGCTCGGCAATCCGCTGCCGCATCCGGCGCTGTTGCTTCGTCCGGGATTGTATCTGACTATGGAGGGATATCGGGAAATTCCCGGTGCGGAAGACTATGATTTGTGGTTACGGGCAGCCGCGGCGGGATATCATTTTGCGAATATTCCCCGGGTTCTTCTTCAATACCGGATCAGTACGGGGCAGATAAAACAGCGTTCCCTCAAACCGACGCTGCGATCCACATTGCGTCTGCAGCGCCGGTATTTGTTTCGGAAAGAATTTTTCTCCCTGTCAGTTTGCATTCATTATGCGGCAGGGCAGCTGCTGTTGCTGCTGCCGGATCGCTGGGTGATGGAACTTTTTATGAAATTGACCGTTCGTCGGCAGAAAGAAAACAAAGATGAAACTGGCCATTTTGCTTGATGACCCGACCTGTTACGGCGGAATGCAGCAGTTTTCCCGGGATCTTGCCGAAATGCTGGGGGAAAGGGACAGAATGCAGGTGGAACTGCTGGCATATTCCGGTGCGCTTTCCGGACTGAAAGCCTGCGGAGCCCGGATTGTCCGGCTGAACGAGGCGGAGAAACGGCGCGGGATCGTCCGGCTCCTTCGGGGCGGTCCGCGGCGCTATCTTTCCTGCGGTCCGCTGCGTCTGGCGTCTCTGGTGCTTGACATTCCTCAGATTCGCCGAAGGATGCGTGAAATCCTGCCGGGAGGAGACGTGCTGCTGATCAATTCGTTTCATTCCGCGCATCTCTTTGTGCCCCGGGATGTCTTGAAGAAGAATCAGGTGATTTTCGTCCAGCACAGTTCTCCCGGACAGCTTTACCGCTGGCGCTATGATTTCGGGGGATGGCTCAGGAGACAGAAGATTGAGCTGTTCAAGCGTTATGTCGACGCATTGGTGACACTTTCTCCGCATGAGGAAGCAGGATTGGCACGTTATCTGTCTCTGGATGGGAAACTGGTCCGCGTGATTCGTCATCAGACCCGTCTTCCCGAAACGGAGACGCTGGAATCCGGCGATCCTCGGGAAGTGCTTTTCCTGGGGCGGCTGTCAGCGGAGAAACGTGTGGACAGGATTCTGCAGCTGGCGGCCGCCGCGCCGCAGTTTCACTTCCATCTCTGCGGAGACGGTCCTGAAGAGGCAAGATTGAAGCGTGCCGCCGCAGGATTGACAAACGTCAGTTTTCACGGCTATGTGAAAGACCCTTCTGCATGGCTCCGGCGGGCCGGAATCGTGATTTTCACTTCGGATTCCGAAGGATACCCGATTGCCGGGATCGAAGCGACTGCGTACGGGAAACCGATACTTGCACTTCATTCCTTTCCCGCGGCGGCGGATCTGGTCGTCAACGGGAAAAACGGCTGTCTGCTGGAGGATTTCACGCCGGAAGGCTTTGCGGCTGCTCTGGAAGAAATCGCCCGGAATTATTCGGCTTATTGCGCAGGAGCTTTGGCAGAACGGGAAAAGTTTTCGCAGACGGCATTTCACGAAGCATGGCGCACTTTGTTACGGGATCTGAGCGGAAAGGAGATGCTTCAGAAATGAAAATTCTGGAAATCGTGCCGCGTCTGCATTGCGGCGGAGCCGAGCGTTTTGTGGTAGATCTGGCAAGCGGGATCGCCCGGACAGGAGAGCATGAAGTGAGCTTGCTGTGCGTCAACCGGATCCTGCCGGGAGATTTTCTGGCACGGCAGCTGGATCCTGCCGTGAAGCTGATCTGTCTGGAGACTCCGGAAACCATGACCGGTGCGATTCTGGCAATGCCTCGGGTCTGGAACGTCATCCGTCGAGAGCGTCCGGATGTGGTCCATACTCATCTGGGCGGGATCCAGCTGGCGGCACTGGCCGAATTCGCTCATTGGCCCCATGCCAGATACTTCTATACCGTTCACAACGATGCGTTTGTGGATGCGGGGAATCGCCTCTGGCTGAAAAAGATCCTGTTTCACTCAGGTGTGCGTCCAGTTGCAATTTCCGTGGAATCGGAACGCAGTTTTGTTTCGGCGTACGGTTTCCATGCTCCGATCATTGAGAACGGCTGCGGTGCCGGAATGCCGGCACAGGAGGAATTATCCGCAGCGGCGGAAGAAGTCCGTTCCTGGCGGAGCACGGCTGAGTCGCGTCTGTTTCTGAACATTGCGCGCTTCAGCCCTCAGAAAAACCAGATTGCTCAGGCGCGCGCGGCGGCGGCTCTGGCGGCGGAGGGCGCGGACTTCGATCTGGTGTTCATGGGAAACGATGAGAATGAAACGATCCGTTCGGCCATTCTGTCATTGAATTGTCCGCGTCTTCACATAGCGGGGCTTCGTTCAAATCCTCTGGCCTATCTGGCGCAGGCGGATTTTCTGGCGCTGTTTTCGGAAATAGAAGGACTGCCGATTACGCTTCTGGAGTCCTTTGCATTGGGAATACCGCCATGCGTGACGCCTGTCGGAGGAATGAAGAATCTGCTGCGTGACGGGATCAACGGTCTGGTCTCGGAGGATACATCGGAAGATGCGATCCGGAAGACGCTCAAGCGGGCGCTGGCATTGTCCGCAGCCGAGCGAACGCGCCTGGGTGAAGCTGCGCGGGAATCCTTTACGCCGTATTCCATGCGGCGATGTGCGCAACGCTATCTGAAGCTGATGTCATCCGACGCAGACTCTGAAATTTAAAAAAAATGGAGCTTTTTTTCGTATCGGGAAAAAAGAACAGGGAACGGGATAGCGGCGTTCCTCTGGTCCGGGGAAGGTTTTTTCAAGCTCGGAAGACATGATTTCTGCTCTTATGAGGATCTCTCCTCCTGCGGATTCCGGATGCTGCCGGATTTTGAATCATGAATGAACGGGAACAGGCGATTCTGCCGCAAATGGAGATCATGACAGATGATTCCGGGTCTTGCTGTGAATACCCGGAATGACGGGGGAGGGCAGGAGTGCTTGTTTTCCCGATGGAATTTTTTTCGCATGGAGTGATTCTGGCGTTTCCAAGACGCCCCTTGCTGAACTTGTTTGCGGGAAAATCGGGAGATCTTTGATTTTGAGATTTCCGGAGGGAATAGGAATGTCATTGGCAGCAGGGATTCCAATTCCCGGATGCGTTGTGATCATCCGGGGCATTGTGACATGGCGGAACTGTAAAATGTTTTCAATAAGATCCAGAGAGGAGCATAGAGACTGTATATGAAAGTGGCCATTCTGACCTTGCATCTGGAGGGAAACTACGGGGGGATTCTTCAGAATTTCGCTTTGCAGCAGGCTTTGCTTGAGCTCGGGCATGAACCTGTGACCGTGCGGATACGGCCTCGCAGTTATCATTTGTTTGAGCATGCTTATATTTTTCTGGATCGTGTCCGGGAACGTTATCTGCGTCATCGGAAAGTCAAACGCCTGAGGGAGCTGACCCGTTGGGAATGCCGCCGCCCGCTTGTGGAGAATCGGAGTTTTATTGAGCAGGAGATCCGTCTGACACCTGAATTCCTCCCGGATGCACTGCCGCACCTGAGCCGGGCGGGCTTTGACGCATTTATTGTGGGGAGTGATCAGGTCTGGAGGGCGCAATACAACGGAGCCTCCCAGCCCCGCTATTTTTTCGATTTCCTGGATGAGGCCTGTCCCGCACGGAGGATCGCCTACGCTGCCAGTTTCGGGACGGACATCTGGGAGGCCGACCCGGAAATGACCACCAGATGTGCCGCACTGGCAGGCCGTTTCCATGCCATATCGGTCCGTGAGCATTCCGGCGTCGGATTATGCCGCGGGTATTTCCGGGTTCCTGCTGTGCAGATGCCGGATCCGACCCTCCTGCCGGATTTGTCCGTGTACCGGAATCTCATTGCCCCACCGCAACTGAAACAGGAGCTTTTCTGTTACATACTGGATGATACCCCGGAAAAACAGATCCTGGCGGAAAATTCCGCGGCGTGCATGGGGCTGACTCTCGGAAGCATCCGTTCTTTTGACCGGATTGACGGAACTTTCTGGCCCGAGTCCCCTGTCCCCGGCCCCCGCGAATGGCTGAAGCGAATTGCCGAGGCATCCTATGTCCTCACGGATTCTTTTCATGGAATGGTCTTTTCCATTTTATTCCGCAAACCTTTTGCCGTGATTGCCAATGCGGACCGCGGACTCAGCCGATTTGAATCTCTGCTGGGAAATCTGGGCCTTGCAGAACGTCTCATCACTCCGGGAATGGCTTTGCCTCCGCCGGAATATGATTTTGCGGCGGTTCAGGAGAAACTGCAGTCCGAGCGGGAACGGGGGATGGCTTTCCTGAAGAAGGCTTTGGATGCGGAATAAGCAGATGCGGATTCTTTCCGCCCCGGAGGAGGCATGACTGCCGTCCTGTCCCTCCATTCCTGTTCCTCCGTTTCCTTCCTCTGGATTTATTTCCGGCGGCGGAGGGGGTGGAGGAGAAAATGAAAATGAAATGAAGGGGAGGAGAGAGAGGAGGGCGTCTCTCTTCACATGCAGCGTCTGATTCTTGCCAGCTGCTCTGTAATCATTCCCAGAAACAACAGCAAGGCTCCGAAAAGAATCAGGAAACTCGCTCCTGTGGAGAGTGCGGTATTGAGCAGAATGCAGCGCAGGGACCACACAAGTCCCAGCAGTATGCTTGCCAATGCGGGCGGAAGAAAGAATTTCAGGGGGGCGAACAGCAGAATGATGTTCGCGATTTCCCAGACCGTGTCCATGGCTGTCCGGGTGGAGATCGTACTGACTCCGTTGAGCCTGGGACGAATGGTAATCGGTTCCTCCAGCACTAGATTGTGGTTGCAGAAGAATAGCAGGGTGATGATGTCTGAATAGGACATATTGTCCGGAGTGGTCGGCAGATAACGCAAAGCCAGATCCCGGCGGTAGAGTTTCATCCCGGAATTGAGATCGTAAATCGGTATTTTGAGAAAACTCCGCGTAAAAGTCCGGATCAGCCATTTGCCGAGACGGCGGTAAGAGGAGGCATCCCGCTGCCCCTGTCTGGAACCGACAACCATATCGGCATCTTCTTTTTCGGCAAGTTCTTTCAGCCGTACAATGTCATCAAGGTTGTGCTGTCCGTCCGCATCCATCGTGGCGACCCAGTAGGTATCCGCGGCTTCAATGCCGTGCTTGATGGCGCCTCCGTAACCGCGGTTGACTTTATTCCGGACAACTTTCAGAAGAGTTTCTTCTGTTTCCATTTTTTTCAGCAGTGCCGTTGATCCATCGGTGGAACCGTCATCCACAACGATCAGAGACCATTGATGTTCCTTGCAGAAAGCAATGATTCCGGGAAGAACATCCGGAAGATTCTCTATTTCGTTGTAACAGGGGATGATGATGGACAAGGTGTGCTTCGACATAAAAAGTGCTTTTCCTGATTTTTACTGCGTTTTCAAGGACGGCAGGTATTTGAAAATGGCGATCTCGTCTGAATATGGATGCCCCGTGACCCGTTCAAAACGGGGATTCCGTTGAAACTCTTCCGCCAGACTGTTCTCCTGACGCATTTCAAAGACGAAAACCCCGGAAGAGCCTTTTTCAAACTCAAATGCTGCCACCTGCTTCGGATGCCAGGCCTCCCCTTCCCAGAAGAGACGCGGATAAGTCCCGCTCCAGTAAGGGATGCGGACGGTATCCGCTATCACCCAGAAGCGTTCCGCCCCACCTGAAAGTTCTTCCCGGTGAGAGGCGATCCAGCGGCCCACTTCGCATTCCCTGCTGGGATCGCGGAAGACACTTGTTGCATTGACGGTCTGCGCAACAGCCAGCACCGCCAGAGCGATCAGCGCCGCCGCACGGAAATAGCGGAACCTGCTTCCGTATTTTCCCACTTCCGCCAGAGGCAGTACCGTGAAGGGCATCATCAGCGGGACATTCACCAGAAAATATCGGTATGCCACAACCAAGGGTGCAAAAATCAATACCGTCACGGCCATGAAAATCACACAGAGCGTATGTTCGGCGCGCCATTCTCTGCGCCATAACAGCAGAACGAGTCCGACCGCTGCCAGACAAAGATACAGTTCATAGCTTCCTCTTACCCAGTCGTTCAGCAAATCACCAAGATTGAAGAATGTGCGCCTGGGCGGCGCGGCCTGAACCGGAGAATCCACGTGGACGTAAAGCTGTGTTTGAAGACGATTGATTTCTGTGCCCGGCTGTTTTTTCTTGGTGGGAATGTGCAGCATCTGCTTCAGAAAAGAAACATGCCGGGTATCGCAGACCGGAAGTCCGGTGGTCTGATAATTGCCGTAAAGACGAGGTGCAATGACGCACAATGTCATCACCCCGAACGTGATACAGTATACCAGAGCTTTTTGGATCTGATACCGTGCTGCGGCCTTGTCCGTTTCTATCCTCCACTGCCTCCAGGCCGGATACAGAAAGACGACTCCCGCAACGCCCGCGTATACCAGCCCTTCACTTCGGACCAGAGACAGGGCTCCGGCAATCCCCCCCCCCCATACTGCCCAGGACACTCCCGGCCTACGGAGATATTCTGCCAAAACCAGCACCAGTGCCACCAGAAAGAAGGTCCGCCCTGAGTCCGGAAGCCCCATGCAGTTGAAACGTATGACCTTGGGTGATATAATAAACAGAAAGCAACCCAGTGCCGCCATGCGTTCCGACAGGACCAGACACAAAAGTCTGTTTAACGGATACAGCGTTGCAATATGGAAAGCCGCCCCTACGGCCATCAGTGCCGTCAAGGAAGAAAGACCGCAATAAACCAGGAGTCCTGCCAGCATGGAGGTGAGAATGGGAATGTCCGGAGGAAACGCCTCCGCCCAGTCTCCATGGGCGAAAGCTTCTGCCATCGGCGCATAATATGCCGCCTGATCACGGTAGATTTCGTGAGTATTGCCTGCAAGAAAAATGATGGCAATGACTATCCCCGCGGCATAGCTGATCCACAGCGGATGCTTTTTTAAAAATGAAAGCATTCTATTCATGAATTTGAAGATCCCTATCCAAACTTCTTCTTCCCCCGGATGAATTTTCAGAGCAGAATTTTACCTGAAGGACATTCCGGAAATTTCAAAAAATGAAACAGCCCTCTGTAACAATACTGTTTCATTCCTTCAAATGCAAACAGGATCGGGATGAAAATCGCAAGCCATGTTTTCCCTCTTTGGCAGTCTTGTTGTCTGGAATGGCATGGAATGGCATGGAATGGCATTTGAATGCACTGTTCCTCCGGGCAGTCAAATGCCGCGGGAAACGGCCTGGTGAGGAGAAGAAGAGGAGGGGAGGGGGCTGACCCCTGATCCTGGGAGAAGAACACCCTATGCGGGAAGAAAACACTTTGCAGCAGAACAGCAGATCCAAATCCCATGATGCTGTCGGCTGTTCCCCCGATGGAGAAAAAATGCTTTGCCCGTTTCTGAGCGTCCCCATCCGGAGAGTGCATGAAAGACTCTTTTATTTCAGGGAGTTCCGGAAAAGCAGGTCTTTCCGGAAATGTTTTTCCTTCCCGTAACGGTAGAGAAGATAAAAGTTCCCCGAAACATCGAAAACTGCGATTGAATCATTGGAGGGAATATAAAAAAGATGTTCCGGATCGCCTGTCGTCTTCGGCTGAATCCGTTCCGGCGAGTCTGAATCTGTTTCCTCGAGAGCGGGAAAGAGGAAAACCTGGATTTTCCCTCCGTGGCGGATGCCGACATAAATGAGTTTGTTCTTTTCATCGACGGTTCCGGTTCCGGAACTGTTCGGTGCAAAACGGCTCAGGGCTCCGTTGTGAAAGAGAAGCGATTCCTGCGAGCTTCCGGCGCGGTCGCTGTCCGCGAAAAGCACAAGGGCGTTGTCCCTGTTCAGGAAACAGAGTTTCCCCGGGACGAATCCTTTTGGAAGTTTCTGCGATGTCAGCGGCGCGAAAGGCTCCGTTTTGAAGATCTCAAGACAGTCTTTCCCCGCGACCGCCAGTTTGGCACCGTCTCCGGAAAAGACCGCCGAACAAGGCGAGTCCGACTGAAGTTTCAATCTCTCCGGAGACGCGGAAAAATCGGCTGCGTTGAAAATCAGCATCGTCCTTGCTTCCGGAAACAGCACGCAGACATATTTCCCCGATCCGTCCGCACAGATTTTGAGTCCCTTCGCGTCTTTGAGCGGAATGAACTGCGTTTCCTTCCCGCCGTTAAGAAGATCAATGATGGCTATGCCGCAGGGCTGTTCTTTTTCAGGCTGTCTTGCGCAAAGAGCGGCCAGTGCCGGTTTCCCCGCCGGAAGGAAAGCAATCCCATTGATTTTTCTCCCGGGAATTTCCAGAATCTCCGCGATTCTCCAGGAATGCGCATTCATGAGTACGATCCGGGATCCGTAAGGCCCCCGGCTGGCGCCCGTGGTTTCCACAAAGGCAAAGAGACTTCTGTCGGCACTCAGCTGAACGTCCGGAATCCGGATAAAGCCCGCATTCTGATGAATCCAGTCCGGGCTCCAGAGAATCTCACGGTCTTCGGGAACCGGAATCCGGAAGGCAAGGGACTTTTCAGGAATCGGAGTCTGCCTGATCCATTGTTTTTTCCTGCCGGAGGACTGCTTCCCTGACGTTTCTGCCGACTGACTGTCATCCGCAAGGCGTTCCCGGATCACAATATTGTCCGTATCCGTCCTGACCTTCAGTTCCTGTTCTTCTTCGGCACGGTCCCTGGCGATTTCCTCGTTCCTGATTCTGACACGAAAAGAACCTTCTTCAGAGTCTTTCAGCGCGGTGTCTGACGATTCCGGACCGGAAGTCTGCTGTCCGCCCGGAAGCGCTCCCGCCGATGATGCTTCCCCTCCGTCTGTTGCCGACCGGGAGGGGGTGGCTCCGTCTTTTTCCACGGAAGAGGACGGAGCTGGAGATTCCTGCGGCTTCTTCCCGCATGATGTGCCGAAAAAAACAAGCAGCAGAAGCGCTACCGTATAAAAAAACGGACGCCCGGGTCTGTTCTTATGGCGGGGGGTATGGATCTGTTGCTTTATCATGACTCCGAATCGTCTCCTTTCCTTGTCTTTCCGCGGGGAGCGGGATCGGTTCTTTTGTTTTTCCCCCCTCCACTGAGTCCGGGATCCCGTCTCGTGTTTTCCCCCTCTCAGAAAAAGAGAGAAGGGAGGGGAGGCATGAGTAGTCTTTGCCGCGAGTCACCGCCGCCGTCTCTTCTCAGACACACTCGGGTGTGTACACAGACTTTCTCTCTCCCCCTCTCTGCGCGGATTCTGTTCAGGACACCTTTTCCGCTCTTTCCGAGAGAGCCTTTGCCGCCTTGGCAAGCTCTTCCGCGACAGCGGGAGACTGTTCCAGCGCTCCGGAGAGATCCCCCTCATCGCATTTCTGCAGGAAACGCGGATCCATGGGGACCTGAGCAATCAGAGGAATTCCGTATTTGTCCGAGAGTTTTTTCCCGCCTCCGGAAGAGAACAGGTCATGACGTGCCGAGCAGGAAGGACAGATGAATCCGCTCATGTTTTCAATGATTCCGCCCACAGGGATATTGACCTGATCACAGAATCCGATGCATTTCCGGCAGTCCGCGAGAGAAAGTTCCTGCGGCGTCGTGACAATGACTGCCTGTTTTTCCCCGGGAATCAGCTGACAGGCGGACAGTGCTTCATCTCCCGTTCCCGGCGGGAAGTCGAGAACCAGGTAATCCAGATCCTCTTCCCCCCAGTCGATTTCCTCGAAGAGCTGATTCAGCACGCCGATCTTCGCCGGTCCGCGCCAGATGACAGCCGCATCCGCGTCTTCCAGCAGCAGACCGAGCGAAACGATTTTGACTCCCTGGGCCACCGCCGGCGCAATTCCATTCTCCGTCCCTCCGAGACGGATTTCCTGAAGATGAAAGAGTGTCGGCTGCGAAGGTCCGTGAAAGTCCAGGTCCAGAAGCCCCACTTTTTTCCCTTCCTTCGCCAGCGTGACCGCCAGAGACGCCGCCACCGTGCTTTTCCCTACTCCTCCCTTGCCGGAAAGAACCAGGATTTTGTGTTTGATCCGTTTCAACGGCTCCGGATATTTCGCCTCGCAGGATCCCGCACAGGCGGAAGAGCACTGCCCAGAACAGCTTGAACTCATTTTTACAGTTTCCTTGTCTTTTTTTTCTGTATGAAACCCCTCTCCGCGAACGAGAAGGAGGGCTGGGCCCCGGATGCGTTATGCATCTGTGATGAAGCCCGCAACTGTTTCCCATCTTTCTCATGCGGGGAAGAGCGGCATGTTTCTGCGGATGAAATTTAATGTAATACCGGATCTTTCTTTTTCAAATATTCCTTCTTTTTTTGTTGCATTGCACTTTTTCCGGAGTATTATATTATAATATACAGACACGGGCAGGTCCTCGTGATGAGACAGGGGCCGCCTGAAGAAAAATGGGGGCCGTGCCGACGGATCCAGCCAGGATGCTCCGGCAGAAATCATTACTTGAATTTAGGAAGAAAGAAAAAAGGAGACTCTTGATGATGAAAATGAAAAAAATCATGCTTGCCATCGTTTCCTGCGCCGTGGCGGGTGCTTTCCTCTGCGCATGCGGAGAGGGAGTCGATGAAAACAAGCCGATCGCTGAAGTCCAGGCGGAAGCCGCCAAACTGAACAAGGCCCAGCTCGAAGCAAAAATCGAAGCATGCAAAAAAGCCATCGAATCCAAAAAGGCCGAAGCGGACAAACTGGCGGAGGAGATTGCCGCAAAAATCGCAAAAGATCCTCTGAAGGCCGATGTCAAAGACCTGAAGGAACGTGCGGAAAAAATCGCAACTTCCATTTCCAAAATCGCCGAACAGCAGAAGGCGTACGTCGAAGCTCAGCTGAAGGCGGCGGAATAATAAGCAAAAGGCGAGACACACGCTTTTCTCCCCCATTGCGTTTGAAAAATGTCCCGTTCTGAAGACCTTTCTCCTTCTTTCAAAAAAGGGAGAAAGGTCTTCTTTTCTCTATCGGAAAAAATGGAAGCCCCTTTCTCCGCGGCGGAGCCCAGGAACAGAAGAAAAAACTGAATCATTCAGGAAAAAAATATACGGCGGCTTGATGCTTTCCGGGAGAGTGCTATCTTACCATCTGAATGATGCAATGAAGGATATTTGAAGATGGATGAGTGGACAGATTCTCTTTTCTGGAAACAGGAGCTCGAGGACCGCCGTGGATTTTCCGATTTCGCCTTGACCGAACGCCGTCTGAATGATGTCATCAACGCGGCTCCGATGGCGGAGTTCAGTGAAAATCAGCTTGCGGAACTGGGCCGGACTGTGACCGGAATCCGTTCAAACCCGGAAAAACTGTTTCTCTGGAGCGTTTTTTACGATGTCATCTACAGCGAAAAGATGCAGCAGGCTCTGGAAAACGATCCGCATCTGGAACGATTCGGCATGGAGGACGCGCCGGCTTTTTATTTGACCCTTGTCATTGCGGGAATCCGTCACGGGGAGAAATACTTCAAGGCGGAAAAATGGCCTCTTTCCATCTATTACGACGGCTTGACCGACATCAAGGTCTGGACCGATGATTATGAAACCAATTACGGAGCCTTCGGCATTCACTGGGCCATGGCGGTTCCGTGGCTGGTTGTGCATCATACCGGGGCGGTGCTGCAGTTCGGGCGTCTTCAGTGCAATTCCCGAGCGGCGTTTTTCGACGATGTCCTGGTGTTCCGGAGTTCCGACGGCAAACGCGTGATCGCCGTCCTGGATGCGGAGTACGATTTCAATTCCGCCGGCTTGATCGCTGCGGGGAATGATCCGGTCGCTTTCCGGAGCAGACGTCTGATGGAAGCCTACGGGAAAGTGACCGCGCATCCGGTCTTTCCCACAGGAGTCGTGGGCGCGGAGCCGATTGTGATTGATTTGAACACCTGGAACATCGTGCTTGTTGCCGGGGATCCGGTCATCAATCTCCATATTCCGGCGACGGGGCCGCTGAAACAGGAGCTGTGTGCGGACTCCGTTCTGCGGATGCGTGATTTTTTTGAACGCTGCATTCCGGAATTCAAGCCGAAGGCTTTTGTCTGTCATTCGTGGCTTCTGGATCCGCAGCTGCACCGCTTTTTGCGGCGGGATTCCAATCTGCTGGCATTTCAGCGGGCGGGGTATATGCTTCCTTCGACGGAGCCGTCCGATGCTGTGCGGCGTGTTTTCGGGGCGAAGGCTGTGGAAAACGGGATTGATTCGGTTCCGCATGTCAGCGGTCTTCAGAAACGTCTTGCAGCCTATGCCCGGAACGGGGGCGCTTTCCGTTCCGGAAAATTGTTTCTGCTGAACGAAGAGCTGCCATGGGGCTCTCATCCCTATTTTACTGGAGAAAAAACATGAAATGGATGAACTTTTTCCCGCTGGCGTTCCGTGCGATTTCCACGAGTGTCAGAATCAATCAGAACGATGAACAAAAGGCGATCTGGCGTCTGGTCTGGCAGGACGAATTCAACTATGGATCCATGCCGGATCCTGCAAAATGGAATTATGAGGTCGGTTTTCTGCGCAACAGGGAAGCGCAGTATTATACGAAGGGGGCCTTTTCCAACGTGCGCATTGAAAACCGTTTCCTGCTCATAGAGGCTCGGAAGGAGTCCTTCCGGAATCCCGCTTACGAGCCGGGATCGGATGACTGGCGCAAGGCGGTCGAATTCGCTTCCTACACCTCCTGCAGTCTCACAACGCGCGGACTGGCTTCCTGGCTTTACGGACGGATTGAAGTCCGGGCAAAGATCCCCACCGGGAAAGGTGCATGGCCCGCCATCTGGATGCTCGGGGAGAACAAGTCGGATCTGGGATGGCCGCGCTGCGGGGAAATCGACATCATGGAAAATGTCGGATGGGATCCGGATCGCATTCACGGAACCGTGCATTATGCCGATGCCTCCAAGGAAAAGGGGTACTCTTCCTGCAACGGAAATATCCTCTCTGAAAAACCCTATGACGCCTTCCATATCTATGCCGTCGAATGGGACAGCGAGAAAATAGATTTCTATTACGACAGTCTCCATTACCACCGCTTCCTTCTTGACGAGGCCGGAACGGGTCCGGACAATCCCTTCCGGAAGCCATTCTTCCTGATCATCAATCTTGCTATCGGAGGCGCCTGGGGCGGGGAAATCGACGATTCCATCTTCCCCTTGAAATACTGGATTGATTATGTCCGCGTCTATGAACGTTTGAATTGACTTTGTCAGCCGGGGAATGCGGAAGCGCCTTCCGCTGCTTTTTCTCTTTCCCCTCCAGAGAGGTGCGATCCGCCGGGGGGAAAAGATTCCCGCTGAAGAAAAAGGACAACAAGAAAAAAAGGTGTCTGCATTCTGCCATGTCTTCCTCACTCTATGAAGTTCTTCCGAGGATAGTGCCCGCGGATGTCCGGTCCCGCATTTCCATTCGCGGGCTTTTTCCGCAGAGCGATTTCCGGAACGTTTCCGGGCATCTGACTGTGGAGTATGTCGGAGCGGACGGGCTCCTGGAAAACGGTCTTCTGCCCGGGCTCACGATGAACGCCTATACACTGAACCGTCCCGCTTATTCTCCGCTTGCGGCTGAATACGACCCGGGAAGCGGAGTGCTTTCCTTTGAGCTTTTCTTCCGCGGGGAAGGGGAGCACTCCATCCGGATCCTCGGAGCGGAAGGCACTGTCCTGACGGTGCAGCATGTCTTTTCCCTGAAGGAGGACCTGTATTCTCTGCGTCCTCTGCGCGGGGACATGCATCTTCACAGCGTGTATTCCCTCTGCAGCAGGGACAAGGCGTCCCCGGAATACATTGCCGCACACAACTGCTCGCTCGGGCTGGACTTCATCAGCGTCAGCGATCATCGGCGGCGCGATTCCTCTCTCCTGGCAGTGGATTTCGCGCGGAAATGCGGCGGGACTTTCCGCGCCTATCCCGGGGAGGAGGTGCATCTGCATGATCTGCATCATCTCCATTTCCTGAATTTCGGAGGATCCTTCGGAATTTCCGACTTCCTGCTCGATCATGCGGACGAACTGCCGGAACTCCTGAAACCGTATTATGAAAAGGTCCCCGCCTGTCAGGACGAGTATCTGAGACGTCTGATGGCTTCCAGCAGTTTTCTCTTTGACAAAATCCGTGAATCCGGCGGCCTTTCCGTCTTCAATCATCCCCACTGGAAGCCGAATGACCGTTTCTTCCTCCCGAAACCCGTTCTGGACTATATCGTACAGGATTCCCGTTTTGACGCCATTGAAATTTTCGGCGGCGGAAGCACTCTCCCCCAGATCCGCGAGGCAAACAATCTGAACGCCGCTCTCCATCAGGAACTCTGCATCCGTTCCGGCCGTTATCTGCCCGCTCTCGGAAACAACGATGCGCATCTCTGCGACAACATGGGCAATTACTGTTCCATCGTCTTTGCCCCCTCCAATACAAGGGAAGAGATCATTTCCGCGATCCGCTCCTGCCGCGTGGTCGCCATGGACCGCACTCCCGGAGAATTCCCATGGTGCATCGGACTTCTGAGATTCGTCAAATACACCCTCTTCCTCCTCCGGGAGTTCTATCCGGAACATGACAGAATCCGCAGCGAAGAAGGGCGTCTCATGATGCAGATCCTTGCCGGAGAAGATCCCGTCGAACCCGAGGAAATGCAAAGAATCAATGAAAGGATGGACAGCCTGTCACGGAAGTTCTGGCATCCTTCCATGGCGTCATGACAGTGCCTTTCCCCCTCTTTTCCATTCCGGTGCGTCTTCTGCTGACGAAAACGGTAGAAGAAAAGACGGGAACAGGAATCTTGTGAGCCGGGGATGTCTTTCTTTTTCTTCTTCTTTTTAATGATGATGATGGATTCCGTAAAATGCTTCAAAGAAGGGGGGAGGAGAGGGACAGACAGAAAAATTTTCCCGGCCCGGGAGAAGAATCAGGGTCGGGAACGAAGAAGAACAGACATTCTCTCTCTCTTGATTGCACTCCGCCACGTTTTTTTGTTTTTTTCTGGAAGAACAGAGCATCTGCCACTTTTCAAAAAAGCGGAGGAGTCGTATTCTCCCCTCAGGACGGGATCAGAGTACAGAGGATGGCTTTTTGGACATGGAGACGGTTTTCAGCCTCGTCGAAGACGATGGAATGTTCCGACTCCATGACTTCGTCCGTGATTTCCTCGCCTCTGTGAGCGGGGAGGCAGTGAAGGACTTTTACATTGGGCTTGGCCGCCTTGAGTTTAGCCATATCCAGCTGATAGGGTGAGAGGGTCGCCATGCGTTTTTTGGATTCCTCTTCAAAGCCCATGCTGACCCAGACGTCGGTATAGATGAAATCGGCGTCCTTGAGCGCTTCCATGGGGTCCGTGGTCCAGGAAACAGAACCGGGACCGAGATTCTGTGCCATGAGATCGGCTCTCGGTCGGAACTCTTCGGGAGCGGCGATTTCAAAATGCACTCCGAGGACTTTGGCGGTCTGCATGAGGGAATTGGCCATATTGCTCGAACCGTCGCCGAGGTAGGCCATTTTGATTCCGTCAAAGGTTTTAGCGTATTCCAGGATGGTGAAATAGTCGGTGAAGGCCTGGCAGGGATGGAAATCGTCGGTCAGCGCATTGATGACGGGAATGTCGGCATATTCGGCGAGTTCCTCGACTTCCTTCTGGGAATACGTGCGGATGACGATTCCGTGGAGATAGCGGCTGAGGACCCTCGCCGTGTCCGCGACGGTTTCTCCGCGCCCCATCTGCGTTTTCGACTGGTCCAGATAAAGGGACTGCCCCCCGAGTTCATGAATGCCCACTTCAAAGGATACGCGGGTGCGGGTGGACGATTTCGCGAAAATGGTGCCGATGCTTTTATTTTTCAAAGGCTTCGGAGAATTTTCGGATCCACGTCCTGCTTTCAGTTCCGCGGCGAGGACGAAGAGCTGTTCCAGATCGTTTCTGGAGAATTCTTCGCCGGTCAAGAGGTCCAAAGGCATATTTCCCGTCTCCAATCCGACTTTTAGAGTGATTTCGTTTCCTGCTGTTTCCGGGCGGCATCCAAGTCCTTAAGCCCCCGGGCAATGATTTTGAGCGCTTCGTCACATTCCTCCCTGCTGACCGTGAGAGGCGGAAGAAGACGCAGCACGTTCTCTCCGGCGGAAAGGGCGATCAGCCCTTTGGAACGGAGAATCCTGATCAGTTCCCCCGCGGGGAAGTCGAGGACCACGCCGAGCATCAGACCGCGGCCGCGCACCCCCTGAATGAAGGGATATTTCTTTCCGAGAGCGGAAAGCTTTTCCATCAGATACGCTCCCTGCTCGCGGCAGTTTTCAAGGAGATTGTCCTTCAGAATCGTGTCGATGACGGCGCATGCGGCGGCGGAAACCAGCGGTGTTCCCCCGAAGGTGCTAGCATGAGTGCCCGGCGTCAGGACCCCGGAAAGCTTTCTTTGCGCGACCACCGCGCCCATCGGCATGCCGTTGGCGATGGCCTTCGCCATGGAAAGAGCGTCCGGAGCGACGCCATAGCCCTGCCAGGCAAAGAGATATCCGGTCCGTCCCATGCCGCACTGGACTTCGTCGAAAAGCATCAGGATGTTTTTTTCATCGCAGAGTTTTCTGAGTCCCTTCAGATATTCCGGATCCGCGGGGATGATTCCGCCTTCCCCCTGAACGGGTTCGAGAAGAACCGCGGCCGTTTTCTCATCAATCGCCTGTTTCACCGCTTCCAGATTGTTGTAGGGGACGAATTTGAATCCGGGCATGTCCGGCTGGAATCCCTTGCGGTATTTGGCGCGGCCGGTGGCGGCGAGTGTGGCGAGAGTCCGGCCATGGAAGGAATCCTCCATGACGATAATTTCGGTCTTGGCTTGGGCGGGTCCCCATTTTCTTGCCAGTTTGATGAGCCCTTCATTGGCTTCCGCTCCGCTGTTGCAGAAGAAGCAGACTCCGTCGAAACCATTTTCAATAAGTTTTTTGGCAAGACGCGGCTGGTTTTCGTTCATGTAGAGATTGGAGACGTGAACCAGTTTCTGCGCCTGTTCGCAGATGGCCTGAGTGACGTCCGGATGGCAGTGCCCCAGATTGCAGACGGAAATCCCGCAGGCGAAATCAAGATACTTCCTTCCCTTCGCATCCCACAGACGTGCCCCCGCTCCGCGGACAAACAGAATGTCCGAAGCTGGATAGGTTGACATTACATAATTTCGGTACATTTCCGCCGTTTTTGTCGTCTTGTCCGTTTTCATCTCAATGGATCCGTTCCGTGCGTTTTTTGCCGTTTTCAGGTTTCGTTTCAGGTTTTGTTTGAAAGTCATGAAATATCAAGCAAACCACCATTATAGCATGTTTTTTCTGTTTTTCAACCGTTTTTTTTGATTTTTTTGCGTTTTTCCTTTTTTTTCTTTTTTTTGAAAGGCCTTATTACTGTAAGTAATAGGAGCGCGGGGAGTGCGGAGAACGGGGGGAAAGGGGCTTGATTTTCACGGGAATGCGTGCCATTGTATCCCTGAAGAGCAATGGAAAAATTCGGGAATCTTCCATGTCAATTCAATATAAACTCTGGTGTTTTTTCTGATGGACAGCAAACTGGTGATTGTGGAGTCTCCGGCGAAGG
>CAJMAW010000061.1 GCA_905211485.1 uncultured Lentisphaeria bacterium | reverse complement strand
CGACAAGGTCACGGACCTTGACCTCGTGAAAAATGCTCAACGCATTTTTCCGTAATTTGTTGCTTCGCAATAATATTTTTTGTTGCTTTGCAAGGTTTTTTACTTTGCCTCCGGCGGCCAGCGTCTCGCCGCTGGACCGCGACAAGGTCACAGACCTTGACCTCGTGAAAAATGCTCAACGCATTTTTCCGTAGTTTCCTTTCTGCATATTCCCTTCCCGGGAATCTTCAATACTCAAAGCTCATGGCACCATCGCTGGATTTCGTTCAGGAAAAAAGGAAGAAACGTCCGGATTTTATGTTTGCCTATCCCTTTGATGTCAAAGGCATCTTCCGCTGTCAGCGGCCTTCTTTCCGCCAGTTCATGTAAAACGGAGTCCGGAAAAATCAAATAAGGCGGAATCTTCTTCTGCTCAGCAAGGCGCTTGCGTAAAAGCTGAAGACGACGAAACAAATCCCCCTCCCCCATATTATCATCGCCCGCAGAAGCAGAGAAAAGCTGCATGGCATCCTTTTTCCCCCGGTTCCGCCGCAGAGACAGCGGCTCCTTCGCCTTTTTTCTCTCCTTCTTCTTCTCCATGACGGCTTCACTCCGAAGAAACGCTTCCGCCTTCTCCGACAGATCAATACAGGGATATTCCGGAGACCCCACCCGTATCAGCCAGCCGTCATACTCCAGCTTCCGGAGAAGAAACATCAATTTGTTTCTGCGGAAAGATTTCAGAATCCCGAAATGCGGGGAAAACTCATAATCTCTTCTGAACGGGGAATCCGCATCCTCCCCGGACTCTCCGCGCAAGATCCTGGAAAGACGTCCGAGCCCGAAAGCGCCCGGAAAATCACGGACCGCACAGAAAATCAGGAAAACGGCTTCCTTCTCCCCCGCGGCAAAAAATGGAAGCACAGAGGATTCCTGCGTCAGATTTTCCCTCTTTGCAGCAGCTGCGGCATCGCGTCTTTTCTTCTGCGGCATCTCCGCGGCACAATGATCGCAGACGCCACAGCGCCAGGCCCCGCAATCTTCCCCGAAATAGGAAATCAGAAATGCCTGACGGCAGGAGCGGGTCCTGGCATAGGCAAGCATTTCCTCCAGACGTTCCGTCTCAAGGGCCTTTTTCTCCTCCAGAGCTTTGAAATCCATCTCCAGTTCCGTTTTTTCCGGGCGGAGCAGTTCCGTGGTACATCCCTGAAAAGGAAGCGAATACTCCAGAATGCCGTTCCCACGGAGATGCTGGAGAACACGTCTTAACTGTTCCTCCGAAAGGCCGCAGATTCCGGAAAGTTCCCCGATGGTATAACGATGTTCCGTCAGCGCCCGGGTGAAACCGTACTGCCGGAGAAAACGGGAAAGAAAACGCGAACGCTGGGTTGCTTCTTCCGCATGCTCCTCCGCAAGACGGGAAACATCCCCGAGCATCCGCAGATTGATTTCCCCGCCGCAACGGCGCGAACGCGCAATATAGCCGTTCTGCTCCAGAATCGAAAAAACCGATCCGGCAAGCGCTTCCGATTTCAGCTCCGGCATCCGCAGGCAGAATTCCGAAAGACTCAGATCCAGAGAGAGACTCCCCGCCCGTTTCGCCAGCGCAAGAAGCAAACGGTATGAGGAACGGAGAAGAGCTTCGGACGGATTGTTCATATCGATCAGAAACGACTGGATATAACGGTCGGAAGGAGAATAGAGAAGAGTACAGTCCGCAGGCTTTCCGTCGCGCCCTGCCCTGCCGGACTCCTGATAATAGGCTTCGATGGAACCGGGCATATTGTAATGGATCACATGCCGCACGTCGGGGCGGTCGATTCCCATGCCGAAGGCGTTTGTCGCCGCGAGAACCGGGCCGGATTCCTCCATGAAACGCTCCTGGGCACGGGTCCGTTCGGAATCGCTCATCCCCGCATGATATGCGATACAGCCGAATTCGGAGTGGAGCAGATCCACGTTTTTCCGGGTGGAAGCATAAAGAATGGCGGGTTCTCTGCCTTGAAATGTCTCAAGGAGTCTGCGAAGACTGCGGAGTTTCTCCTCCTCCCCTCCGCCCGTATACAGAACGGAAAACGCCAGATTGGGCCGCTTGAATCCGGAAACATGCAGTTTCATCCCCGGACGGTGAAGCTGCTTGAGAATATCCTCCCGCACAGCATGAGTCGCCGTTGCGGTGAATGCGCAGACCTGCCCGATCCCGAAACAATCTATCATCTCCCCGAGACGCAGATACGATGGCCGGAAATCATGTCCCCACTGGCTGATGCAGTGCGCCTCATCCACAATCAGCGTTTCCGGCGGCGCGGTCTTCAGAAAATCACGGAAGGAATTCGCACCGAAACGTTCCGGCGCGACATACAGAATCCGGATTTCTCCCCGCGCTGCGGCGTCCATCACATGATGCTGTTCCTGCAAACTCATCGCGCCGTTGAGACAGTCCGTGCAAAGAATCCCTTTCCCGCGAAGCGAATCCACCTGGTCTTTCATCAGGGAGATCAGCGGAGAAACCACAATCCCGTAACGGCAGGGGCGCCGGGCAGAGGAAGAGTTCCCGATCTTCCACTCCTTCCGCATCAGGACCGTCTCTCCGGCTTCCGACTCCTCTTCCCGACCGGACCGGATCAGAAGCGGAAGCTGATAGCAGAGCGATTTCCCCGCTCCCGTCGGCATTATCACGCACAAGTCTTCCCCCGCCAGAATCGCGCGGACAATCCCTTCCTGTCCATCCAGAAAGGAATCAAAGCCGAAATACCGTTTCAGCGCCTCTTGCAAAGAGAAATTGCCCATTGCTGTTTCCAAGAATTCTTTGTTTTCCCCCGCATGAAATGAATGTGTCCCGTAAGCGATCCGGCACAAAAAAAACGGAGCGGGGAAAATCCGTTGTCTTCCCTGCTCCGTTTCATTCCGGGTCCGGAGGACCGGCAAAGACAGGAGTCAGTTCTTCTCCTGATTCAGGCGGTCGATATCTTTCTGAACCATATCCACGACGCGTTCAAACTTCTTCACGTTCTGTTCATCCACATCCATCAACGTTTTGTGGGCGTCGAGGACGGTCTGGGCGTTGGGCTGGCTGTTCTCTGTCCCGTCATTCCACGTGTTCCCGGCGTCCGCATCACAGACGGGACCGTCCACAAAGCAGAACAGTTTTTTCAGACCCAGTCCGTAAAGCAGATTGCGGTTCTGCTCTCCCGCGTTGCAGATGTTCATGACGGCATCTATTTTCCTGGCTCTGAGCCCGAGCATGGCAAGAATCCCCATGAAGGTGCTGTCCATCCACGAACAGGCGGAAAGATCCACGTTGATTTCTGAAAAAGACGTCTGCTCCAGACTCTTCGCAAGATTGCGGAGGGGCGGCGCGCATTCAAATGTGGCACGTCCGCAGACCCGGATAAGGTACACTCCGTCCCGGTTGGAGATCAACAATTCCGACGCGTTTTCCATTTTCATCCTCCTGCAGTGTGATTACGCTTTCTCAAGAACCGCCTTGATGCGACGGACGCCGCGGCTGGAACTTTCCTCTTTGGTGATTTTCAGTTTCACCAGCTGTCCGGTATGAGCTGCATGCGGCCCGCCGCAGATTTCCTTGCTGAAGGAACCGATGCTGTAGACTTTGACCTTCTCCCCGTATTTGGATTCAAAAAGACCGATCGCCCCCTGCTGTTTGGCTTCGTCGACCGTCATTTCCTCGCATATCACAGGAAGATCGGCTGCAATTTGTTCATTGACAATCCGTTCCACTTCAGCGAGCTGCTCAGGTGTCATCTTGTCCGGATGCGAAAAGTCGAAACGCAGACGTTCCCCGTTGATGTTCGATCCCTTTTGCGCCACATGATCGCCGAGAACCATCCGGAGAGCCTTGTGCAGCATGTGCGTCGCAGTATGCAGTTCCGCGGACGCTTCCGAATGATCCGCAAGCCCCCCTTTGAACACCTGTCCCGATGTCATGCGGGAAAGTTCCTGATGCTTCGCATAGGCTTCCTCATATCCCTTCATATCCACGCTGAAGCCGGCTTCCTTGGCCATTTCAGCAGTCAGTTCAATGGGAAAACCGTAGGTTTCATAGAGATTGAAGGCGTTCTTCCCGCTGACGACTTTGTTCTGAATGTGTGCCGGAACGCGCCCGATCAGTTTCTCAAATTCGCGGATCCCGCGTTCGAGCGTCGCGGCAAACTGTTTTTCCTCCCGGTCGAATTCCGAAAGAATCACGGATGCGTTTGCGGAAAGTTCAGGATACACATCCTTGTATTCGGAAATCACCACTTCCGCCATGGAGGCGGTGAAGGGGGTCTTGACGCCCAGCTTCAAAGCCTCGCGGATGGCGCGGCGGATCAGACGGCGCAGCACGTAGGAACGCCCGATCTTGTCCGGAATCACGCCGTCCGCCATGATGAAGGAGGCGGCACGGATGTGCTCCACAATGATCCGTTCGGAACGCGTCCTTTCAGAACCGTCCCACGCGATCCCGCGGATTTCGTCCAGACGGTCAAAGAGCGGCTGGAAAATCTCCGTCTCGTAACAGTTCTTCTTCCCCTGAAGAACGGCCGTCACGCGTTCGACCCCCATGCCGGTATCCACGTTCCTCTGCTTCAGGGGCTCAAATTTCCCTTCCGCATTCTTGAAATACTGCATGAACACGTTGTTCCAGATCTCGACCCAGCGCTTGTCGGCGGGATCAAAGACTTCGGGAACCGGAAGCGGTCCCGTCCAATAGAAAATCTCCGTATCCGGACCGCAGGGACCGGTCATCCCGGCAGGCCCCCACCAGTTGTCCTTCTTCGGAAGGCGCGCAATGCGCTTTTCGCTGACACCGTGGGACTTCCATTCTTCAAAGGCTTCCTCGTCAAACGGGGCGTCCGCATCCCCCGCAAATACAGTGAATGCAAGCATGTCCAGTGGAATGTTCAGCCATTCCTCAGACGTCAGAAACTCAAAACTGTAGGCAATGGCCTCCTTCTTGAAATAATCGCCCAGAGACCAGTTCCCCAGCATCTCGAAAAAGGTCAGATGCACCGGGTCGCCGACTTCATCGATATCTCCTGTCCGGATGCACTTCTGAAAATCGGTCAGGCGCTTCCCCAGCGGATGCTTCTCCCCAAGAAGATACGGCACAAGAGGATGCATCCCCGCCGTCGTAAAAAGAACCGTCGGATCATTCTCCGGAATCAGGGACGCGCTCTTGATCGCAGCATGACCCTTCCTCTTGAAAAACTCAATGTATTTATCTCTTAATTCTCTGGCTTTCATCGAATATCCATCCATTCCTTCCAGCTGTTCCTGATTCCCTCATCAATTCCTTCACGCGGCGGAAGAAGGGGGGAGGCTCCTTGTTTCCCTTTGTTTTTTTGCGTTTGCTGCGGCAGACAAGGAATTTTTTTCTCTCCAGACTGCCGCGCCGCGTCATAATGTTCACATTTTTATTCCTGATCCCCCGTCCGTTTTTCCCTTTCCGTTTTTTCCACAGAGGGAGGAAAAAAATACGCTGTGCGCGGGAAAGGGAAAAAAGAAAAAGATTCAGGCATCCATTCCTTCCTAGTCATCCGCCGACCGTCAGAGTTCAGTTTCCCGGAACCGGTTCCGGATCGGGAACGGCAAGCGGATCCATATCCTGCCCCGGAGCCTCCGGATCCGGAGGAAGAGACTGCCGATTCTCAGCGGAAAGCTCCGCTTGTTCCGCCGTTGCGGATGCGGAATCCGCTCCCGCACTTCTCCCCGGGATGAATCCCTGGTCCGGAGGTAGAAAAGACGGACGGAGACTTTCCACGACTTTCCCGGAAGCCTCCTCCGCCATTTCTCCGGCTCTCTCCACAAGTTTCTCCCCGGCAATCCGAGTTCTGGACTCCAGATCCTGTCTTGCATGCAGTCTCCGGTCGGTCACGGCCAGGGAGGCCATCTGAAGTTCCGCGCCACAGCGGATCCACGCTTCACTGACCCGTTCCCAGGTCCGGGAAAGAAAATGATCCAATGTCCGCCCCCTCTCGGCAAAGGATTCCTCCGACGCATCCAGAGAAAAGGCGGAACAAATCAGCACCGCGAAACACAGATTCTTCACAAACATCTCAACGGCATTCCTTTTGCCCGCCCGATCCGGGAATCTCGTCCGGGGAAAATCCGGATCTCCTTCAGACACTTTTTTCTTTGCCGTCATTCCGGTCCTGAGGCGGCAGAGATTTTATCTGTGCAGTCAGCGGGGCGGATTTACCAGCGGAGCAGCATTGCGCCCCACGCAAGACCGCTCCCGAAGGCGGTCAGCAGAAGCAGATCGCCCTTCTTCAGTTTCCCGGACCGGGCCATCTCATCCAGACAAATCCCAATCGAGGCGGCAGACGTATTCCCGTAACGGTCCACATTGACATAGACCCGGTCCGACGGCACTTTCAAACGCGTGGCAACCGCATCGATAATCCGTTTGTTCGCCTGATGCGCCACCACCCACGCCACCTCTTCATGAGACACCCCGGCCTGTTCCAGCGCTCCGCGGCTGGCGGCCACCATGCTGTTCACGGCAAGTTTGAAGGTCTCCTGTCCCGCCATTTTAATATAATGGAGCCCGGCCGCAAGTGTCTCCGCGGTCGCGGGAGCGGCACTGCCACCGGCGGGAATCTGAATGGCGTCCGTATGATTGGCATCGGCACCGAGAACGGAGGCAAGATAACAGTCTTCGCTGTCCGGAAGGGAATCGTCCCGCTCCAGCACCAGAGCCGATGCGCCATCTCCGAACAGGACGCAGGTCGATCGGTCGGACCAGTCCACCACACTCGAAAGTTTCTCCGCTCCCACCACCAGGCAGTAACGGTAATGCCGATGCGAACGGAGCATCGACACCGCTATCTCAAGAGAATACAGCAAACCCGCACACGCCGCCTGAAGATCGTAACACGGACACGGCGCCGCTCCCAGTTTCTTCTGAAGAAAACACGCCGTGCTCGGAAACGGCTGGTCGTTCGTCACAGAGGCCACGGAGATGAATCCCAGATCCTGTGCAGTGATCCCCGCCGACTCCAGAGCATGACATGCCGCATGATAAGCCAGCTCGGACGTCGGTGTCTCCCGATCCGCTATATGACGCTGCTTGATCCCGGTGCGTGAAGTAATCCATTCATCGGATGTCTCAACCATTTTCTCCAGATCGGCATTGGTCAGAATCCGATCCGGTGCATAAGAACCGGTCCCTATAATTCTCACAGCCATAAGCCCGCTGACTCCTGAAAGTAGTAGATAAAAATCACCCGTGCTGCGGCACGTCTTCGTCCTTCACATGGGTCATATTGCCGTAAAAGGGCACTCCGCATTCGAATATCCTCCCGGAGATCTTCCCAGGCAGCCCGGCCTTCGCAAAATGATTGGCTACGCGGATGGCGTTCTTCACCGCCTTCGGCGTCGAGGCCCCGTGACCTATGATGCAAACCCCGTTGATCCCGAGAAGCGGAGCGCCTCCGTATTCCTCAAAATTGCTGATCGCCTTCAAATCATTGAAAGCGTTCTGAGCCAAAAACGCCCCCGTCTTGCGGAAGGCATTCTTCATCAGTGCCTCTTTCAGCCAGTGCGCAATAGCGCCGGCCATGCTTTCGGAGGCCTTCAGAACGGCATTCCCCACAAAACCGTCGCACACCACAACGTCGCTCGTCATATTGAAAAGGTCATGCCCTTCCACGTTCCCGACAAAATTGATCGGCATCCGCGAAAGAATCTTGAAAGCCTCCTTCGTGAGAGCATTGCCCTTCACATCCTCCCCCCCCACGGAAAGAAGACCGATCCGCGGCTTCTCCACCCCGAAATTCGTCTGGGCATATACCTCCCCCATCACGGCAAACTGGGCAAGATTCAGCGGCACGCAGTCCGTATTCGCACCCGCGTCAATGAAAATAAACTTTCCCCCGATCGCAGGCATGATCGTCGCTATCGCGGGCCGATCCACTCCTTTCACCATCCGGAGCTTCACCTTCGTCGCCGCCACAGCAGCGCCTGTATGCCCTGCGGAAACCACCGCCACCGCCCGGTTCTGCGCCACAAGTTCCGCACAGACCGTGATCGAGGAATGCTTCTTCGCACGCAAAGCCATCGTGGAGGGTTCACCCATCTCCACAACATCCTCCGCATGCACCAGTTCCAGACGCGGTGACTCCTTCAAATTGAATTTCTCAAGGTAATAAGAAAGCTTTTCCAAATGCCCCACAAGAAGAATTTCCACATCCGGAATCTCTTTCAAGGCATCGGAAACGGCCTCAACAACCACGGCGGGAGCGTAATCACCGCCCATTCCGTCCACAGCAATCTTCATTCCCCGGAAACCCCCGCTTTTTGACTCAGTCGACCGTGATAACCTGCTGCCCTTTGTACGTGCCGCAATGCTTGCAGACGTTATGAGACGCAGCGGGCTCTCCGCAATTCGTGCAGAAGGTCGCCTGAACGCCCTCATAACGGTTCGCAGCCTGACGCTGACGTCTCTTCATTTTCGACACTTTTCTCTTCGGAACTGCCATTTTTTCATCTCCTGATATTTCATTGGAATACACTTCAAAACGTTATGAAGGGAAAATATAGCATGAAAGTTCCTTTTTTCAACCCGCAGGAGCTTTCCCGTTTTTTATTTTTGCAAAAAATGCTTTCTCTCAGCGGCTCAGAGCTTCCTCTTCAAAGTCTTTTTCCGTTTTCCGCCGTTCTTCCCGGACTCCTCCGCGAGGCGGTATTTTCCCGGGCACGCATTCTGATTTCCTTTCTTCTTCTCCTCCCGTCCTCCCCTCCAGACCCGTTCCCTGGCTCTGGAGAAAGGCGAAACGGGAAAAAAAACAGGGAAACTTTTCTTTTCCCCTCTCATTCTCAGATATTTTCAATACGCCACAAGCTGATAGCCGTCTTTATTCTCCGGCCCCCTCACCCACGCCGGTCCATCGGGCAGTTTCCCGCGCAGTTCCGCATACTGCTCACACGGCAGGACAAGGAGCACGCCGGGATCGCCGCGGTTCTTTTCCACCAGAACCCGAAAGGCTTCCAGATCCAGCAGGCGCTGAGACTGATCCGGAGAACGGAGACCGTATTCCAGCTCCCCGGGCCTCAGGAAGATCCAAACATCGTCGCGCCGGAACTCCCAACAGAGCGCCTGGAACGGATGGCGGTATGACACCAGGAGCACCCCCGCCGGCAGCACCGGACGCACAGACGCAATCAGAACTGAAGGCGACTTCCGTTCCACCACACTCTCCGGCATCACCAGATACGACGCCAGAATCGCCGGCACAAAAGCCAGCATGAAATACAATATCTTCTTCCAGGAATCCCGTTCGGAACAGCTCAGCACCAGAATCAGGGCGCACATCACGCATGCAATCATCATCAGAAGCCATTTCCAGAGTTCTCCGCGCCGGAACAGCACTTCCCCCGCCGGGAAACCCGTGAACTCATGAATCGAAAACCCGACCCCCGCGAGCAGCAGCGCCCCCCCAAGTGCCAGACACAGCACATTCAGATATCTCACATGATGCCCCGAAATCACGCTCTTGTACAGTCCCAACGCCGAGAGCAGCGCCAGCGGCGCAAAGCACGGCAGCAGATATGACGGCAGCTTCCCTGCCGATATCGAAAAAAACAAAAACGGCAGCACCGCAGAACAGACACAGTATCGCAGAAACCTCCCTTCCCATCCGATCTGTTTCAGCCCCGCTCCGATCACCGGAAAGAGCAGAACCCATTGCCCCGCCCCGACAAGAAGGACCGGAAAAAAGAAATAGAACGGTTCCTGGTGCGGGGCGTTCATTTCCCAGACATTCCCCCCGGGAATCAGTTCGCACCCCAGAAGATCCTGAATCATCCCGACTCCCTTTCCCCCCAGAAAACGCAGCAGATCCCCTTCCACAATGAAATAACGCCAGAAGTCCGCTTCC
This sequence comes from uncultured Lentisphaeria bacterium, assembly GCA_905211485.1. Lineage (GTDB taxonomy): Bacteria > Verrucomicrobiota > Lentisphaeria > Victivallales > UBA1829 > CAJMAW01. The sequence goes on along the minus strand of CAJMAW010000061.1, from coordinate 7,637 downwards.
GCCCGGTGAATCAGCAGTGCCCACGGCAGCACAATGCATAGCGCCCCCAGCAGCGGCAGCCAGGGCAGAATGAAAATTTCCTTCCAGCGTTTCTCCCAGATCAGATAAGGCACAGCCACGATCACGGGAAGCGCGAATCCGGCAAAACCTTCCGTCAGAAACGCCGATCCCGCCAGAATCCCAGAGCAGAACAGAAACAGATTCTTTTTCCAGCGGACGGCTCCAGGATCAGAGGAAGCATAGAAAAAGAGGGCAAGACATGCCGTCAGAAAACAGGTGAAAAGGCCTTCCGGGATCGCAACCGAGGCCAGCAGAAACACCATCGGCATCGTCAGATAGATTCCCGCCGCCAGCAAACCGATCCGGCTCCCTCCCGCATAGCGGCGGCCGAGGAGAAAAACAATCCAGGCGCAGCACCCCGCCGCCAGCGCCACAGGAAGACGCATCGCAAACGCATTCTCCCCGAAAAGGTTCTGGGCACAGGCAAAAATCCAGTATCCCATCACGGGCTTCTCAAAATACTTCATCCCGTTCAGACTCGGACTCACATAGTCCGAATTCGCGATCATCTCCCTCGCAATCTCCGCATGACGCACCTCATCCGGAGAAATCAGCGGCCGAATCCAGAGCGGAAACACAAAAAGCAGGAAAAACAGCAATAGAAAAATCAGGACGTTTTTTTTCATCTCTTCATCTTCCAGAGGATCTCCTTCCTGAAATCATGCATCCACAAGAAACAGTGTTTTGCCTTGCAACGATTCTTCCTCTGTTTCCGTCGGTTCCATCCATCCGCATCCGTTCTTTCAAGGATGATTCTGAACGGACAATCGCAATGCAGTCATTTATAATAATTCCGGAAATTCAAAAAGCAAATCATCCTTTTCCCCGGCCGTCTTTTCTGGGGAAGTCGAATTTCTGTTCTTCTTTTTTTCCCCTTCCGGAATGAGCTCCCCATGGATGAAAACGCCGGATGTTTTCCCGGGATTTTTTCTCAATGGAGGTTTCAATCCTTCATGGAAGCATCTATATTGAATATCATAGGTCATGTCCCGGTCGGCCCCTCCTCCGGGCTGCTTTCCCGAGAAAATTTCTCTGCTCAGGAACAAACACTCAATTACAGGATCAGAATGCAGATGCAGTCCATGCAGAATCATCAGTCCCCCATTTGCAGAACAGGCCCCGATCACGGGACGGACCGTTCCAAAACAGATACTGCAAAAACGGAAGAGAGGAATGCGTCGGCATGGAAAAAATGGAATACACAGGCGGAAAACTGTCTCAAACTGGTGGAAGAGTCCGGGAGGCCGCTCTGGGGAGAGGGAATTCCGGCCGACCGCTATCTGGCGGGAATTTTCCGGAATGCGCGTCATTACGGTTCCAGGGACCGGGCTTTCTTTTCGGAAACGTTTTTCGCCTTTCTCCGCTGGCGCGGCTGGCTGCTGAAACATTTCGGGCAGAATCTTCACGAGAGAGGGAAACTGCCCTCCGTGCTCTGCGGAGCGCTTGCGGCGGAAGGGATACGCTTCCCCGCATGCGGCGTCTGGCTGAAACAGACGGGGAGGACGGAAGAGGAGTTTGCGGAAATCCTTCTGCTGGATTCGCCGCGGGACCGTTTTCAGGCGTTCACCCATTGTCCTGTCTCCTGGGAGGAACTTGTCCCGGCATGGACTCTCGGCGAATTCGTGTTTCCTCCGGGGGAGGCGTTTCTGAAACAGCTGCAGACCCGGCCACCGGTCTGGATCCGGAAGCAGACTCCGGACAGGAAGGAGTTTCTGGCCGCGCTGGGGGAGGAAAATTCTATTTTCGCCGTCGGGCACGAACATGCCCGGAACGCGTTCCGTTTTTCCAGAATCAGGAACAATCTCCGGAGTCTGCCGGGCTTCAGAAAAGGACTTTTTGAATTCCAGGATTTCGCATCCCAATGCATCGGACTCGCCTGCGGAGCGAAGCCGGGGGAACGCTGGTGGGACGCCTGCGCGGGAGGCGGAGGAAAAACTCTCCAGCTCCTTTCCATGACGGCCCCCGGCGGAAGAGTCACCGCCAGCGACATCCGGGAATACAAGCTCGAAGAAATGAAGCTCCGCGCCGAACGCGCCGGATTCCGGCATATCGACTCGTTCCGATGGGACGGTACGGGGGAAGTCCCCATGGGAGGAAAAAATTCCGCGCCCTTCTTCGACGGAATCCTTGTCGACGCTCCCTGCAGCTCCTCCGGACGCTGGCGCAGAAATCCCGAAGCCCGCTGGACTCTCACCCCGGAAAAACTCGGAGAACTCAACAGAATCCAGAAACGTCTCCTTTCCGCCGCCGCGGAACCCCTCCGCCCCGGAGGAACACTCGTGTATGCGACCTGTTCCCTGTTCCGCAGGGAAAATGAGGCCGTCGTCCATGAATTCCTTTCCCAACACGCGGAGTTCCATCCCGATCCGTTTCCCTCCCCCCTTTCCGGGGAAATGACCGACGGCATGCTCCAGATCCTGCCGGAAAATGCCGACTGCGACGGCGCATTCGTCGCCCGCATGAAAAAAAAGGAGTGACTCCCGCGCTTTTTTTCCTTGTCGCCGCTCCCCTTTTCTCCTTGCCTTTTCTTTCATCCTCCTCCCCTTCCCTCGGGAAAGACTCTTTCCCTGGATTCCATCCCGGACTGCGGGTTCACTCTGCAAATTCAGATTGTGAATGCCGGGCTGCGAAAAAAAAGCTTCCGCCTTCTTTTTACCCGTTTCCTTTCAAACCGTTTTCTTCCAGAGGCGGAAGCACTCCTCTTTTCCCTTCCGGCACAGCAGCAGGATCCTGCCGGAGCTTTCCCCTTTTCCTACGGCAGGGGATGCAGGATTTTTCTCTCCGCCCCCTCTTCTCCCGGGGGTTGACTTTTTCACAGGGAAGAGATATGGTTTCATCAAATGCTGAAATGCCAGGGCAGGAAGAAAACTGGAATCGGCATAGCACGGGAAAAGTCAGGCCTCTCTCTCAGGGGAAAGAGGCGGCCGCGTTTCCGGTCCGGGGATACGCGCCTTTCCTCCCGCCCTGCTCTCAAGAGCTTGAAAAATCTCATCTCAGGAGAAATGAATAATGAATATGGATGAATTCGATTCGCTGCTGCTGGAACTGATTACCTGCCGCCCGGTCACCCGGGACATTGATTCTGTAAACCGTGTTGCGGACCGCATCGCAGCCTTCGCCTCGGAACACGGACTTTTCTGCACGACGGAAAACATCGGGGGGCGTCATACGGTTTTCGCCGCGACAGAAGCGGGGAAGAAACCGGATCTTCTGCTCAACGCCCATATTGACGTGGTGCCCGCCATTGAGGAAAAACAATATACACCGGAAATCAAAGACGGAATCCTCTATGCCAGAGGCGCGGGCGACTGTCTCGGAAACGCCGTAACCATTCTCCGTTTCCTCTGCTCCTGGAAGAAACGGAATTCCGCGATCTCCGCGGGCGGCGTCTTTTCCGCGGACGAGGAAACCGGCGGAGCAAGCACCGAAGGCATGATGAAACGCGGATACGCCGCAAAACAGATGATCCTGGTGCTGGACAGCTGGCTCAACGGAGACATCTGCTGCGCCCAGAAGGGAATTCTCTCTCTGAAACTCACCGCTCAGGGGAAAGGCGGACATTCTTCCAAGCCCTGGGGACTGGTGAATCCGATCGACCGTCTGACGGACGCATATCTCCGTCTTCGTTCGGTCTGGGAAAATCCCTCTTCCGAGGAAGACTGGCGCAATTCCATGACTCCATGCGTCCTCCGGGCGGGAGCGGTGGAAAACCAGGTGCCGGACACAGCCGAAATGGTTCTGAATTTCCGTTATGTCAGGGATGCGGACCGGGTACAGATTCTCGATCTCGTCCGGGAACAGACAGGACTGGACTTCGTCATTCTTCAGGAGTGCCCCCCCGTTTACAACGACACTTCCACTCCGGTTCTGGAAACTCTGCGCCGCATTGCAGCGGAGGAATTCTGCAGGCCGGACGCAAAATTCACACGCATGTGCGGCGCCACCGACGCACGGTTCTGGAAGGAAACGGGCGTGCCCCTTGCCATCTTCGGGCTCCAGACCTTCGGCCTGCATTCGGCGGAAGAAGGACTGGTCCTGAATTCCATTTCCAGGCTGATGCGTTCCCTGACCCGTCTGGCGGAATCGCTCTCATCTGTTTCCGTATCTTCCTGATTCAAGAATATCCCTGATAAGCAGGGTAGAAAAAAAAGAAAAAAGAATCTTCTGAAGGAAGATCCTTTTCTCATTCCCGTCATGCTCAGGAGAGTTTACTTATCCAGATTGAAGAGATTGGATGGGGATGTGGCTGAAATTCCCATGTTGAAAAAGTGTCTGGCCGTCGGAGTGGAGGGGGCGTTTTCATAATGACCATCGTAAAAAACCAGATTCTGGGTTCTCGCGCGGTGACGCCCCATGATATAATCCTTCCGGATGCATTCTTCGGTTGAAGAGGAAATTTTGGTCGAGATGACTTCATACCCTCCGGTGATCAGGGTCCAGTTGCCGGCGACCTCGAAAAAATTCACCGTTGAAACAGGCTGATGAAGCTTATCCGGCGCACGGCCTCCGGTTTTCTTTCCCTGGGAATTCGGTTCCGTCATGAGATGGATGCTGTTACAGCGGTAATGTCCTCTCTGATAATAAATACCGTTGCGGATCAGCGAGATCGGAGAACTGGGACAGCGGAAGAGGGAGGAAATTTCGGAAGTCCCCCGGTGTTTCGGTGTTTCGCGGCCGAGAGAGCCCGTATCGAGCTTCAGATAGTCGGAAAGATGTTTGTACCTGTGACCCCGGGCGGTGCCAAGGGCATTGTCGATCACCGTGCTGTATGGGAGAATGGATTCGTAGTCACCGACATAATACTGTGCCGTCAGATACATCTGTTTCATATTGCCGGAACACTCGATCATGCGCGCCGTCTCCCTCGCCGAACTCAGGGCGGGCATCAGAAGTGACGCCAGAATCGCGATGACCGCTATGACCACCAGAAGCTCGATCAGCGTGAAACGGACCGGAGGCTCACAGGTTCGGCCCCGGGTGTTCCCGCTCATCCGGGGGAAAACGCAAAGGAATCCTTCGAGGCAGAAGAAGTTGCGGCGCAGATGTTTCATTTTTCTTTCTCCTGATTTTCTTCCAATGAAGATGATTGCATTCAAGAACGTCTCATGAATTCAAAACTCTCACGGACTTTCCCGGGACAGGGCTTTTTCAGACCTGTGCCGTCGTCAGCGTCAGCGGCGGACGGCCTTCACATAATAGGCTTCCCCGTCGTTGAGAAACGCCTCGACAGACAAAGAATCCCGGATCACGGTAATGCGTTCCGCAGGCGGCAGAGTCAAACCGTCAATATTCAGAGGCCGATCCGGAGAGGAACAGACTTCTGCCCCCGGAATCCTGACTGCCGGATTGACCAGAATCCGGTCCCCTTTCAGACTCAGTTCCAGAGGAAGAGTCATCTGCTGACAGAAGGATTCTCCCTCATAAACGTCATTGGGACTTCTCATCCAGGCAATCAGAATCCGGCGCTGATTGTCCAGATTGCTGAAGGTCTGCGCGGCGTACGCGTCCCCGTGAAAGAGCGGACAGGGCAAGGTTTCCGGTTCAAAAGTGACCCCGTTGAAATGCCCGATGCTGTAACAGCCGTTCGCCCCCATCAGCACCCAGCGTTCCCCCAGCGGAAAAAGTTCCGGACATTCGTAAAACCCGTGTATTCGGCTCTGAAAACGCCAGTGTTTCAGATCGCGGGAAGCATAGAAGGCGATATAGTTGACTTCGTCATACACAGCCATGATCCAGCTCCGGGTCTCCTCGTGATAAATCACTTTCGGATCGCGACCGGAATGTTTCACAACCGGATTGTCTTCATATTCGCGGAAGGTCCTGCCGCCGTCGTTGCTGTAGACCAGGCATTCGCCGCGCCCGGTACTCGTATAGAACACAAGAAGAGTAGGAGAAGACCCTGTCTGAAAACCGGCAAGGTTCTCATGATCGACTATGGCACTCCCGGAAAAACAGAAATCATTTTCCTTCGGATACAGGGCAATCGAAAGTTCCTCCCAATGGAGCAGATCCCGGCTGACGGCATGTCCCCAGTGCATGTCGCCCCAGACAAGTCCCCCTGGGTTATGCTGAAAATACAAATGATATTCCCCATTCAGAAACACCAGACCGTTCGGATCATTGATCCATCCTCGTTTCGCCGTAAAATGATATTTCGGACGTGCCATCTCTTTCCTCCGCTTTTCTGAACTGATTCTCGACTGAAATCTTCCCGTATTAATGAAAATCACCGGCAAAACAGACCGTCTGGAAAGAACGAAACAACGGTATGAAACTCCCCGGTCTCGTTCATTTTCCGTGGATTTTCCCCGTACATTTCTCCTGCGTTTTCATGCACTGCACACGAAGACATGTTAGGGGCAAAAAACTGAAACTGCTTCTTCTGCATATTTTCAGAGAGCGGCTTCCCCGCAGACTTTCAAGAATCACACAGAGAGCTGCTCCAGACTTTTCCCTCCGTCTGTCCATACAGACGGAAAGACCAGAAAACGATCTATTCTCTCCTCTCCGCATCGTCCTCTTACAGATGAAAAAAATCCGTATCAAAACATAAGGGAACGCTATAAGGCTACACCTATTTCCCTTTTTTTCAAATGCCTATACAAATATCTCACACAGAAGGCACAGGATTCTAACCACAACAAAACAAAAAAGGAAAAAAAGACCCGTTGAAAAACGGGAGTCACGATCTGCTGTACCGGAAGGGAAGGTCTTTTCTTCTGTTCCAGTTCTCTTCATTCCCGGATCCGTGCCGTTCCTTAACGGAAGCGCTTCCGGATAAGCTTTTCCGGGGATGCCAGGGAAAAACGTTTTAAAAAGAGAAAAGATGCTTGACGGAATGCCTTTGCCGATGTACTCTTCCCCCGTCTGGAAGGCGGAAGAAGGGCATTTTCCCCTGATCGCTCACCAGTAACAAGGGCAGGGATACTGAAACCTGCGGAAAGAATCCCATCTCCTTCTACTTCCCTGCACTCCTGGGAAGGGGAAACAGAAAGAAAACAGAGCAGATAATATGACGGAAGAAAAAAAACACCCCAATGTGCTGTTGATCGTTGTAGACCAGATGCGGCGGGACGCACTGGGACTGAACCGGCCCGGATTCGCCCATACGCCCCATCTGGACCAGCTGGCGCGGGAAGGAATCAATTTCACAAGAGCCTATTCGGCCTGTCCGAGCTGCATTGCGGCAAGGGCCTCGCTTCTGACAGGACTGAAACACGAAAATCACGGATTCACCGGATACGATTCAAATCCGGAATGGCATTACGGCGTCACTCTGCCCGGAGTGTTTGCGGAGGCGGGATACCATACCCAGTGCGTCGGAAAAATGCACGTGGAGCCGGCCCGCAGCCTGATGGGTTTCCACAACGTCGTGCTGCATGACGGTTTTCTGCACGACAAACGCAGAAAATACCGCGATCCGCTCGAATACGATGATTATCTCCCGGATCTCCGCCGACATCTCGGAGCGGATGCCGACATCAGCGACTGCGATATGGAAAAAGGACAGATGCGCTGCGATGTCAATATTTCCATCCGCGAACGCGGCGCGGAAAAATTCGGTACGAAAGTCGAGC
>CAJMAW010000060.1 GCA_905211485.1 uncultured Lentisphaeria bacterium | reverse complement strand
AACGCTCGCCACCTACGTATTACCGCGGCTGCTGGCACGTAGTTAGCCGTGGCTTCCTCTTGAGGTACCGTCAATCTTCGTCCCTCATGACAGCGGTTTACAATCCGAAGACCTTCATCCCGCACGCGGCATTGCTGGGTCAAGCTTTCGCTCATTGCCCAAAATTCTCGACTGCAGCCTCCCGTAGGAGTCTGGGCAGTTCTCAGTCCCAATGTGGCTGATCGTCCTCTCAGACCAGCTACCCATCATGGCCTTGGTGGGCCGTTACCTCACCAACTAGCTAATGGGACGCGAGCTCCTCCTTAAGCGCCTTTCGGCTTTGAACATATCTCCATGCGAAAATATGATGTCATTCGGTATTAATTCCCGTTTCCAGGAGCTATTCCCAACTTAAGGGTAGATTACTCACGTGTTCCTCACCCTTGCGCCACTGTTCCGGAGAGCAAGCTCCCCTTCACCGTTCGACTTGCATGCCTAATCCATGCCGCCAGCGTTCGTTCTGAGCCAGGATCAAACTCTCCGAACTAAAATCTCTAATGAAAACCAAACCTCCCGGTCCGGTCCATTCACTCTTTAGCTTGAGAGATTGAAACTTCTTCCAATCTATTGTTGCTTCTTTACTACGACTCTCGGTCTCTCCGACCTCAAAGTCTGACTCGGGCTCATCGCACTATTCAATCTTTTTCAACGAGCATTCAGAACAATAAAAAAACGGGCGCTTCACCAGCTTACGCCGCTCAGCCTCCCGTTAGTAACAGCTCTAACGCCGCCCTTTAACGTCCTGACTTTCTTATCCACATCAACAGCCTCGCCTCACGGCAAATCCTGCTCTGTTCCTCTTTCCCAGTCACGCACCTAAGACAAATAAACTATCTCATACAGCGCGTTCCTGAATGAACACCGGGATCCCTTTCAAGTCCATCCCGCTCTCCCCTCATCGGGGCGACAGGTGCTTAATCTAGCACCATTCACGCACTTGTCAAATGCTTTTTTCACTTTTTTCGCATTTTTTTCTGACCGACCGCCGCTTCTTCATCAAAAACGATCCTCGATCAGTCAAGCACCTCATCAGATCAGTTCCCTCATCCGGTGAGGCCCTTATTTTACCACCTCTTTCACGTTTGTCAAGCACTCTTCTCCATTTTTTTCTGTTTTTCCCCCCTTTTTCCTTTCTTACCCCTCCCCTCAACCTCTCTCTCCTACTCTGAGCTTTCCTCATTTTTCTCTTCTCATGGCAACAAATATCCGATTTTTCCGACAAATTCTCCCTTCCCCGCCCACTTCAGGGAGAGTATATTCTCCAATAGACACATCGAATACATGCCCGGAAATCCCACCTCCCCGGCCTGCTCTTTTGCTCTTTACAGAATCTAATTTACTTAATGTAATTCATGAATAAATCATCCTGCAGATACTACAGGAAATACCATCGAGAAAGGATTCGTCTTATGCACGCTTACCCCCACTACCCCGAACGGAAAACCATCTCTCTTGACGGAATCTGGGATTTCACTTTCCTCAACACCAGTAAGCCGCTCGCAGCCTTGCAGATCTCCCGAATACAGAATCTTTCCTTCGATTCCCTCATGGCCGTTCCGGGCGTCTTTGACACCGCACTGGGCTGCGAAGGCAGACGCGGAATCGCCGTTTACAGAAAAAGACTCTCTGATTTCACCAAAGGAAACTTCCGCCTTAAAATCAACGGAATGGGACTCATCGGACGCATTTTCGTCAACGGATCCGAAATCGGGAAATACCCCTCACCCTATTCCCACAGAGAGTATTCCTTCGGTCCGTTCGATCCCGAGAAGCAAAACGTCATGGAAATCATCATCCTCGTTGACAACCGCTTCAGTTCTGAAGCAGCGCCTTTCTTCCTCCCGGAATTCGATTTCTATGCTTACGGGGGAATCTATCGGAGCATCGAACTTCAGCAGATCCCGGAATCCTGCTTCCTCGACAGAGTTCAGATCCGCACCGTCGATCTCGAAACCGGAACGGTGAAACTACGAATCCTGCTCGGCGGAGAGAGAATTCCCCAGTCTATTGAATTCAAAGTCGCCTTCGATGAAGGAGAGTCCTCGCTGCTCCGGGCGGAAGTCTCCCACGGCGTCGCGGAAGCGGAACTCAGGGTGCCGGATTTCAAGATCTGGTCTCCGGAATCCCCGAACCTACATCTCGCGCGCGTTTCCATTCCCGGAGACAGCATCATGGAACGTTTCGGAATCCGGACCGTGAAGGCGGAAAAACAGGAAATTCTCCTCAATGGAAAACCGGTCCGCCTGCTCGGCGTCAACCGCCATGAGAGCCACCCCGAACTCGGACCCGTCCAGAACGAACATCTGGTCCTCGAAGACCTCAAGGCCCTGAAGCTCCTCGGAGCCAACTTCATCCGCTGCGTCCACTATCCCCAGGATCAGGCGTTTCTGGATCTCTGCGACCAGATGGGATTCCTCGTCTGGCATGAGTCCATCGGGTGGGGGCTTGAAGCGGACGCCATCGAACAACATCTGGATTCCTTTGTGGAAGAAACCAGAATCATGACAAGAAACTCCGTCAACAATCCTTCCGTCATCATCATCGCCTTCCTCAATGAAGGCCACTCCGAAAAGGAGAAAGCCGTCCCATGCTACCGGAAAATCGCGGAGGCCATCCGCGAAGAGGATCCTTCCAGACTCGTTTCCTTCGCCAGCTGCCATCTCGACAACGATCTCTGCCTCGAATTCGCGGATGTTGTCTCCTTCAACATGTACCCGGGATGGATCTGGCCCGCCGGACAGGATACCGCCGGAGCTCAGATCGCTCCCTTCATGAAGGAAAAAACCGCCTGGGTCAATGCTCAGGAATCCCTCCGGGACAAGCCTTTCATCATCTCCGAAATCGGCGCATGCGCCCTCTATGGATTCCATGACAAAAATCTCGCCCCCTGGTCCGAAGAATTCCAGGCCGACTACATGCTCGCGGCCTGTCAGGCCGCAGCCTCCGAAGAACGGATCAAAGGCATCGTCCTCTGGCAGATGTTCGATACAAAAACCTTCATCCGCGGCCCCGTGAGAGGAAAAGCCAGAGGATTCAACTGCGCCGGACTGCTAGATGAATACCGCAGGCCTAAACTGGCTTTCGATGTCGTAAAGGAGGAATTCCAGAAGCAGAGCCAGGCATTCCCAGCTCTCCCCGCCAGATGAAAAGAAAAGCATCACATAATACGATTCGGCGTCAGCGCCCCTGCCGCGATGAGGAGGGGGAGGTGGAGGAAGGACGACGGCGCACTCCCCGGACAGGACGGGCGTTCAGGGGGTCCTCCGGCCAGTCGTGTTTCGGATAGCGTCCGCGCATCTCCTTCCTCACCAGATGATAGGAACCGCTCCAGAAGCCCTTCAGGTCGGAGGTCTTCTGGACGGTTCTCATCGCTGGGGAAAGCAGATCCAGCATCAGGGGAATCCGGCCTCCCGCCAGCCGGGGAGCATCCGCCAGGCCGAACACCTCCTGCAGACGCACCGATAAAACAGGCTGTTCCGGATTGGAATAATCCACCCGGATTTTCGAGCCCGTCGGAAGCTCCACTCGCTCCGGAGCAAGAGCATTCAGACGCAACAGCGCGGAACGCGGAAGCAGCGATCCCAGAACCTGATCCCGGTTCTTCATCCGCTTCCAGTCGTCCAGCCTTGAAATCCCCCGGACGAACGGTCCCAGCCAATCCTCCAGCGAAGCAAGGAGTCCCGCCTCCGAGCAGTCCGGATACTCCTCCGGATAAAAACGGTGAAGGAAATTCACCCGATCCAGAAACGACCGCTCCGATGGCGTAAAAGACAGCAGGGACAGCCCGCGGCGACGAACTGCATCCAGAAACGCTCCAAGAAGAGTCTCTTCCGGAACCTGAGTCTTTTCAACAGACGTTCGTTCCAGAGTGAGAGATCCCAGTGTGCGGACCCGGAAACAGCGGAGGGATTCTTTTTCCCCGTCCCATTCCGTCACGATGCGTTCCTCCGTCAGAAACGCCAGGTGTGTGTCCAGTGCCGCGCGGGAGAGCGGAAGCGCCAGAAAAATGCGTGTTCCCCCGGATGATGACGCCGTCCCGCCTGTCTCCGCCACGGCCAGAAACTCTTCCGATAAAAGCGGATCCCCGGCAGGCAGAAAAGCCGGACTCCCGTTTGCAAGCAGATATTCCCTCCCCCCCGGCACAATGCGCCGCGCAATCCGGTCCGGATACGCCAGAGCCAGAATCACACCCCATTCCACCGCCCCTGGGAAACCGCGGGAACGCCCGCCGCCATTCTCCGGAATCCGGCTTTTCACGCCCCCCTTTTCTCCTCCTCCCGGAACAGAAAAACTCCGGATCCTCCGATACAGCTTCCGGACACGCTCCCATGCAGCCCGGTCCGCGGAAGGAGGCGGAGACGTCAACGCAAAATAACGCTCCTCCAGCGAAGCCGAAGAAGCATTCCTCAGAAAATCCCGTTCACTCAGCATCGCTGCAAATGCCGACGCCTCCTCCGACAAGCCGAAACGTTCCGACTCCAGAATCATATGCGCCAGACGCGGATGCAGCGGCAGCGACAGCATCCTCTCCCCGTGTTTCGAGAGCAGCCCCCCCGTTCTTCTTCCCGCCCCCCTCTCCGAAACCGCCCCCAGATCGCAAAGAAGCGAATACGCCTGACGCACCCGGGAGGGCGAAGGAAAATCCAGCCAGCAAAGACTCGACGCCGTCTCCTCGTTCAATCCCCATTTCAACAGCTCCAGCATCACGGGCGCAAAATCCGCTTCCAGAATTTCCGGCGGACGGTGAGCGGGAAACGATGCCTCCTCCGCAGGAGTCCACAAACGGATGCAAACCCCTTCCGCCGTCCGCCCCGCCCGCCCGCGCCTCTGTTCGGCCGATGCCAGAGACACGGGAACTGTTTCCAGAAAGTTCATGGCATTCTTCGGAGAAAAACGGGGCACACGCGTCAGACCTCCGTCCACAACAATCCGGACTCCGTCCACGGTAATGCTGCTTTCCGCAATCGAAGTAGAAAGGATCACCCGTCTTCTCCCCTCCGGATCCGGGCGCAGGGCACGGTCCTGCTCCTCCGCGGGGAGATTCCCGTAAAGCGGCAGCAGCAGCACATTTTCCATTCCGGCCTTCCCGGAAAGAAGTGCGCAGGCGCGCCGGATTTCAAATTCTCCCGGAAGAAACGCCAGAAGATCGCCGGGAAAAGCTTTCAGGGCATTCGGGATCGTCAGAGCCATCTGCTCCTCCACGGGATTCCGGCGCAGATCCCCGGAATAAATCACGCGGACGTCAAAACAGCGTCCGGGGACCGAAAGATGCGCAGCTCCTCCAAGAAGTTCCGACAACGGCCCGCAATCCAGCGTGGCGGACATCAGAACCAGCCTCAGATCCGGCCGGAACGCAGAACGCAGGTCCAGCGCCAGGGCCAGCCCCAGATCCGCATGAATGCTCCGTTCGTGGAATTCATCAAACAGGACGCATCCGACTCCCGGAAGCTCGGGATCAGACTGGATCATCCGGGTCAGCACCGCCTCCGTCACCACCTCAATCCGCGTCCGGGCGGACACAAGCGTCTCCATACCCGTCCGGAATCCCACAGTCCCCCCTGTCTTCTCCCCGATCAGATACGACATCCTCCCCGCAGCCGCCCGCGCCGCGATCCGGCGGGGTTCCAGCATGATGATCTTCCGCCCTCCAAGCCAGGATTCCCCCAGAAGGGCCAGAGGCACAAGCGTGCTCTTCCCGGCACCGGGCTCCGCGGAGATCAGAAGACTCTCCGTATTCCTCAGTTTCTCCCGGATCTCCGGAAGACTCCCCCAGACGGGAAGAGCCTTCCCTTCAGGCCTCAGACCGCTCAGCGGCGAGACGGATGAATTTGTCATGGATGGTTCCTCTGCTTTCCCTGTCAATCCACAAAATTCCCTTTCCCGAAACCGTCCCCTCCGGTCCCGATGAATTGAATTCTCCGATCCCGCACGCTGAACCCGCCGGAGAAAATGGGATGCTCTCCCGGAACGCGGAGGAAAGGCATTTCCATTCAGGCGGCTCCGTTTTCACTCGGCAGTCCGATGGGATCGGTCGTCTTTTCAAAACTTCCCCAGAAAAATGAAAAGGAAAAAATAGATCGGAAGGAATCGGGAAAAGAGGCCATGATGAAAACCCGAAGGGAATAACAGGAACAGGAACTTCTTTTTTCCCCCAGGAATTTCTCCGCATTCTCTTCCTTTTTTGCCCCCCCGTGTCATCCGGGGTATTTCCTTTCCCCCGGTTCAGCTTCCCGGTTTTTCTTTCACCGGATCCTCTTCCGCGCCGTTTTTTCCCCCGCGGCGCTCCCGGAGAAGTCCCAGAAGACGGGGAAGCACCCGGGAGGCTCCGGCAGCCAGAAACAGATCCGTCACTCCCTCCTCCGTGTAAGCGGAGGGATGCGGATTGACCTCCACAATGTACGCACCGTATCTTTTCGCCTCGCGCGGGATCATGCAGGCGGGCATCACAGTTCCGCTTGTGCCGATCACCAGGACCAGGGAAGCGCTCTCCGCCGCACGGAAGGCACGCGATGACGCTTCGGGAGGAATCGCTTCCCCGAAAAAAACGAAATCCGGCTTCAGCAGTTTCCCGCAGAGAGGACAACGCGGCGGAGAACACTCCAGAATCTCCCCGGAAGGCGCAGATGAAAACGTGCATTCCGTGCAGACCAGCCTGTCCAGCGTGCCGTGGAACTCCACCACATCCCTGCTTCCCGCCCGCTGGTGCAGGCAGTCGATATTCTGAGTCACCAGTGTTCCCGCCAGGCCTTCCTTCTGCATGTCAGCCAGTGCCAGATGAGCGGGATTCGGGAAAGCCGCGCCCCATTTGTCGTAGAACACCTCCTTGATTTTCCGCCAGGAATCCTCCGGATGGGCATAGAAATAATCCAGGCTGATGAATTCCGGGTCATATTTCGTCCAGAGCCCGTTCCCCCCTCGGAACGGAGGAATTCCGCTTTCCACGGAAATGCCGGCACCCGTGAACAGCAAAACCGAATGCCCGGGCAGAACGGACATTCTCCCAGCCAGAGTTTCAATCCGGCTTTCCAGCGTCTTCTCAAACGTCTTCTCAAGCGTCATAGTGAAAAATTCCCGTTTTTTATGCAATTCACTCTCTGAAAATAGCACATCCGGGGTTATATTGCAAAACAGGGAAGATTGCGGGAACAGAGTTTTTTCCACAGGAACACGCCCGGAGGGGTGGGAAAAGGGAAAAATCCTCCCCCTGGGGTGTGCGGCGGAGGCTGCGCAGGAGGAGGAAGAGAGAAAGGGAGAAAACAAACGCCCCGCAAAGAGAAATCACCTGTATCAATAAACTTTCACAACTTTCATCATCAGGGAATTCGGCAGACGGTATGGCAAAAGCAAGGAAAAAGGCCGGCCCGGCGGCAAAAAAGGAGAGACGGAACGGAGGATTCTTCTTCGGAGGGCGTCATAAACTGATCACAGGAATCATGGTGTTCCTGCTGCTTGCGGCATCTTTCGGATCCACGTTCATACCGGAGGAAAGCGTTCCGGAATCGCTCCGCGGCATTCACGCGACCCTGCTGGCAACACGGAACGGACTGATTGCCAGAAGCGGGCTGCCCATCTCCCGCTACGAGGATTCCTTCCAGCTGGAAAATCCGGGAAGCGGGCCGCTCAAAGTGTATTTTGCCCCCTCGCCCAAAATTCCGGGTTCGCTCTGCGAATTCATCGACTCGGCGCGGGACACGCTGGATGTGTGCGTTTACGATCTTGATCTGGAGGAGGCTGCCGGGGCGCTGATCCGCGCGTATCAGAGAAACCTGAAAGTGCGTGTGGTGATCGATGACAGCAATGCGGATCTGGCAGCGGTGAAGGAGCTGGAAAAAGCGGGGATCCCCGTCCGGAACGACAACCGGGCGTCTCTCATGCACAACAAGTTCATGGTTGCGGACGCCGCCAGAGTCTGGACCGGCTCCTTCAATTTCACGCGGAACGGGGCGTTGAAAAACGACAACAACGCCATTGTGCTGGATTCCCCCGCTCTGGCCAACGCCTATATGGAAAAATTCGATGAATACTGGGGAGGGAAATTCAGTTTCAACGCCACGCACGTCACAAGCGAACCGAAGCTGCGGATCGGGCAGATTCCGGTGGAGGTGGCCTTTTCCCCTTCCGACAGGGTCCGGAAAAAAATTCTGGAAGAACTCGACTTCGTCAAAGAGCGTCTGGACATCATGGCCTTTTCCCTGACCTCGGACGAAATCGCCGGGAAACTCAAGGATCTTGCAAAACGCGGCGTTGAAATCCGCTGTCTGCTGGACGCTTCCACTACGGGATCCGCCTTCAGCAAGGATCAGTATCTGAAAGGACTCGGGGTCAAGGTGAGAATCTCTCCGAACACCTCAGGGAAAATGCATCACAAGGTCATGATTCTGGACGGGGAAACCGTCCTGACGGGAAGTTACAACTTTTCCAACAATGCGGAAAAATACAACGATGAAAACATCCTCATTCTCCGGAGTCCCGCACTGGCCAAAAAGTACGAGGAGGAATTCCGGCGCTGCTGGATGGGAACCAAAGGATATTGATTGATTCAAACACAAAGAATATGAGCTGAACAACACGAGACAGGAAAAACATCCCCATGAAAGAAACAGTCTTGAAAAAAAATGGCGCGGAATTGAAATTCCGGCCCGATTCCGGGAAGTACAGCATCCGCTGCGGCAGTTTTGAACTGAAGGATCTGCAGCCCCTTCTGCTACTGGAAGGCAAAGCGCATCCGCTCCGCAAATGGGAAATCGTGAAGGAAAACGCGAATTCCCTTTCCGCCAGAACTCAGGCAGGCGCGGAATACGGGGAATGGATGCTGAAATTCAAAGTGGAAAGCAGCGGAACCCTGACCGCGGAACTCTCCGGAAAACTCCGGGCTCCCTGTGAAGACATCGGACTCTTTTATTTCCGCGATGCGGAACTGCCGGTGGACCACGTTCTCTCCCAGGCGCTCACCATGGGCGGCTGCGAATCCATTCCGGCGAAACAGGCGCGTGGAAAAGAATTTGCGGGCTATCTGCAGACGGTGTTCACAAGAAAAGGCGAATCGCTGCGTCTTTCCTTCCCGATCCATTGCGAGCACATTCCGAGCGTGCGTGGGAAAGTGTCGAAAGGCCGTGCGGAATCGCTGAGTGCAGGTTCGGAGATCCGTCATTTCAGCGGGAAAAACATCCGTCTGGAGCCGTTGAGCTTCCGCGCGGGAGACGGGTTCCAGCTCCTGCGGGACTATGCGGATGAAAACGTGAAGGAAACACGCGACTTTTCCCGGATCGCCGTCCCGGGCTGGAACTCCTGGGACTACTACCGCTGGACCGTCACGGAAGACGCCGTGCTGGAAAATGCGGAATTCATCGCCGCCGACCCGGTGCTCTCACGCCATGTGAAACGAATCATCGTCGACGACGGATGGCAGTACTGCTACGGCGAATGGGAAGCCAATCACTTTTTCCCGCACGGAATGAAATTCCTGGCGGAAAAAATCCGGAAACTCGGCTTCGTCCCGGGACTCTGGATCGCCCCCGTGATTGTGGAGCCGCACAGCTGGATCGCACAGATGGAATACGCCATGATGGCCAAAGGGGAATCAGGACACCCGACCCTCTGCTTCGACTGCATGAGAAGAAAGGGGTTCCTCCTGGACCCGACCGTGGAAAAATCCCGCCGTTTTCTGGCTGAACTCTTCGACCGCTACGCCCGCGATGGATATGGGTACTTCAAACTCGATTTCCTGAATGCCGTGCTCCGTGCGCCGCAGTTCACGGACAAGAGCATTCCTCGCGGGAAAATCATGCAGCTTATCGTGAAAACCATCCGCGACGCCGTCGCCGGACGGGCCGACATCCTCGGATGCAACTACGGCTACAACGGAGGACCGGAACTGGTCGAAGCCGTCCGGGTGGGCGGGGACATCCATGCGGTATGGGAATCCATCAAATCAAACACGGTCTCTGTGGCAGCGCGCTTCTGGTCGAACAAGAAGCTTTGGGTGAACGATCCGGATTTCGCGCTCTGCAGGGCATTCGATACCAGTAATGACCCGAATCTGACCCGTCTCCAGCCGTCGCTGGTCTTCATTGAGCCGGAAAGCACGGACGTGAATCACCCCGGACTCTTCCGCCTGGTGGACATTCACCGGGCACAGGCGGAGGTGCTGCTGAGTCTGGTCATTGCCGCCGGAGGCGCGGTCAATCTTTCCGACAGGATGCCTCTCCTCAATGAATCCGGTCTGGATCTTGCCCGGCGCACCGTCTCGGCGGAATCGGGAGATGCGGCCGTACCGCTGGACCTTTTTGTGAATCCGCTCCCGAAATACTGGATTCAGAAAGTCGGCGGCGCACGGCGCGTCCTGCTGATCAACTGGGAGGACAGTCCGGCCGAACTGACGCTGAATCTGGAAAAGAACGGCCTTTCCTGCCGGAAAGCGGTCAATTTCTGGAACGACCGGGAAATCCCCGTGCGGAACGGATCCATCTCGGCCGAACTCGCGCCGCGCTCCTGTCTTTTCGCCGTTCTGGAAGCCTGATCCCGGAGAAGAAAAAAGGGCAGGAAAAGGATCCCGGGGACTTTTTCATCATCATCGGGGATCATTCCTTCCGTGCGGAAAGTCAAAAAAAACAGGAATCATCAGAGAAAAAAAAGGAAACAGGTGCAGTCATGAGTCAAACGTTTTCAGTCTTGCTTCCGGCATTTCTCCTTCTTCTGCTGCATCCGCTTTTCCCGCTTTGCGGGCAGCAGAAGGCGGCGACGGGCGGAGGAGGCGGAGAAGCAGCAGCCATTCAGAAGATCGCCGTCGTCAATATGGCGAAAGTCTTTCAGGATTATGAGAAAACCAAGGTGCACGAACTGCGGCTCCAGAAACAGGCGGATGTCTTCAAGGAGTATTCCATGAAGCTCACGGAAGCGCTGAAGAAGGCGCAGCAGGAGTTCACCGAGCTCAGGAACGCCTCCCAGAACATCGCCCTGACGGAGGCCGAACGCCAGAACAAACTCCTGGCGGCTCAGGACAAGTATACGGAAGTCAGCCTCAAGGAAAAACAGCTCCGGGAATACAACCGCGACAAGCAGGCCGAGCTCAGAGACGCCTATGACACCATGCGCGCAGACATTCTCAAAGAAATTCATGCCGTCATTCAGAACAAGTGCATGCTCGAAGGCTACAGTCTCGTTCTGGACAGTTCCGGCATGACGTTGAACAATATCGCTCCCGTCGTCTACTGGACCCCGGGAATGGATATCACACAAAGCGTTCTGGAAGAACTCAACCGCGGCAATCGACAGAACGCCAGAAACCCGCTCTCAGCCGCGCAGGAAGACAATCACGGAAAAGGAAATTAAAAATGAACAGAATCTGCAAGGCCGGCGAAATCGCCGAACTGGTGCGCGGAACGGTCAAGGGATCTCCCGACAGGGAAATCTCCGGAGTCAACGCCCTCAAGTGGGCGCACGACAATGAAATCTCCTTCCTGAGCAACATCAAATACCGCAATGTTCTGGAGAAGAGCAAGGCGGCAATCATCCTGGTGCCCGAAGACTGGAAATTTGAACCCGCGGAACATCAGACGTTCATCCTCTGCGCCGATCCGGACAAGGCCTTCACCAAAGTCTGTGCGCTTTTCGCTCCGGAACCGATCGCCTACGAACCCGGCGTGCATCCGGCGGCTTACGTACATCCGACGGCCGTGGTGGAGGAAGGCGCTCATGTGGGTCCGACGGCCGTGGTGGAGGAAGGCGCAGTCGTCGGCAGACGCGCCGTCATTTCCGCCGGAGCCTATGTCGGACATTTCTGCAGGATCGGAGAGGATACCTTCCTCGGACCGAACGCCTCGGTCCTGAAACGCTGTATCGTGGGAAAAAGGTGCATCATCCACGCAGGAGCGGCCATCGGAGCGGACGGATTCGGATTCAACGTCACTTTCCGGGGACTCGTCAAAATCCCGCAGAACGGAATTGTGCAGATCGACGATGACGTCGAGGTCGGGGCCAACAGCACCATAGACCGCGCACGCTTCGGAAAGACATGGATCAAGAAGGGCGTCAAGATTGACAACCTGGTGCATGTCGCCCACAACGTGGTCGTCGGGGAATCCTCCGTGCTGATCGGGCAGTGCGGAATCGCGGGTAGTGCGGAAATCGGGCGCGGAGTCGTCGTGGCGGCCCAGGCGGGAGTCAACGGGCATATCACGCTCGGGGACGGATCCACCGTCGCAGGCGCTTCCGCGGTCCAGAGAAGTCTTCCGCCCGGAGCGAAAGTCTTCGGCACGCCGGCGGAATCGGAGGAGGATTTCTTTGAACGCCACACCCTCCCGCGGAAAGTCAGAAAACTCGTTGCCCGCATCGAAAAACTGGAGGCGGCTCTCGCAGAAAAAAATGCGGAAATGAAACCGTAAGTTTCAGTCACTTCTCCCGAACAGAATCTTTCGCCCGGACCCTTCTCCACACAGGAGCAGTGTCCGGCTTTCTTTTTTGCCCTCCCGCCTTTTCTCCTCTCCGTTTTTGCCATCCCTCACTCCTCCACAGCGGGGGATGAGAAGAAAAAGTCCGGGAACGGCATCTCCTTCCCCCGCCCTGTTTTTCTCTCCGCCGCCCCCCTTCTCTGCCCTTTCCATCTCATCCATCATCTCTCCGATCCTCTCTGCACGATTTGTATTGATATGGCTCCGGAAATTATTGGAGGCGGCATCTCCGGACCTGCTCTTCCCGGAGCGCCACAGCAGCGGCATTCTTTCTCCATACGGAAGGAAAAGAAAAGCTTTTCTTCCATGCGGCGCCCTTTTTGCAATTCCTTTTCCGCAGGATATGTTGTCCCAGTCTAACTGCGGACACAGATCCATGCAAGGGTGATCGGGGAAGCAGATCCAAGGGAAGAAGCGGCGCTTCCATCATGAACTCGGACTTCCTTCTCCGTATCGCGAAAATCCAGAAAAAAGCGGAAGTCAGGGGAATAGAAGAAAATGATTGAAAAAGTCACGAAAAAGGAGGAGCGAATCCGGATCCGGCATGATGTCAACCCGAACCGCTTCCGGCAGATTTTTGCCACCGCTCTTCTGCTTCTGATTCTGCAGATCTTCAATGGCATGGACTGGAACTGCGCACTCCGTTCTCATTTTGCGGAACCGGATTCCGACTGCCGCTCGGAACACCGGATGGAAACCACCCCGCAGCCCGGATCGGATTTCCTGACGGCGCAGCTCTCGCTTCTTTCCGCAGAAAGGACTGTGCCCTTTTTTCTCCGGAATGCGGATTTCAAGGATCAGAGGCCGATCTTCCTCACGGCCGGTCTTCCGAAACGCGCTTTCCGGCTTTCCGAATGGAATCCGGGCGCGTCTCCGCCGGGAGCGGGGGCGTTCCATCTGCGCTGCTGATTCCCGGATGTTTTTTCAGAGACTTTCTTTTTCAGCAAAATACATGATCCCGGAAAAGATCCGGGAAAATTCATCTTTTGAAAGGAGATTTCTTCATGAACGCGTTCCGCAAATACCTGGTGGAATTCATCGGTACCTTTTTCCTGGTGCTTACAATCGGTTCAACGGGGACTCTGAACGGGTCTGGAGTCATTCCCCCGCTCGCCATCGGAGGCATTCTGATGGTGATGATTTATGCGGGAGGATCCGTTTCGGGAGCTCATTACAACCCGGCGGTGACGCTGGCCGTGCTGCTCCGCGGAGGAGCTGTCATTTCAAAGCGCGACGCCATTGCGTATATGCTTGCGCAGATTCTGGGAGGCGTCGCCGGAGCGCTGGGCGTCATGGAATTCACGCACAGCGCGGGTCCGGTACCGCCCTTTGACTTCCGGATTCACGACCTGCTGCTTTCAGAGTGCCTTTTCACCTTTGCGCTGGCCTATGTGGTGCTGAATGTCGCCACTCTCAAAAAGACGGCAGGCAATTCCTATTTCGGCCTTGCCATCGGAGGAACGGTGATGGCGGGAGCCTTCGCTGTCGGCGGAACGGTCTGTTCCGGAGCGTTCAATCCCGCCGTGGAAGTCGGCCTGGCCTGCATGAAACTGACTCCCTGGGACCATATCTGGATGACCATCCTCGCCAACCTCGCAGGCGGTGCCGCCGCAGCCGGATGTTTCCGCCTGATTCATCCGAAAGAGGACCGCGATTGATGATCCAATCATCCGGATCTCTTCCCGCCTGAATACCGGAATCATCAGAGCGGGATCCGAGAGAGAGAGGCTGGAATCCTCGCGCCGGAAAGAGGCGCTTCCGGAAAGAAAAGAAGCGTCTCCATTTTTCCCGTGTCCTCTCTCTCTTCTTCCACACCCCATGCTGATGATGAGGCGGGAAAAATGAATCCCGCAGCACAGGAAAAAACCGCCGCACCCCACCGGGAAAAAAGGAAACGCCCGAAAAATCCTCTCCCTATGAAATGTATGCGGGAAAGAACGAAGAAAAACAAAAAGAAAAAAACGGGAGAAAGTTCCTCTCCCCCTTCCGCGCCTGGAAAAAGTCAGGGAAAAACCGGAAACGCAAGGACAAAAAAAAGGTCTTCACAGCCCCGTGGAAGGGAATGAAGACCTGATATTGCGCCGCAGAGACCGAAGAGAGGCTCCTTGCCATTCCCTTCCGAAAGCGGGAAAAATGGCGTCAGCGGTTCAGCAGATAGACTGGGACGAAGTCATCGCGGCGGTTCTGCGACCAGGCGGATTCGTTTTCGCCGATGATGGCGGGCCGTTCCTCGCCATAACTGATGACTTTGATTCTGTTTTCAGCGATGCCTCTGTCCAGAAGGATGAATTTTGCTGCGAGCGCTCTTTTTTCCCCGAGTGCGCGGTTGTATTCCTCGCTGCCTCTGTTGTCACAGTTTCCTTCGATCACGACACCGGTATCGGGATGAGCGAGGAGATAATCGGCGATGTGATAGATTTTCGGATATTCGGCAGGCTGGATGGTATTGTCGTCGAAAGCGAAATAAACGGTTTCAAAATTGACACCCGGGACACGCGGGCCGACGCCGTCAACATATCCTTCACCGAACAGTTCAGACGTCTCTTTGAATTCACCGGGACCCTCTGGAGGAATCGAATGGAGATCGCTGGCCCCGCCGTTTCCGGTCGGGACGGCAGTGTTTTCCTGAGCTTTTTTCGCGTCCACATCGACCCAGAAAGCATCCTTGGGTTCTTCCGCGGTGGATTCGAAAATCCCGCAAGCGGCGGTCAGCAGGGAAACAGACAGCGAAAGCGCGCCCAATCCGATGAATTTTGTGATTTTCATAACCGTTGATCCTTCTTTTTGTAATAAATAATCCGTCTCTTTATAAAATTAACCACAAAAGGAAAAATTTCAATTGACTAAATGCAAAAAGGACTGTAGATTTTCTGAATAATTGATTGAAATGCGCTTTCCCGCAAAAAGGGAGGCGTCAACCCCCCCCATCTTAGATTTGGAGAGTTTATCATGACGAACAATCCTTATGCTCGCGACATCCGGACAGACATCGACTGGGATTCCCTTGGGTTCAACTATATGCCCGTCCGCTCCCACATCCGTTACCGCTGGGCCAACGGTTCCTGGGACAAAGGAGAACTCCTCACCGATCCGAACATCACCATGTCCATCGCCGCAACCTGCCTGCATTACGGACAGGCCGCCTTTGAAGGACTCAAGGCCTTCCGCTGCAAGGACGGAAAAGTACGGGTGTTCCGGCCCTGGGAAAACGTGGCCCGCATGAACAGGACCGTCTCCCACCTGCTGGCCCCGGAAGTCCCGGAGGATCTCTACATCGACGCCATCCGCAGAGTCGTGCTCGACAATATCGACTATGTCCCCCCCTACGGCAGCGGCGGCTCTCTCTACATCCGCCCCCTGCATATCGGCACCGGCCCCCGCATCGGCGTGGCTCCCGCAGATGAATATCACTTCCTCATCATGGTCATGCCCGTAGGCGCCTACTACAAGGGCGGACTCCAGAGCGTCCCCGCCCTCGTCATGGATGATTACGACCGCGCCGCGCCCAAAGGCACCGGGCAGTTCAAAGTCGCGGGAAATTACGGCGCCAGCTTGAAACCGGCAAAAATCGCCAAGCAGAAGGGATATCCCATCAACCTCTTCCTTGATCCCCGCGAACATAAATATATCGATGAATTCGGAACCAGCAATTTCATCGCAATTACCAAAGACGGAAAATATGTCACGCCGCAGTCGCCTTCCATTCTCCCGAGCGTGACCAATATGTCTCTCATGCAGATCGCCGAGGATCTCGGGCTCCCGACGGAACGGCGGAAAATCCCTGTGGAGGAACTCGCGGACTTCGCTGAAGTCGATGCCTGCGGCACCGCCGTCGTCATCACTCCGATTTCCGAGATCCATGTGGGGGATCAGGTCTACCGTTACGGCGAGGAGTGCGGTCCCGTCTCGAAAAAACTCTATGACCGCATCCGCGGAATTCAGGATGGAGAACTGCCGGATACCCACGGCTGGATGCTGGAAGTCTGACAGAATCTCTGTCATCGCGCTTTCTGTTTTTTCCCGGAGAAGAGACTTCTTCCTTCCCCGGGAAAAACAGGCGGCAAGCGGTCCCGTCACGGGATCTGAGCAAAAGACAATCCGGATGATGCCTGGGAAGAAACAGATTTCCCGAGGTGTCCGGATGTTTTTTTGTCTTTCTACCTCTTTCTTTCTCTGTCCCTCCTCCCCCCCAAACGGAAGAAAGGCCCTTACGAAGGATCCGGAGAAGCCGTCTTTCCCGGATCCTTCCGGATCAGGAGAAGAAGATTGGAAGGAAATCCCAGGAAACTCACATGCAGAATCTCCGGTCGGGGGATTCCGAGTACGGAACAGAATTGGTGAAGTTCCCGGACGGTCAGCAAATTCAGATTTTCCTCCCTGGCCAGTTTATGGTACCCGATTTTTTCAAGGATTTTCCGGTGCCATTTTTTTGGGAGCCAGTGCAGGAAGGGAAGCGCCGTATGCAGTTCCGCAGGATGCATGCGGTTCGGAGTGGTGATAAAGACGGCTTTTCTGGCAACGCGGTAACATTCGGAAATCAGTTTTTTCTGCCGTTCGGAGCCGCCGACGTGTTCGATGACGGCGGAGGAAAAGACCAGATCGAAGGAATGTTCCGGGAAAGGCAGGCTGCAGCCGTCGCCCTTCACGAAGCGGAGGCCCTTCCAGATCTCTTCCATCCATGAGGCGTCCTGATCGGAAAGCGCGGTGACGCGTTCGGGCCAGGGATAGTTGGCTTCAAAATAGTTGGAGTACGCCATTTTCCGGTCGGCAGTCGCACCGACGTCGAGGACGCTTTCCATGCTCTCCAGATCCAGAGTCTCCGCCAGTTTCCGGTAGATTCTGTGCCGGACGCCGAAGGCAAGCTTTTCCGAAAATGTTCCTGCGACAGCCACGCTGTAGACTTCCGGATTCACCGGGTTTCTTCTTTCAGAGTTCTGTTTTTCCTTCGGCATATTCTGTTGTTCCCGACGTTTCTTTTTTCCCGGGGCGTTTCTTTTTCCGGAATCCGGCCCTTCCCGCACGGCGCAGCAGCAGAACGAAGGCCGCGCCCCCCATGGCGCAGAGCATCGGAAGCGCCGGAATCTGATAGCGCGGCATCGTGACCGGACCGGGCGCGGCAAGATAATAAAAATCCAGTGCTCCCGCCAGCATCAGAAGACGCCACTTCCAATGCCTCAGCCAGAGCAGCAGTTCCCAGGCGGAAAGGAGATAGAGCATTCCGGATACGATGAGCGGCGGAAGGGCGGGAAGGATCAGGGCATAGCGTCCCCCGAGGTAATGATCGAGTGCGGCGAAAAGCCCTTCCTGGCGCAGGACTCCGAGCGTGCCGCGTCCGTGGCTGGTGAGTCCGTTGTTCTCCAGAAACACCGGAAGATCCGGCAGAAGCATGAAGGGCTGCGGGAGATGAGTCTTCAGCGTGGCGGCGGGATAATGTTTCATCAGTGCAAGATACCGGGCTTTTTTATAGCTGTTTTTTGCCTGAGTATCCGGGAAACGGGCCGGATCGGAGTCGAAGAGAAGCTGAGTTTCGTTTTTCAGACGTTCCAGGATGACGGCGGAGTTTTCACCCGTCGCGGAAGCAAGAATGGCCGATCCGTTGTGAAAATAGAGATCCGCACTGTTGGAATCCAGGGCAAACCCCGCACCCAGACGGAAATTGCGGAACATCCACGGAAAAAGCAGCAGCAGGAAGACTCCCGACCAGCAGACAACGGCCCAAAGCATTTTCTTCCGGAAACCGAAAAACAGCATGGCCAGAACCGGCATGGCCAGAAGAAACAGCGGCAGATTGACCGCCAGCGACAAATAGCCGATGTCGATGTGCAGCAGATACTGGACCATGGTGATGATGCCATTGATCCCGGCCGGTGCGAAGGAGTTCGGAAAGACAAAGATGGCATAGCTCAGCGCCATCAGCACAGCCATGGCGGGGATGATGACGAAGGCAGCGAGCAGAGCAGCCA
>CAJMAW010000059.1 GCA_905211485.1 uncultured Lentisphaeria bacterium | reverse complement strand
ATCGCTGAGTTCGATCCCCGCGCGGTCGGCGATTTCCTCCGGAGGAGAGGCCTTGAGTTTTCTGAGCAGGCCTCTTTTCCTGCCGCGCGCCTCCATTCTCCTTTTCATGGCGGGATCCTTTTCCATCGCCCTGCGCCGGGCAAAAATGAGAAGCGACACCAGATAAAAGGCCGCCCCGAATCCGATCATGAGAAAAGCGGGCAGATACGCATTCCTTTTCAAAGGCATGGCCACGGTCTTTCCCAGGTTTTTGTGGAGATAGAGTGCGGAATCGGATCTGCGTTTCCCGGGATTCTCCTCCGTCCCGGAGAAGGGCTGGGAAGCGGCGGAAGAGGAGAAGGAGGAAGCGTCCACAACCATCTTTCCGGAATTCCCGGCGAAGACGCCGCTGGATTTTTCCACATGAAGAGTTTTGGAAAAGGATGTCTCTTCATATTTTCCGGAAACGGGATTGAAGGTGGACAGATTCAGCGCAATTTGCGGGGTTCCCTCCCGGGTCGGGATCAGCACATAGCGGATCTCGGCGGAACGGCCGGAACGGTCCTTTTCCAGTTCCGGGGGATAACAGCGGAAATCCGGGATTTCGAGCGGAGGCGCCGTCAGAGTTTCCAGAGATCCTGTCCCGCGGAACCGCACTCGGAGAGTAACGGGGGAGCCCACCTGGCAGACGGGTCCGGAACCGGAATCGGAGGATGTGCCATTGTCTGCGACAGAGGAGGGGGAAAGAGAAATTTCCGTTTTCCAGAGGCCGACGAGGCCGGTGAAAGAGGAATCCCGCGGCGCTTCAGGAAGCGGTTTCACGGTGATTTTCCCCGCGTCGGAAACAAGAAGTTTTTCCTCTCCGGAAGCGCGGGAGAAGGGGGTTCCGAAAAAGAAGGGATCGTCCCAGGCATCGAAGAAGGAGGAGGAGCTCCTCCCGCCGCGGCGGGTTCTGTAGACGGTCGCGGGAGTCAGCGACTTCAAGTCAAACGTTCCTGTTGAGATGGCGCGGAAAGCTGTGCGGAAAGTGTAGACATTGTAGGTTCGTCCGTCGAGTCTCTTCCGGGTTCTTTCCACAACGTCGAAGGCGGAATTCTCCCGGTTGACCGCGCTGTAGTCGCGAAACACGAGATTCGCCTTCTCCCCCGCTTCCAGCCGGGGCCAGGACAGTTCAATCCGGAGCGAATCCAGCTGCCAGACATGGATCTCCACCGGGATCTCTTCTCCAAGATAAAATTCCCGGCCGCGGGCGGGAATGGAAATTTCCGAGAAAAGCATCCTCTCTTCAGCCCGGGCCGCATCCTCTTCTCCGGAAGAATCGCCGTTTCTCCGGCTCTCTTCTCCATCCGGGGAAACGGAGGAGACGGACTGGGACGCGCGGGAGGGCATCCTCCCGGCGGAAAGATGGGCGCGGGCGGAACTGTCGGGCGCCCCGAGAACCTCGAATTCATAAGGCTGGGTGACGACCGTGTCCTTCCCGCAGATGATCTTCAGCGAGGGAAGCGTATATTTCCCCGGACTCAGCGGCACAAACTGATACACCCTTGTATTTTCCCGGACGGTTTTCCGACCGTCGAACATGGTCCTGGAGGAACGTTTCTCGCCGTTTTCCCAGAGGATGTTGTCCATCCGGGGGATTTCCTCCAGGGCGGGGGCCGATCCATTGCGGGAAGTCAGAATGAGAGACACCTCGCTCCCGACGGTGATTCTTTCAGGGGAAATTGAAATTTCTATTGCCTTGTCATCCCTTGATGCGGCTCCGCCACCAGCAGTCGCATTGGCGGCTGCGGAAAGTTCCGCTGTGCACCACCATGCCGTCATGCAGGCAAAAACCGCAGCAGCAATCCGCAGTGTTCTTCTTTTCATGCAAACACGACTCCTTCCATAATCCGGATCTGCTGAAAGCGTGGGGGAAAACAGGTGAAATCAGCACTATGATTCCTTTTCCCGGACGCCCCGGCAGATCGCCGGTTTGTTTCACTCAAGTTTTTCCGTCCTGTTCCCGTTCTCTGCCTGTCCTGGCGAAGAGAACGGAAGACATCACCAGTCTTTCTCGACCCGCCGCACACCGTAACGGAGTTTCTCGCGGGCCTTCAACGCATCGCGCAGATTTTTTTCTTCATCGGCCATCAGGTCCAGAAGTTTTTCCGCCTGGGTGGCATCAATTTCCTTTTCGTCCTTTCCGGATTCGCCGCCGGAGGAATTTTCGTCCTGCGGCGGATTCGGAAGCTGAGCCTCGGCATCATCGCGCTCGCCGTCTTTGCCGTCCTTGCCGGAATCGCCCTCATCCGGATCGGAGTTCTGCTCCTTCTGCGGATCTTTCTGATCGGGAGAATCCTGCGGCCGACTGGAATCGCCTTTCTGAGACTGGGAGTCCTCACGGGAAGAATCCTGATTTTCGTCCCCGCTGTTTCCGCCCAGGGATTCCAGAGCCTTCTTCAGATATTCCTCGGCTTTGGAGCCGTTGCCTTTCTTCTGTTCTTCTCCGGCTTTTTCCAAATCCTGACGGGCTTGTTCCGCGGCCTGGCGCAGCTGTTCCTGCGAAAGTTCCTGCGCCTGCTGTTCCAGCTTCTCCGCCTGCTCCTGTGCCGAACGGGTCATTCCCTCGGCTGAGGGGGCTTTGTCCTGCCGATCCTGCTGGCCCTGCTGGTTTTGCTGGCCTTGCTGGTCCTGCTGATTCTGCTGATTCTGCTGGTCCTGCTGGTTTTGCCGGTTTTGCTGGTCCTGCTGGTCCTGCTGACCTTGCTTATCCTGCTGGTCCTGCTGACCTTGCTGACCTTGCTTATCCTGCTGGTCCTGCTGACCTTGCTGGTCCTGCTGGTTTTGCTGGTCCTGCTGATTCTGCTGATTCTCTTTCTGTTGTTCCTTCAACGCCTGCTGAGCTTGTTTCTGAGCTTCCTGACGCTGTTTTTTCAATTCTTCGATTTTTCTTTTCAGTTCTTCCGCAGCCGCACGGTCCCTGAGGAGGATCTGCTGATTGCGGATGATATTGTCGGGAGAAGTGACGGCGTATCTCATGCCTTCGCGGTAGAAATCTTCGGCATGGGTCAACGCGCCGAGAGCGGAATCGAGTTTTTTCTCCGCATCGTCCAGCTGCTGCTGGAGAAGCGTCTGGCGGGACTGCTTCATCAGATCCCTTGCACCGGAGTGCGTAATGACTCCGATATTCTGATACGCTCTGGAACGGGTGTCCGGATCTTCCGCCGCCGCGCCGATTGCTTTTTCATAATAGGGAAGAGCGTTTTTCCCGTCTTTGGATTCCGACTGCAGTTTGACACCGCGGTTGAAGAATCCGACGGCATCGGAAGGCTCCTCCGTTTCGGCAGGAGTTTCCCCGCGGGACTCTTCCGCCGGAGGAAGCGGACTCGCATCTTCAGCACGCCCCCCCCCTGACGACGACGCCGGGACAGACTTCTCCGCCGCAGACAGCACAGGTGACGGGAACGTCAGAAGCATCAAGAATGCGGCAAGGAAAATCAGAAGCGTCATGGAATGCGGGCCGCGGGCCGCAGCCTCCCCCTGACGGCGACGCGGGGAATCCGGGTCTTTCCTCCTCTCGGAAAGGCAGAGCCAGGCACAGATCAGGAGAAACGCCGCCGCGAGCGGATAGACCGGGCGCTCGATCGGGCGAGTCTGTTTCCCGTTTCCATATTCCTTCGGGTTCAAGGCCTTGATTCTGGCCTCCAGCTCCGTGATCCCGGGATCCGCCGCGGTGCTCCGCACATAGATTCCCCCGGTTCTTCTCGCCAGTTCGGCAAGCTGGGTTTCATTCAGGGGACTGTTCACAATATTTCCGGAAGAGTCCTTGAGTGTCGTGACCCCGCCTTTTCCGTCCGGGACCTGAATGATGGAAGGCTGGGCGGGATCTCCCACTCCGGCGATGAAAAGAGGAATCTTCAATCTGATGACATCTTCCACAACAAGTGAACTGCTCCCGTACAGTTCATCTCCGTCCGTAATCAGCAGCACCGCCTTGTGACTGCCTTCCGCGGCCTGAAAAGCCGCAAGCGCCGATTCCAGAGCTTTCTGGATGTTGGTCCCTCCCACGGGAATGCTATCCGTATTCAGCTCATTCACAAGCTGGAGAAAACTGGTTTTGTCCGAGGTGAGCGGGCATTCCAGAAACGCCGTCCCGGAAAAGGCGATCAGACCGAAACGGTCGCCGGAATTTTTTTCCGTCAGCTGACGCACCAGCCATTTCGCATGGTCCAGACGCGAAGGCTGGACATCCTGGCACAACATGCTTTTCGATGTGTCGAACAGCACCAGAAGGTCCCTCCCCTCCCCTGAATACGGCAGAATCTGCTTCCCCCAGGACGGACGCGCAGCCGCCACACAGAGAAAAATCAGGGCCAGCAAAAGCAGCCCCGCCCGCAGCAGTCTCCTGGGCCTGGAAAGAGTAATCAGGATCTCTCCGCCCTCCTCCTCGCCCCCCGCCGCTGTTCCGGAGGCCTGTTTTTCCCCCAGAAAACGTTTCAGAAGTTTCCCTCGCCGCGCAGCGCCCCAGTAAAAGAATACTGCAAAAAGCGGAAGCACCCATAGAAGATTCCAGAGAAAATCCTTGTCTATAAAACTCATAACGCCTTTTCCCCCGAGTCCGTGTTCAAGTTCAAATTCAAGTTCAAATTCAAATCCGTATTCATTTTTCTCCCGGCATCATAAACATAACCGGAATCTTTAGATTTTAAAACCGGAATCCGGGAAAAAAACCGGAACCGATAGCGCTTTCAGTCCGTCTCATCCCGGGATTTTTCCTCTCCCGGACAAAAACAGAGCTCACACGCGGAACCGGAAAGGAGAATCCCCGCTCCGGACCTCCCCTATAGACAAGGCTTTCCCGTGTATGTTCCCGCCCGGGAAAAGCCGGAGAGATCCTTTTTCCCGATTTTCCCCGGCACAGCTCTCCTTTTCTCCTTGAAAAAAAGAAAGGTGATGGCAAAGTTATTATCCCATATCCCGATTCCGGAGCCCGGGAAAGTGGGGAGGTGTTGTTTCCCCGCGTTTTTCCCCGCCGGACGGGCATGCCGGACCTTCGGAAAAATCAGAAACTCAAGCAACGGAGTCTTCACGTTCATGAAAATCGAGGAAATCGACCGGAATTTCGCCACCGCCTCCGTAGACGGACAGAAAGTCATTTACAAAGACGTCACCACCGCCCCCTTCTCCCTGGAAGGCTTCGCCTGGTTCGGGAAGGACCGCCGCTTTGCCAGGCTCCCCTCCGGACTGACCAAGGAGGAAGTCAACGAAGGCGCTCTCTTCCTCGGCAATCAGACCGCCGGCGGAGCCGTCCGCTTCCGGACGGATTCCAGAATCATCGTCCTCCGCGCCGAACTCGCCTATTCCTCCGACATGAATCACATGCCGAGAGCCGGAAGCGCGGGATTCGACATCTACCGCGGGAAAGGAAGCAGAAAAGTCCACTTCGGCACCGCGCAGCCCTCCCGTGATCAGAAGGTGCTGGAAGTCTTTCTCGCCCGGCTCCCGGAAAGCGAAGAACGCGCCATGAACGAATGGACCGTGAACTTCCCGCTGTACGGAGGCGCGGAAAAGGTCGAAATCGGACTGGAACCGGGGTCCCGTCTGGAAGCGCCCACGCCGCACAAAGTGAAGGATCCGGTGCTGTTCTACGGATCCTCCATCACGCAGGGCGGGTGTGCCTCGCGTCCCGGGAATGCGTATACGTCCATGCTCTGCCGGGCCGTGGATGCGCCGCAGATCAATCTGGGATTCTCCGGGGCCGGACGCGGGGAAAAGGCCGTCGCCGAACTGATAGCGGGCCTGAAGCTCTCCTGTTTCGTCATGGACTATGACTACAACGCACCCACACCGGAACATCTGAAGGAAACGCATGAAATCTTCTTCCGGACCATCCGGAAGAAACAGCCGGATCTGCCCGTCATCATCATGAGTCTCTGCAATGTCTGGCCGGACAGAAACCGGCCGACTTACGAAAATGTGCTGAAACGGCGCGCCATCATTCTGGAAACCTACGAACACGCCGTCGCCGCGGGAGACCGGAAAGTCTGGTTCATCGACGGCGCAACCCTCTTCGGGAAAGACGGCAGATTCGAATGCACCGTGGACGGGTGCCATCCCAACGATCTCGGATTCTACCGGATGTACAGAACCGTCCTTCCCGTTCTCAGAAAGGCGCTCAAAGCGCTCTGAGCCCTCCTCCGGCGGAGCCATTCATTCTTTTTTTCTCTCTCCCGCATCCGCCGCCGTACTCTCATCCCCCTCCATCGCATCCGGAAACGGGTACGATGGAGGGAAAACTCTCAGCAAAAGGAAAAAACAAGATGAGTTATCCGCTTTATCCGGCAAGAGATATCATCCCGCTGGACGGGATCTGGGACTTCGCATTTCTCGAAGGGGAAACCGCCTCCCGGATGCAGGAAAATGCTTTCCGCGGACTGGAATTCAGCGATCTGCAATGCGTTCCCGGCTGTTTCGACGCCGGACCGCGCTATGCCGGCAGACGCGGAATCGGAGTCTACCGGAAACGTTTCCATCTCCGCCAGGGAGGGCGTTATCTCCTCAAATGCGGAGGACTCGGCCTGACCGCGCAGATCTTCATCGACGGCAGGGAAATCGAATCCGCCGAACTTCCGTATTCCCCCCTTACGCGGATTTTCCGCCTTCCGGAGGCCGGAACGCATGAAATCGTCTTCGCCGTGGACAACCGTTTCCATTCGGAGGACAACGGCGCACTCTTCCGCCCCAATTACGATTTCTACGCCTACGGCGGAATTTACAGAAGCGTGGAACTCCAGAAACTGCCGGAACGGTATGCCATCGACCGCTGCCATGTGCTGACCAGGGACTGGCGGACGGGGAAAGTCGTCCTGAACGTCTTCCTTGCGGATCAGGAGGATTTCCAGGGCCCGCTTACCGTGTCCATCGCGTTCGACGATGAGGGTGAAGACGTCACAGAGACTCTTTTTTTCCAGGCGGGCCGAGGAGCCGTCACCGGGGAACTCTCCGTCCCGGATTTCAAGGTCTGGAGCCCGGAGCGCCCTGCCCTTCACACAGTGAGGATCCGCACGGAAACGGACTGCATCGTCGAACGCTTCGGCATCCGGGAAATCAGAACGGAAGGGACTCGTCTTCTGCTGAACGGAGAACCTTTGAAACTTCTCGGATACAACCGTCATGAATCCCATCCGGAGTTCGGACCGGCGCTCCCGCAGGCGCTGATGATCGAAGATCTCCAGATCCTCAGGGATATGCACTGCAATTTCATCCGCGGCTGTCATTACCCGCAGAACCAGGATTTCCTGGATCTCTGCGACCAGTTCGGATTCCTGGTCTGGGAGGAGGGACTCGCATGGGGGAATCCGCCCGAAAATCTCACGGACAGTTCCTTCCAGGAAAAACAGATCCGGCAGACACGGGAAATGATTCACAGCAGCTTCAACCATCCTTCCGTCATCCTCTTCGGCTTCCTGAACGAGATGCACTCCTTCGACCCTCGGGCGCGGGAGCTCACGGAAAAACTGGTCCGGGAAATCCGCCGTCTGGATCCGACCCGGCCCGTGACGTTTGCAACAGCGTTCATTGATGAGGACAAGGTGCTTGATCTGGTGGACGTCGTCTCCACCAATCTCTACCCGGGATGGTACGGATGCGGATATGAGGACGCCTCGCCGGCTGAGAAGATCGAACCGCGTCTGAACGAGGTCGCCGCACGGATCGACTCCGGTGAAGATACCCGAAACAAACCCTGGATCATCAGTGAAATCGGAGCCGCGGGACTGTTCGGATGCCATGACCGGCTCAAAGGACAGTGGTCGGAAGAATATCAGGCCGATTATCTGAGAAGGGTCTGCCGTTATGTTCTCGATCATTCCCGCGTCTGCGGGCTGGCGCTCTGGCAGTTCACGGACTGCCGCACCTACTCGTGCAGTCCGCATCTCAACCGCGCGCGCGGATTCAACAACAAAGGCTCGCTTGACGAATACCGGAGGCCCAAAATGGCCTTTGACGCAGTCAGGGAGGTTTTTTCTTCCCTGAAGGAACAAAAAGAAGAAGACTGAAAAAAACGCTTCCGAACTGCCGGGTTCGGAAGCACAGCAGTTCAACAACAGCTGGATTTCCAGTTGCGCTGACGCGCCGCCTCATACAGCAGAATTGTCGCAGCCGTTGCCACATTCAGGGAATCCATTCTTCCGAGCATCGGGATCAGCACGCGCAGATCGGCGGAGTCCATCCAGAAGGGGGAAAGCCCGTACTGTTCGGCTCCGACGACAATCGCCACGCCGGAACGCATATCCACATCCGTATGATATTGATCCGTATGCGGAGTTGCCGCAAGAGTCCGGATTCCCAGATTCCTCAGCCAGGCAAGCGTTTCCTCTGACGAGGCTTCCGCAAGAGGCACGGAGAAAATCGCTCCCGTGCTGGCACGGATGACATTCGGATTGAACAGATCCGTCCGCTTGTCGCAGACAATCACCCCCGTCGCTCCGGCGGCGTCCGCGCTCCGGAGAATCGACCCCAGATTCCCGGGTTTTTCGATGGTTTCCGCCACCAGATACAAACCGTCTTTTCTGGCGGGGATGTCCGCAAGAGTCTTCCGGGTCATTTCAGCAACGGCGATCAGGCCTTCCGGACGGTCCCGGTAGGCAATCTTCCGGATAATCTCCGGAGTGCATTCATAAATTTCCGATCCCGCCTCCGCCAGGGCAGAGATCAGGGTCGGCTCGTTCTCCCCGAGATACATTGCGGGAGAATGAAAGGTTTCCACAATCCGGATCCCGGCGGTGAGGGCGCGGGAAAGTTCCCGGTAGCCTTCGAGAAGAGTAACGCCCATCCGGTCGCGCTCTTTCCGGTCGCGGAGTGAAAAGGCCTGTTTCACCTTCGGATTTTTCAGACTGGTCAGGAGAGTGCTCTTCATGTTTTTTTTCTTTCGCATTTGCATTTTCAAGTGGACGGGCAAGGGAAAAACTCTGGAATGCTCAGGAGAATCATTGCAGGAATGAAAGAAAAACAAGGGGAAAAGAGAATCGGACGAAGATTATGGAAGACCTGTCTCTGTGTTTCCGATCAACCCGACTTTCCCCGACTTTTCCCGCCTTTCCCTCTGTTTTCCCGGTTTTTCCCGTTTTTTTTATAAGATACACTTGAAGATGGGAAAAATAAAACGATTGTAAAAGATATTCGTTTTTTTCAAAGGACTGCCGGACAACGGATGAAAAGAGGAGTCAGGAACAGGCATGAAAATTTATGTGAACGGGGAACATCTGGACTGTCTGGAAAGCCGGACGGTGAGGGACTTCCTGTGCAGTCTCGGCCTGGCTCCGGAAGATGTGCTGATCGTGCTGAATTCCGAAGCCGTCTGCGTCGAGGATCTGGATACGGAATTCGCGGAAGGCGACCGGCTTGAAATCCTCCGCTTCGCAGACAGCTGAGAAAAACGGGGCCGGGCCGGAACTGCCCCGCACGTTCCCCCGTTTCTTCCGTCCACATGTCCCCCCTTCTTCTTTTTTTCTTTCTGCCGTGCATCCATTTTCCCCATCCCCATTTTCCGGGAATCTGCGTACATCCTGATCCTGAACCTTCGGAATCATCAAGCGGGCATGGGAAAGTGTTTTTTCTCTTCCCCGTCCGGCGGAGGAAAAATTCCCCCAAAGACTGGAATACATGGTAAAGGAGAGATGACGGGGCTTTGCCCACCTCCTTTGAAGGAAAGACAGACGAATGCCGAACTTATTGAAAACAGATAAGATGCGCCTGGATCCGATTTTTCCGGCACCGTGCGGTGGAAGGATTGATGCTCAAAGGAGGGAAAAAGTAGTATACATGCCATCGCGCGCAATGTCAAAGAATGGAACGGAAAAAACGAAAAAAGATTTCCGGAAGAATGTCCTTCTCATGCTATTGATTTGCAATTCATTAGTGTTATATATAACAAGAATCGGGTTGAAATCGAATTGAAATCGAATTGAAAGCGCGATGGAAGCGGGGCGGGAAACCGCACAGGAAGAGCAGCAAGCATGAAACGGCGTCGGCCGGGAAAGGGTATGAGTAAGGATGAAGTTCACCGAAGCCAGTAAAATTCGCAATTTCGTGGTGGTGGGTCACAATGGATGCGGCAAGACGTCGCTCTGCGACCTGATGCTGTACAAGGCAAAGGCCGTGGAGCGTCTGGGCAGCGTTGACATGAAGACAAGCATCTCGGACTTCACGCCGGATGAACAGGAAAAGCGTTCAAGCATCTATTCGGCGTATCTGAACTGTTCCTGGAAAGGGGATCACTTTTTCTTCACGGACACCCCGGGATATGGAGAATTTGTCGGGGAAGTGATTTCGGCCTTCCGCTCCTGCGGATCGGCAAGCATTGTACTGGACGGAGTCAACGGGATGGAAGTCGGAGCGTCCAGAGCATGGAAACTGGCGAAGAACTTTCAGATACCGAAACTGATTTTCATCAACCGTCTGGACAGGGAAATGTCGGATTTCTTTGTGGTTCTGGAACAGCTGCACGATGCGTACGGGAAGACCGTCTGCGTTCCCGTCACCCTCCCTGTCGGACGGGAAGGGAATTTCTCTCGCGTCATCAACGTCCTGAGCACACCTGAATCGGAAATCCCGGACGATCTGAAGGACCTGGCCGCCAAATACCGCGAACAGCTCCTCGACGCCGTGGCGGAATCGGACGAGGAACTCATGAACCGCTATCTCGAAGGCGAACCGCTCACGGAAAAAGAGATTTCCAAGGGTTTGCATGATGCAATCTTCGCCGGTTCCATGGTTCCCGTTTTTGCCGGGAGCGTGGCAAAAGACATCGGCGTGGAAGAGTACATGAACGGACTGATCAACCTCATGCCGAATCCGCTGGAAAGAGTCCGGACCGCGGCGGACGGGGTTGTTGTCACGCCGAGCGAAGACGGCGATGCCGCGGCATTCGTCTTCAAGAGCGTTGCCGACCCCTTCATCGGGCAGATGGCCTTCTGCCGCGTTCTCACCGGCCGGATCAAATCCAACAGCGATCTCTTCAACCTGAACAACGGAACGAAAGAACACATCGGGCAGCTCCTGATCCTGAACGGGAAAACCCAGACTCCCGTGGAGGAAGCCTGTCCCGGATGCATCTGCGGAATCGCCAAGCTCAGAGCCACAAAAACCGGCGACACGCTCGGCGCTTCCATGACCAACAATCATCCGATGAGTCCGCAGACCTATCCGAATCCGGTCATCTCCTTTGCCATTTCCGCGGCAAAAAGCGGCGATGAAGACAAAATCATGAACGCTCTTGCAAAACTCTCTGAAAGCGATCCCACTCTGAAGGTCGAACGCAACGAGGAAACCCATGAGACACTCCTCCGCGGCATGGGCGAACAGCATATCATGAACGCCGTGCGGAATCTCAAGGCCCTGTCCAAGGCGGATGTGGTCCTTGCACCGCCGAAGGTCCCCTACAGGGAGACTGTCACGGCGAAGGGCGAAGCCGCCTACCGCCATAAGAAACAGTCCGGCGGGCACGGCCAGTTCGCCGAAGTTCATCTGCGCATCGAACCGAATGAAAGCGGATATGAATTCGTCAATGCAATCGTCGGCGGAGCGATTCCGAAGAATTTCATTCCGGCTGTGGAAAAAGGCGTCGCGGAGGCCATGGAGAGGGGACCTCTCGCCGGATGCGTTGTGGAAAAGATCAAGGTCACGGTCTATGACGGAAAGTATCATGACGTAGACTCCTCCGAAATGGCCTTCAAGATCGCCACCAGAAAAGCCTTCCGCGAAGCCATGGGAAAGGCCAGACCTGTTCTCATGGAACCCATCATGAATGTCAAGATCATGATCCCCGAAACCTTCACAGGAGAAATCACCGGAAATCTCAACCACAAGCGCGGCAGAATCCTCGGAATGAGTTCGGAGGAGGGACTTCAGGTCCTTGAGGCGGAAGTCCCCCGTGCGGAACTGCTCAAGTACGCCACGGAACTGCGTTCCATGACTCAGGGACGGGGTTCCCACGAAATCGAATTCGCGCGCTATGACATCGTCCCGACCAACGTCATGAACGAAATCATCGCGAAATTCAAGGCCGAAAACCAGGAAGAGGAGGAGTAATCAGCCCTTTTCAAGTATTCGGCATCTCCCCTACTCCGCAGGAAAACACCACTCCTGCGGAGAGGAATCTCAATACACGGGAAGGACCCGTGCCGGAAATGACCTCTCCGGCACGGGTCCTTCCTTTTTCCCCATCACCTTCCTCTTCCGCAGCTTCCCCCATTTCCCTGAAACACAGAGGAGACGAGAAAAAAAAGGCCGCGCATACCCCCCCTACGCGGCAGCAGGAAGGAATAAAGTCTATCCAGAAACAAAGGGAGAAGCAGAATGAATCCCCGGCAGGGAAGAAAAAATCTGCCGGAGAGACGGCGGAAAAACGGGAAAGCCCGAACAGACAGTTCAAGAGGGGACGGCCCCCCCTTTTCAATTCAATTTGCAGCTGTGAAGGCATTCCCCGGGTCACCGAGGAGGAATTCAAAATCCTCAAGATCCATGCCTCGCATGGCGGCGCCGGAAGCCTCCACGAGATTGCTGAAAAGCTCGCTTTTGCGCTTCTGGAGCTCCAGGACCTTTTCCTCGATGGAATCGCGGACAACGAGCTTGATGCAGTTGACGGGCTGTGTCTGACCGATGCGGTGAGTCCGGTCGGTGGCCTGAGCTTCCGCGGCGGGATTCCACCACGGGTCGTAAATGATGACGGTGTCTGCGGAAGTGAGGTTGAGCCCGAGACCTCCGGCTTTCAGACTGAGGAGGAAGAGCCGCAGATCTGCGGAATGATTGAAAGCATCCACCCGCGCCTGACGGTCTTTGGTGGCGCCGTCCAGATACTCATAAGTGACGCCTTCGGAGTCCAGCCAGTTCCGCACCAGCTTCAGCATGGAGGTGAACTGACTGAAGAAGAGGACCTTGTGTCCGCTGTCGATGCTTTCCATCAGGACCTCTTTCAAGAGTTCCATTTTTGCCGAACGCGGAGGCATTCCGTAAGAGGAGGAGGAGGAGCGTCCATCCGCACTTGTATCTGCGGCGGAAGCACTGAGCGGGAGGAGCTTTTCCGGAAGAAGCGCCGGATCACAGCAGATTTGACGCAGACGAAGGAGAGAAGTAAGAATTTCAATCCGGCCCGCAGGTTTTCCATCTTTGCGGAATGCTTCGCAGCTCCGGAGGGCTTCACGCCGGAAATGATTGTACAGATCAAGCTGGCCGTTATCCATTTCGCAGCGGATGATCTGCTCCTGTTTGCCGGGCAGCTCCGTGCAGACATCCGCCTTCCTCCGGCGGAGAATGAAGGGGGAAATGCGTCTGGAAAGATCCTGAGACGCTTTCGGGTTCGTGTGGATGGCGGCGTAGCGGTTTTTGAATCCGCGGATGCTGCCGAGCATGCCCGGATGAAGGAAATCGAAAATGGACCAGAGATCTTCCGCGGAGTTTTCCAGCGGAGTGCCCGTCAGAACGAGTTTATGGTCCGCGGCAATGGATTTGCAGATCTGAGCATTGGCGCTGGAGGGATTCTTGATGTGCTGCGCTTCATCCAGAACCAGATATTTGAAACGGAGAGGGGCAATGTGTTCGAAATCGCGTTTGGCAAGGGCATAGGAAGTCACGCAGATGTCCTGGGAGAGGGCTTTGGCCCAGAGAGGCGCCCGGTCGTGCCCGGAAATGGGAAGAATGCGCAGGTCCGGAAGGAATTTCCGGGCCTCCCGCACCCAGTTGTCCACCAGACTGGTCGGACAGACAATCAGCGCCGGAAGATTCTCCTGCGGCGCCGTACTGAAAAGCGCCAGAGACTGAATCGTCTTCCCCAGCCCCATTTCATCCGCCAGAATCAGATTGAATCCTCTTGTGCCAAGTGTCTTCATCCAAAGGACACCCGCCTGCTGATAATTACGCAGATCTCCGTGGAAAAGTTTTCTGTCCAGCTGAAGTTCTCCGGAGCGACTGTCCTGCACGGCGGATTCCATTTCCAGCTTCAGACGCAGGAACTCCGCGGGAACCGCTCCCGGAATCTCGGCCCCCAGTTCCGCCCAGTACACGGCTCCGGAACGCGGAATCCGCAGAAATTCCGCATCCGGATCCGAGGGCGACGGCGGAAGCTGTTCCACAATATCCGCAATCGCAGAGGCAAAACGGCGGAAGGGCCGGGGCAGTTTGATGAAAACAGAAGCGTTCCCCGTATTGATGAAATATTCATCGTTCTTCGCCGAAAGAACCAGATCCTTCCAGCGGACCGGACAGGAGGCGCTGTAGAGAGAAAGGCGAAGATCGAAATATTCGGCCGTCTCCGCAACGATTTTCTGTTCCATGCGGAGATTGGAGGAATCGCCGGAGAGTGCGGCGAGACTGGAAGACATCAGGAATTCACGCCCGCTGCGCAGCCACATGGGAATGACTTCGTCGATGAACGCTCCGATGGCCTCGCGGTCGCGGAGGATGAGACGTGTCTCCCCGTCCGCGCTCTTTCCCCCCTTGAGCATCTCGAATCCGAAATTCACCAGCTCGCGGACAGCTTCAAACTCGCCTTTGGAATTCCGGCGCCAGAATTTTCCTCCGTGGGAGGCCAGACGCAGCTGGTCGGCTTTGCAGAGACGCCCGTCATAGTCGAAGAGAACCTCCATCTCCAGGGATCCATCCTCATGGATGACGGCGTCGTAAAGGGTTTTGAATTTCCGCTGGCGGAGTTTGACTCCGCCCGTGGCAATGATTTTCACCGGCATGATCTGTTCCGCAGCGACCAGCATTTTGGCGGCCTTCGCATCACAGGGCTGAACCGTTGTCCGGAGAAAACTGCGGAGCCACGCCACATCCATCTGGGCGGGGATCCACCAGTATTCCCCCAGCATCCCGACCCAGCATCCGGCACGGCCCGTAATGACCTTCACATCCTTCAGCGGCAGAGTCGAGCCGTTCACCACAATCGCCGAACGAAGAAGAAAGCCCCGGGCGACTTTTTCCAGCAGAAGAATCGGCGTCGCCGGCTCCCGGTGAACCACCACCTTCTCCCCAAGACGGCGGAAGTTCTGGAATCCGGGCAGACAATGAAAAAATTCAGCGCACTGCTCTGCATCCAGTGAAAGTTTCGTGCCGTCCTGAGCGGCGTTGATCGCAAGGAAGCGGATGATCTGACGGTCCTGCTGAGGAAAGGCGGTCAGCTGCAGCGTCGCGGCAAGGCTTTTCCCGAAATGAAGCTGCCGCAGATTGTTCAGATTGCCCAGATAGTTTCTGCCGCTCATGGACAGGCTGACCGTGAAGCAGATCCGTTCCCATTTGCTGGGCATGTGCGGGAATTCCGTATCTGCGGCAATGGTAACTTTCCCTGTCTGCGGTGTCAGAACCTGCGTCAGCAGTTCCGGCATACCGGCAAATTTCAGCCCGGCATATTGCGCCGGCGCATCCGGCAGAGTGTCTTTGGCTGCCCGTTCCTTGATGGTGTATTTCGCATGATAGAGACACGCCGCGGCGGCGTGCGGGCAAAGCTGACCGGAAAGGTTTCCGCAGGCGGAACAGGTGGTGGAATACGGACCAGCCGGGAACCCGGAAACTTCCGTACGTGTTACCATTCCTTTGGCGTCGCGGAAAACGGCGCGCAACTTTTTTGCCGCGCTTTCGTGACAGCAGAGCAGTTCCCCGCTGTGCAGCAGGTGTTTCGCTTTTTTGAAAACTTCTTTCGAAGAATATCTTACCAGTCTTGCTTCAAAACTTTCGCCCATTTTGTTCACTTCCCATTTCCGGTGATCAGGATATAAACGACGAAATTTAACACTTCTTTCAGGGAAAACAAATCCGGAAAACAGAAAAACATTTCTTTTTTTCAAAAAAGTCGCTCAAAAACCGGTTCCCGCTTCTTTTAACGGGTTCCGCCGCTTGAAAATTTCATATTTTGGTGTAGCTTACAGCAAAGGGATAGTTCCGGCGAATTTCTTCCGCGTCTGTTCGCATGTCCGGTTCTGCCTGAACGAATATAATAATGAAGGGTGTTTGCAATATGATGAAGGAACCGATTTCCAGCAATCTGGAAGACTATCTCGAAACCATCGCTGAAATCATGGAGGCGGACGGCCATGCGCACGCTTCGGCGATTGCGGAAAAAATGAAAGTTTCCAAGCCTTCCGTGACCAATGCGCTGCAGTCGCTTGCCTCCAAAGGTTTTCTGGAATATCATCCGCACATGCCGGTGATCGGTCTTACCGCCCTCGGCGCGGAACGGGCGGCAGTGATCCGCAAACGTCATGCCGCTCTGAAAAATTTTTTCTGTTCCCTGTTGAAACTGGACGAACAGGAAGCCGATGATTCCGCCTGCCGTGTGGAACATGTCGTGAGCCAGAAAGTCATGTCCCGGTTTGTTACCCTTACCGAAGCAATCATGCAGCGGGATGACTGCGCGGAACTCCGGAAATTTCTGGAGGAAGCCATGCCGGCGGTAACTCCCGATCCGTCAGATGATCTGATTCCGCTTTCCTCTTTGTCCATCGGACAGAATGCCGTGGTTTCTCATGTCAGCCGCAGTCTGCGCGGTCTGCGGAAATTTGCCGACCTCGGTCTGGTTCCCGGCACTCTGCTCTGTGTGGAAGGGCATTCGCCTTTCGGGGAACTGCTCCGCGTCCGGGTGCTGGGCAGCAGTCTTTCCATGCGCTGCCGCGATGCCGCGCAGATCTGGGTGCGACCCGTTCAGCAGTATTGACTGTTTTCAGAAATATTCCACCGGACAGTGCGGAATGGAATTGAGAAAACTTCTCCCGTAATATTTCGTTACGATCCGGGGATCCAGCACCACAATGATTCCCGTATCGGTTTTGCTCCGGATCAGCCGTCCGGCTCCCTGCCGGAACATCAGCACGGCATTGGGAATGGAAAAATCTTCAAACGGACGTCCTCCTGCTGCACGGATTCGTTCGCACCGGGCTTCCGTCAGCGGATGATTCGGCACGGCGAACGGCAGTTTCGTGATGATGACGTTGCGCAGCGCGTCGCCCGGCACATCGACCCCTGTCCAGAAACTGGATGTCCCGAAAATAACCCCGTTGCGGCTGTTCTTGAATTCCGTCAGCATGGCTGTCCGCGACAAAGTATCGCAATGCACAAACAGCTGGTAATGGTTGTCCCGGAAAAACTGCGTCAGATTGTCTGCACAGCTCCGCAGCATCCCGTAACTGGTGAACAGCACAAAGGCATGACCGTCCGTCAGCTTGACAAAATCGCCGATTGCCGCTGTCGCCGCGTCGTTGTAACAGTTTTCCGTGGGCGCAGGCATGGTGCGCGCCAGATAAAGTTTCACCTGTTTCGCATAATCAAACGGTGAATTGAGAATCAATTCTTCTCCGTTGCGGAACCCGATCCGTTTCAGGTAGAAATCCAGTTTGGAATTGACCGCCAGCGTGGCGCTGGTCAGTACAACCGGAAATTCTCCTGTGAACAGAATTTTCGACAGAATTTCCGATACATTCAGCGGGGCGGAATACAATTCAATCACCATGCCCGCATTTTGCGGCAGGGCACGTCCTTCCACCCAGTAGACGCTGTTTTCCGCGTCCTCCAT
This sequence comes from uncultured Lentisphaeria bacterium, assembly GCA_905211485.1. Lineage (GTDB taxonomy): Bacteria > Verrucomicrobiota > Lentisphaeria > Victivallales > UBA1829 > CAJMAW01. Next base: position 1,352 of record CAJMAW010000059.1, on the reverse strand, counting down.
TTTGATGAATCCCGCAATGGCGTCGCGAATCGCCAGACAGCGTTCCAGCTGTGCGGACAGTTCCGTCTTGAATTCCGGATTTTCCTGTTCTTCAATGTAATCGCGGATGCGCCGTTCCAGATCATTCAGCGGAGCGGACAGCAGATCCTCAAAGCGTCCAGGCTTATAAATACGCAGACATTTGTCCTGCAGCGGTTCCAGGGCAGCTCCGAACTGGTCGAAGAAAGCAAAGGTGAGGTCGTGCAGTTTGGCGATCAGACTGCGGAGCGCAAGGGATGATTCCCCCGGTTTGACCATCAGTCCACGGCCTGTCCGGGGATTGAACAGCCGGTTCAGGAAATAACGCACTCCGCCGGACGTCAGATGCAGTCCCAGATGTTTTGCCGCATTGTCTTCCAGCGTGTGTGCTTCATCGAAAACCACTGCGGAATAATCCGGCAGCGGCGTTGCTTCCTGATTTTCCAGCGCCCTCATTTTCAGATCGACAAAAAACAGCGCATGGTTTGTTACCAGTACATCGGCTTTATCCCATTCCCGCCGCGCCCGCCAGTAAAAACAATTCCGGAAAAAACGGCAGCTGGATGCGTAACAGGATGCCGTTCCCCTGCAGAGACAGCTCCACAGTCCCCGTTCAATCCGAAACGGCAGGTCCGTATAGAATCCGCTTTCGGACTGCTCCGCCCAGTCGGCGATTTTCTGGATGTCCGATTCCAGTTCCACGGACGGCAGAAACTCATCCTTGTATTCCCCCAGTGCCAGCGCCAGACGTCTCCGGCACAGGTAATTGGCACGGCCTGCCGCCAGACAGAAGGAAAAGTTGACTTTCATCAGATCCCGGAGCAGCGGCAAATCCTTGCGTACCAGCTGTTCCTGCAGATTGATGGTTTCCGTGGTGATCAGCACAGGCCGCCGCACTGCCATGGCATGGTAGATCGCAGGAATCAGATAGGCGAAACTTTTGCCGACACCGGTCGGGGCTTCCACACACAGATGCGTTCCGTTTTCAAAGGCTTTCGCCACGGCAAAAGCCATTTCCTCCTGCTGTATGCGCCGTTCATAAGGGCGTCCGCCATGCGCCGCGGATTCTTTCAGCGGTGTGTCGTCCGAAAAAAAATCCCGCGTATTCTTCAGACAATGGCTTCTGACCTCCTCGAAAACAGTTTCTTGTTCCGGTATTTCGATCATGATGCCACTCTTGTTTCGCGGGATTCTTTTCTGTGCAGAATATTTTTACCGGACCATTTTCAGCCGGGCATATTCTTCATAAACATGGTAATTGGTGTATTCCTGTTCCGGAAACGCAGAATTTTCCTGACGAGGCAGATAACGGCCGTAATTATAACGTCCGAAGA
>CAJMAW010000058.1 GCA_905211485.1 uncultured Lentisphaeria bacterium | reverse complement strand
CACGGCATGACCCGCTACGGCGTGGAGGTCACCTTCGTGGACACCACCGATCTGGACGCGGTGCGGGCGGCGCTGAAGCCCAATACCTGCGCCGTCTATCTGGAGACGCCCGCCAACCCCAACCTGAAGATCACCGATATCGCCGCCGTGGCGGCTGTGGCCCACGGCTACAATAAGGACATCAAGGTGGTGTGCGACAACACCTTTGCCTCCCCCTATCTCCAGAACCCGCTGGCGCTGGGCGCCGACGTGGTGGTACACTCCGCCACCAAGTACCTCAACGGCCACGGCGACGTGATCGCGGGCTTCGTGGTGGGCTCCGCCGCGTTCTGCAACGAGGTGCGGATGTTTGGCCTGAAGGACATGACCGGCGCGGTGATGGATCCCTTCTCCGCCTTCCTCATCCTCCGCGGCCTGAAAACGCTGGAAATCCGGATGCAGAAGCACTGTCTCAATGCCCGCCTTGTGGCGGAGTTCCTGGATCAGCACCCCGCCGTGGAGAAGGTCTACTATCCCGGTCTGGCCAACCACGAGGGACACGACATCGCCGCCCGCCAGATGCGGGACTTCGGCGGTATGCTGTCCTTCGAGGTCAAGGGCGGCCGCGCCGCCGGCGTCAAACTGGTCAACGCCCTGCATCTGATCACGGTGGCCGTGTCTCTGGGTGACGCGGAGACGCTGATCGAGCACCCCGCGTCCATGACCCACTCCACCTACACCGAGGAAGAGCTGGCGGCCTCCGGCATTCCTGCAGGTCTGATCCGCCTGTCGGTGGGTCTGGAGAACGCCGAGGACATCATCGCCGATCTGGAGCAGGCGCTGGCCCAGCTGTAAGCTGCAAAGAGAACAAAAAATACGTCCGGCCTTGCCGGACGTATTTTTCCTGCCGTTTTCAGACTGCCTGCGGCGCATATGACCGCTTGAACGGCACCCTACGCAAAAAGGAAGCACCCTTTTGGGTGCTTCCTTTTTGCTTTATTTCTCCGCAGGGGTCTTGGTCGTCTCGGCGGGGGCTTCGGCGGCGTGCGCCGCCTCGCTCTCGATGACCACCTTGCCGTCCCGCAGCCGCACGTGGGCGGTGTCGCCGGACTGGAGCTTACCGTCCAGCATCTGCTCGGCCACCACGTCCTCCACCTCGGTCTGGAGGGTACGGCGCAGGGGACGGGCGCCGTAGCGGGGATCGAAGCCATCCTTGGCCAGAGCGGTGACGGCATCGTCATCCGCCAGCAGGGTGATGTCCTGCTGAGCCATGCGCTTACCGGTGATCTCCAGCATGCGCTGGGCGATGTGGCGGATATCCTCCTCCGTCAGCTGACGGAACACGATGGTCTCGTCGATACGGTTCAGGAACTCGGGCTTAAAGGTCCGGCGCAGCTCCTCCATCACGGCCTGCTTGATGCGGTCGAAGCGGGCCTTTTCATCGGCCTCGGTCTCCCGGCCGTCAAAGCCCAGTGGCTTGTCGGCAGAGGTGATGTTCCGGGCGCCCACGTTGCTGGTCATGACGATGATGGTATTCTTGAAGTCCACACGGCGGCCCTGAGAGTCGGTGACGATGCCGTCCTCCAGAATTTGCAGCAGGATGTTCCACACATCCTCGTGGGCCTTTTCGATCTCATCGAACAGCACCACGGAGTAGGGCTTCTTGCGGACCGCCTCGGTCAGCTGGCCGCCCTCTTCAAAACCGACATATCCCGGAGCCGCGCCGATCAGACGGGAAACGGAATATTTTTCCATGTATTCGGACATGTCGATCCGGATCATTGCCCGTTCATCGTCGAAGAGATCCTCCGCGAGCGCGCGGGCAAGTTCAGTCTTCCCGACTCCTGTCGGCCCCAGGAAGAGGAAGGACGCCGTCGGGCGTTTGGGATCCTTGAGCCCCGCACGCGAACGGAGAACCGCTTCCGCCACCGCATCCACAGCCTTGTCCTGGCCGACCACGCGCTTGTGAAGCTCGTCGGACAGATGAAGCAGCTTTTCCCGTTCGCTCTGAACCAGTTTGCTGACGGGGATGCGAGTCCAGCGGCTGACGATTTCCGCAATATCCTCCTCGTCCACCTCCTCTTTCAGAAGACGTTTCTCCTCGTCGGAAGATTCCGCAAGTTTCCTTTCCGCATCGGCGATCTGGCGTTCGATTCCGGGGATGATTCCGTGACGGAGTTCGGCGGCGCGTTCCAGATTGTACTCTCTTTCCGCGCGGTCGAGATTCGATTTGGCCATGTCGAGACTTTCCCGGAGTTTGCGGATATCGGCAATCAGGGTCTTCTCCGCATCCCAGGCGGCGCGCAACGCGGAGGACTTCTCCTTCAGTTCAGCAAGTTCCTTCTGAAGCTCGCCGCGGCGGGAAAGGGAAGCCGGATCCGTTTCCTTCTTCAAGGCTGCAAGTTCAATTTCCATGCGCATGGCGCGGCGTTCGATTTCGTCGATTTCGGAAGGACAGGAATCGATTTCGGTACGGAGTTTCGCGGCGGCCTCGTCAACGAGGTCGATGGCTTTGTCCGGAAGAAAACGGTCGCTGATGTACTTGTCGGACAGCGTTGCCGCGGCGACAATCGCCGAATCCCGGATCTTCACTCCGTGATGCACTTCATAGCGTTCCTTCAGTCCACGCAGAATGGCAATGGTGTCCTCAACGCTCGGTTCGGAAACAAGCACGGACTGGAAACGCCGTTCCAGAGCGGCGTCTTTTTCAATATATTTGCGGTATTCGTCGAGCGTGGTCGCGCCGATGCAGTGGAGTTCTCCGCGCGCAAGAAGCGGTTTCAGGAGATTCCCGGCGTCCATGGCGCCTTCGGAGGCGCCGGCGCCCACCACTGTATGGAGTTCGTCGATGAAGAGAATGATCCCCCCGTTGCTGGAAGTCACTTCCTTCAGAACGGCTTTCAGACGCTCTTCAAATTCTCCGCGGTATTTTGCTCCGGCAATCAGCGCGCCCATGTCCAGGGCGATGATGCGCTTGTTCTTCAGATTCTCCGGCACGTCCCCGTGGACGACGCGGATGGCAAGGCCTTCCACAATGGCGGTCTTGCCGACTCCGGGTTCACCGATCAGGACGGGATTGTTTTTGGTCCGCCGGGAAAGAATCTGGATGCTGCGGCGGATTTCCTCGTCTCTTCCGATGACGGGGTCGAGTTTGTCTTCGGCGGCTCTCTGTGTCAGGTCGCGCCCGTATTTTTCCAGGGCCTCGAAGGTGGCCTCCGGGTTTTCGTTCGTCACGCGCTGGTTGCCGCGGATCTGCTTCAGGCTTTCCAGCAGCGTTTCCATGTTGATCCCGAAACTTCCCAGAATCTTCGAACACTCGGAATCGGCAAGGAGAATCCCCATGAGGAGATGTTCCACGGAAATGAATTCATCCTTCATTTCCTCCGCTTTGTTCTTCGCTTCGATCAGCACCTGGCTGAAATCGCGGGAACTGTACGTCCCCTGGGATCCCGCGCCGGGCCCGCTCACAGACGGAATCGAGCGGAGCGCCTGATCCAGTTTCGCGGTAAAGGCGTTCTGATTCACATGCATACGTTTCAACAGGGAAGGCACAAGCCCGTCCTCCTGCGTCGCAAGCGCGGCAAGCAGATGCACGGGGCGAAGCTCCTGATGGCCGTGTTCCACGGCAATTTCCTGCGCTCGGAGAAGCGCGGCCCGAGATTTTTCGGTCAATTTCTGCATATCCATAATCTTGACTCTCCTTCCTTCTTTGGGTCTTTTATGTTCCGTTTCATGATTTTTTTATTTTTTTCTGCTGATGATATCTGACAGCATTTTTCCTGCCAGGTGAAGAATACAGCACAAAAGGAGGCACAAACGGGAAAAAAAGGTATCTGAAACTGCGCCAATATGACGCATTTATTTTTCCTCTCTGTCACAGTCGCTCTTCCGGTGATTCCGGCGTCCCGAAGCGGAGGAGGAAGGGAAAAGAAAAAAAAGAAAGGAATCCGGAAGCGGAGTTTTCTTTCCCGGACGCTTTTTTTCCCCCCGGAACGGGCAGATGGAACCCCGTCTCAGTTCCAGGCCTGACCCGCTCCCGGGGGTGAAAACGGGGCGGGATCAGGAGGCCCCCACACGGCGCGGAGAGGATGGGACGGATTCGGGGCGGGAAGAGGATAAACGTTCGGGAAACGCTGCGCGGGGAGGGATTTCCAGCGGAATGCAGAGCGGTCCCGGACGGTAATGACGACCGCGCCGTCCTCCCTCCGAAGCACATCGTAATAAACATTCCGCGGGGGAAAAGTTCCGCCAGACTCCGCAGAGGAGAAGGATTCCCGTACAAAATCCTTCTTCAGACGCTCCTCCACAGACCGAAAAGACACACAGGACGACAGCAGCAGCCCGCAGGACAAAGACGACGGCAACAACAGCACCCCCGCCCTCATCCCGGCCGCACGGGCACGGGAAAACAGGCAAACGGCAGAATACTTCATCTTTCCATTCCCCCCTTTCTTCTTGACTGAATACGGACTATTTCAACTATGCCGCGTCAAATGGAAAATACAAGTCCCTTCCGGACAAGGAAACCTGAAAAAACAGCGTATTCTCTTTTTCATTTCCCCGTCTCCGGAGAAAAACCCCTCCCCAGGGGGAAACCTGTTCCCCGGGGGAAAATGCCCGGAAAAAACGGCGGCCGCAAGGGCGGCAGGAAGAAGAAAGCCCGTCTCTCTGCATATTCCGGACGGGCTTTCTTTTTTCCGCTTTTTGCGGGGAAATCAGGGAAAAGGAGGGGTGTATCTTTTTCCCCTCCCTTTTTTTACTTTTCAATTCAGACTTTCACATTCCCCGCTCAGATCCCCGGTCAGAGGGTCAGATCGAATTCATAGGTTCCGGGAAGCGCTTCGATTTTTCCTTCCGCGATGCGGATTCCCTTCAGCTCCTCCGGATTCGTCCGGACCTTTCCCGGGAAAACGATTTCGGCGACGGTGTTGCAGGGGACGGTAAATTCCCAGTGCAGACTGTTTCCATCCCCGCGCCTCCATTTGGAAACGATTTTTCCATAAGGCGATTCAAACTCGGCGCCTGCGGAAGCGAGTGCGTTTCCGGGACACGGTGCAAGACGGAAACGTTTGAAAGCCCGATTGCCGAGAGAGCGTTTCTCCGCAGGAGAGATCCCGCAGATGCTTTCAAAAAACCATTCTCCGACGGCTCCGTAGGCATAATGATTGAAGGAATTCATCCCGACATCTCCGAAACCGTCTTTGTCCGACCAGCTGTTCCATCGTTCCCACATGGTCGTTGCGCCCTGGGTGACGGGATAGAGCCATCCGGGAAAAGATTTCTGAAGCAGGAGTTCGTATGCCAGATCGACTTCTCCGATTTTCGTCAGGACGGGCAGGAGCAGCGGGGTGCCGAGGAAGCCGGTGCTGAGGTGGAGATCTCTTGCATTCCGGATGTCGTCCACCAGGAAGGCGGCGGTCTGGGTTCTTGCGTGCTCCGGGACCAGATCAAAATGGAAGGCGAGGAGGGCGGCGGTCTGGGTTCTGACGCAGATCGTACCGTCCGGCAGGAAGAATTCCTTTGCAAACGCCGCCTTTGCCTCGGCAGCCATCCGGGAGCGCCGTTCGGCTTCCATGCCAAGGCCGATGAGCCCCGCCAGTTCGGAGAGCAGGGAAAGCATGCCGCACAGATAGGCACTGGATATGAAATGTTCCGGAGTGGGGGCGTCCATGTTGAGCCAGTCCCCGTAACAGGCGTTGGAGACGATGTACGAACCGCCGGAATGGGAAATCTGCCAGTCCAGATAATGGGCCATGTGCTGATAATACAGGGAGAGGAGCCGGGTATCGCCATATTTGTCGAAAAGGACTTTGGGGCAGATGAGTCCGGCATCGGACCAACCGGTGGCGGGGAGTCTTCCCTCCCGCGGATAGGGATTCGGAGCGAAATGGGCGAAACAGCCGTTCCCTTTGATGAGACAGAGATTCAAATCGGTGATCCATTTCGTATAAAATGCGGGCGCGTACATATTATAAGTTGCGATATTGGCGAAGACCTGTGTGTCACCGGTCCATCCCAGGCGTTCATCGCGCTGTGGACAGTCCGTCGGCACATCCAGGAAGTTTCCGCGCTGTCCCCACACGATATTGGAATACAGCTGATTCAGCAGCGGATCCGAGCAGGAGAAATCCCCCGTTTTTTCCAGATCCGAACAGATCACCTGAGCGCTGATCGAATCGGCACTAAGCTCGCCGGGCCATCCGCTGATTTCGAGATAGCGGAATCCGTAGAACGTGAAGACGGGTTCGTAGGATTCGCTTTCCTTCCCTCCGCAGAAATAAGTGGTGGTGGCAAGAGCATTGCGCAGGTTTTCCGTATAGAGGGAGCCGTCCTCCCGGAGCATTTCCCCGTGACGGATGACTATGCATGCACCGGGATCAGAATTCTTCACACAGAAGCGCTCCCTCCCCGTGAGATTCTGCCCGAAATCAACCAGATAAACACCCGAGGATGGACGGCGCGTGATCTTTCGCGGTTTCAATTCCATCACCCGGCGGATGTCTGCTCCGCTCTGCCAGTCCATCCGGACGGAGGGGTGGGATTCCTCGACGGCTCTGCCGCAGCGCACGGCTCCGGAATTGAGAAATCCGGGCTGTTTCCAGGCCGTGTTGTCCACGGAGGCGTCATAGCTTTCCCCCATGTAGATATCGCTCATGCGGACGGGTCCGTCGGGGAGAACGCTCCATTCGCGGTCCGTGACCAGGAGAAAACTCTCCCCGTTTTCCATTTCGACAGCCAGTTCCGCCTTCAGTGCCGGATGTTTCCCGTAGGTCGGAGCGCCGCCTTCCCAGTTCCGGGCAATGCTCCCGCAGAACCAGCCGTCTCCGAGAAGGACGGAAAGATTGTTGAGGCCTCCTTTCAGAAGCCTTGTCACATCATAAACCTGATACTGGACACGGTTGAAGTAATCTGTCCATCCGGGTGTGAAACAGTTGGCGCTCACCCCCTCCCCGTTGATATATGCCTCATACAGCCCCAGTGCCGTGATGCGCAGACGCGCCTTCCTCACGCGCTCCCCGAGCGTAAATTCCCTTGCCAGACGCTGCGGCGGCCTCCGGTTCCAGACAAGTTCCGAAGATCCCGTGATCCAGGACGCCTTCCAGTGACGGCCGAGAAATCCGGTTTCAAAGAAGGCTTCTTCGCAGCTCCAGGGACCTTCCACCCCCTCCTCGTCACGCACGGAGACGGCCCAGTCATAGCGGGTGTGGGGCTGAAGGGGAGCACCTCGGTAGACAATCTGAACGCTTTCGCCGGACGGGATAAAGCCGCTGTCCCAAAGCACCTCCCCGCATTCACTTCTTCTCACCAGAATACGATATGCGCTCTGCGATGACGAAGAACCGGAAAGTTTATAGGAAAAGCGCGGCGATGTTTCGTCCATGCCCAGCGGATTTTTCCGGTATTCCACTCTGAGATCGTATGCCTGAAGCATTGTTGTTTTTCCTCCTGTGAGTTTGCTCCGCTTTCCGGACCGTCCGGAAAAGAGGAGAGAATGTCGCTTTGGTCCTTTCCTGCGACTTCTTAGATGATGTCTGAATTGTACCATGGAAATCCAAAACATACCTTGACTTTTTCTTCAAAAAACAGCACAATTCGTTCAAAGACTCTCCCCCCCCGCCGGACCCGCTGCCCCCCCGGTCCGATTCCTTCTCCGGCTTGAAAAAAAACAAGGGCGAACTATATTACACCTTCCAGAAAACCGGACGCGGCGGACAATCGGAACAAGAAGAAGAGGCGTACCCGAGATCTCATGACAGACAACACCCTTGTACAAGAATCCATGGACCCCCCGGAAACAGCGGGAGCCCCGGAAACAGCGGAAACAGCCGTCACCGCCTCCCCTGCGCCGACGGGTCTCAGGACCTTCAAACTCGAATTCTGTTTCGACGGCACAGCCTATCACGGCTGGCAGTACCAGACGAACAACATCACGGTACAGGAAATCCTTGAAGACCGTCTGAAGCGTCTTTTCGCTTCGGAAAGCAAGATCAGCGTACAGGGCAGCAGCCGTACCGATTCCGGCGTGCACGCGCTGGGCATGTGCGCCTCCTTCCGAGCACCGGAATCTCCGTATATTCCGGACTGGAAAGTCAAAAAGGCTCTGAACCGCATCCTGCCGGACGACATCCGCATCCGGAGCGCAGAACTTGTGGATCCCTCATTCAATGCGCGTCATGACGCGCTGGCAAAATCGTATGTCTATGTCATCAACACAGGCGATCTGAATCCCTTCGTCAACCGCTACTGCTGGCATCTCCATGATCTGACGAAGATCGACGAAATGCGCGAAGCCATCGCCTTTCTCCAGGGCACACACGATTTTTCCACTTTCACGGTCCAGAACAAACTCGTGGACGACCCCGTCCGCGCCATCCTCCGTACCGAGGTCAAATGTTTCGGTCCTCTAGTCTGCCTGTATTTTCTCGGCGACGGCTTCCTGTATAAAATGGTCCGCAGCATGGCCGGATCCCTCGCTTTCGTCGGACGCGGGAAACTCAGGCCGGACGACATCCGCTCCATGCTGGAATCCCGGGACCGTCTCCGCTGCAAGGACACCGCCCCCGCCAGAGGCCTCTTCCTGAAAAAGGTCTTCTACCGCTACGGAGAATGGGAGCAGGATTCTCTGGAAGAACCCCCTTTCCATACCATGATCTACCGCTGAACCGCTGCCGCCGCTGATATTCCTCCCCCTCCGATCTGCCACCATCCGGCAGGAAGGGGGTCAATGCAGACATTGCCGCATCGAAAAAGAAAATTTGTTTTTTTCAGAGAGAGGGGAATCGTTCTGAGCGGGATGATTTCACCGTCAACGCGTCTGGATCATAGTCTGTATCTTCTGCATAATGGCCTTTGATTTCCGCCTTCAAGCTTTCTTCCCCGTGGAGTTCTTCCTATCTTCCGTGGGATCGCCCCTGTCTGAGGTGGAGGAAGCTGTAGCTGTATGGAAGGAATCTTTGAAACGCACGCAGACAAACGCCCCGCCGAGCGTCAGCGCCCCCAGAAGAAGGAAGGCGAAATAACGCCACATGTCCGAAAGGCTTTCCAGGTCATAGAAGAAAATTTTGAAAGACGTCAGCAGGAAGAGCAGGAGTCCCGCGTAACGCAGAGTTCTGCTGTTTCCCCGGATCCCGGAAAACAGCATTCCAAGAGCGAAAAGCCCCCAGAGCACGGAAATCCCGCCGCTCCGAAGACCGGGGACGAAGAGAGACAAGGCCGTCGAAAGCTCCAAGGTGGAAAAACAGAACAGCACCCCCAGTCCGCAGAAGGCGCAGAAAAGCCCCAGATCCTTCCTTCCCTTCCGCGTGAGAAGACGGGAGACGAATCCGCAGAGAATCGCATAAGGCAGAAAATCCGCTATGCGCAGCATCAACGCCTCCGGGAAAGACGCCCCCCGCAATGTTCCGGGGAAAAGCATTCCGGACCAGTCCACCTCCCAGGCGGAAGCATCCGCAAACAGGAGTTTACAGCAAAACAAAAAGAGCAGAATCACAGCGATCCCCGTCCGGATCGCCCCTGCCGGCCTCCTGCCCGGGAACAGCAGCACAAGCAGTACGGCGGCAATCCAGATCAGGGAAAGAACACTCTCCTTCATCGGCGGATACAGCGCGTCCGAAAAAGCCGCCAGCTCCAGATGCAGATAGCAGAAAAGCACAATCCCGCCCGCGGCACAAGCAAGAACGGAAAGAATTTTCAGAATCCGATTCAGAGTTCTCCCCTGCTGCTGTTCAGAAAACAGTTTTTCGTCTCCGCCGCCGGGATGATTTCCGGGAAAGCATTCCTCCTCCCGGCGCGCCCCTTCTCTCGAAAGAAGAAAGGCGGAGCCGAAGAGCGAGGCGCAGAAAAAGGCGAATTTCAACATTCTCGGCAGAAAATCCGCCCAGTAATTTCCCGGATCGAGCTGTTTATGAAAAGCGATCAGGCCCGAGCCTGTGACATACGGCAGAAGCAGGAGATAGAGCAGAAGCGCCATTCCGAGCACGGTCCGGCTCCGGAAACGGAGCGAGAACCAGACAAGAAGCAATCCCTGCAGAGAAAGGAATATCACCAGAATCTCTTTGGTGAACAGAATCGGGATGGTGATGGTCATAAAGAAAAAACCCAGTCCCGTCATGCTCCTCAGGAGATTTTCGCAGCGGAAACGCTTCCCTGAAAAAATCCATCCCTGAAGGAAATAAAACGCCGCCAGAGCCGCTGTCAGAAGGGCCCGCCAGCGCAGATCATTCATTCCCTCTCCAAGCCTCCGGCCGAGAAGATCCCAGGCGAAGCAGAAGTAAAATGAAACGTTGATGAGAAGCATGAGCGTTTCAATCCAGGTGATTCCTTCCCGTTCGGAGAGGTGGCGGTGAATCGGAATGAAGGAGAAAAGAAGAAAAAAGACCGTCAGAAAACTGAAGCAGACGGGAAATTCTCCGGGCGCATATCCCCGCAGGGACATCCCGAAAATCCCGCAGGTGAAACAGAGGGACAAGGCATTCAGAAGATGCCAGTGTTTTTTCCGTGCAAGGAGGAAAAGCCCCGCTCCGATCAGAGTCATATACGAGTAGAGCCCTGTCAGATTGCGTTCGCCGGTGGAAAGAAGAATCGGAGTCAGATATCCGCCCGCCGTGCCCAGAATGCTCATCAGAAGGGAATCGGTCCTGAGCGCCAGAAGACATGCCCCGAGCGTCACGCAGCACATCATGGCAAACACCAGAGATCCCGGAAGCAGGTGATACATCGGCCCCGCCGCGTAACAGCTGAAATAAAAGGCGGCAATGGCGCCTCCTGCCAGTCCCGAACCGATTATCCGGTAACGTGTCCGGTACAAACGCCAGGCGCCGATCAGAAGTCCTGAAGAGGCGGCAAAACTCAAAATGACTCGTCCGGCCTCCCCGATCAGGTCATTCTGAATCGAATATTTCAGGAAAAAACCGATCCCGGAAAGAAGAATCAGGACGGAAAATCTCAGAAGCCATGTGCTTGCCACGGCATATTCCATGGAAACGGATTCCGAACGGGGTTCTTCCCCCGCAAGAATCCAGATCCAGATTTTCCGGAGAATCCGGTTTGCACGGTTTTCCATTTCTTCTGCTTCGTTCGTCTCCTTGTCTGCATGGGAGTTTTTTCCCGTTTTCTTTTCCCGTCCCGGAGGAAGGGGAGGAGTTCCGGGCTTTTGAGCCCTGCATTCTTCCTCCGTGTCGGCGGGACTGGGCAAAGCGTCAGAAAGGACGGCAGAAGCGGAAGCAGGCGAAGTCCCCGCCGCCGCAGTACTACGGGGGGATGCGCCAGCAGCTGGGCGGGGGAAGTTTCCGGGAGAGTTTCTTGCCGGATGCTGATTCCTGGAAAGGAGGAAGGGGGAGGAAGTCTCATACCCGCGGCAGAAAGTGGAAATGACCTGTTTCTCTCTCTTGCCGTTGCTTTCTTCAGAAGCTCCCCGGGATACAAGCGGATCCGGAGCGCGGGCTGCGGTGTCAGGCAGATCCTTGTCATTCCCGGAGGACGGAAGGGAAGAAGAAGAGGAGGCATCCGGATGAGTTTTTCCGGAAAGAAGGAGCTGCATTTTCTGTTCCAGACTTTCGATTCTGGATTTGATGTACAGGAGCAGGATGAAAAGGATCAGGAGCCCTCCGGAGAAGAGAAGGAAACAAACGATCGAAAACAACAGGATTGTCCTGTCCAAACTGTCCATGCGCAATCTCCCGAACTCTGATACAAGATATAAGGGGATGGGTGCATTTCTTTCAGAATCAGAACCATGCCCCTTCTTCCCGGAATCATGGAGTCAATGTAGTGCCATTCTCCGAAAAATCAAGAATCCCGAACTGTTTCCGGAGGGGAAAGGCGTTTTTTCCCGTGTTTTGCCGGGAGGGCTAAAGACGTCCCCGACCGCACGGAAAAAAATTTGAAAAAAAATGAAATCCCGGTTGACAAGAGATAAAAAAAGGGTAATTTAGGGGAAGATAGGGGCGAAAAGGTATAAAAAAGTCCGGGACAGGTGACGTCATGGCGATTCCAGGAGAAGAATTCTTTTTCTACAACGATTTCGAGCATACGCTCGATTCGCAGCGGAGAATCGCCATTCCCTCCGAATGGAGATATCAGGGAGCGGAATCGCGCTTTGTCATTATCCCTGCGAGAGACTCCATTCTGCAGCTTTACACGTACGCGGCATTTCAGGAAATGATTCTGAGCAAAGTGAAGAAGATGTCTCCTGCCAATGCGCTGGATACCAGAGCATTGGCGATTCTGGGCTCCCGGACCCAGCCATGCACTTGCGATAAACAGGGCCGCATCCAGCTTTCGCCGAAACTGGTGGCCTATGCGGGGCTGAAGGACAAAGCCGTGCTGAACGGCTCGATGCTGTACGCGGAAATTCTCACTCCGGAAAAATGGGCGCAGCGCGGTGTGTATGAAAACGATGACTTCCTGGATCTTCTGGAGCGCCTGCATAGGAACGAATCCTGAATCAGCGGGCCGAATGCCGCAGGAGAAAGGGAAAAAAGGAGGAATGCGATGAAGGAGGAGTACCGGCATGAGCCTGTGTTGCCGGAACAAACCCTTGAGCTGCTTCTTCCACAGGAAAACGGGCCTCTCAGAATTCTGGACGGAACTGTCGGATTCGGAGGGCACAGCTCCTTGATATTGAAAAGGAATCCGGAAGCCGAAATTCTCGGGATAGACCGTGACGGCATGGCGCTGGAAGCGGCGAAGGAGAATTTATCCTTTGCCTCCGGACGTGTTCATCTGATGCGTTCGCGTTTTTCGGATCTGGCGGAATGCGCGGCGGCGCTCGGCTGGGAAAAGGTTGACGGAGTCCTGCTGGACATCGGGGTTTCTTCTCCGCAGCTGGACAATCCGGGACGCGGCTTCTCCTTCCGTTCCGACGCGGCACTGGATATGCGTATGGATCAACGTTCTGAACTGACGGCTTCCAGAATCGTGAACGAATATCCGGAATCAGCGCTGGCGCAGATCTTCCGGGAATACGGAGAAATCCGGGAAAGCGGGCGACTGGCTGCCGCGATCGCAAGGGAACGGGCGAAGGCGCCTGTGGAAACGACGCGTCGGCTGGCGGAAATCTGCGAACGTGTGCTTTCACCGCGCGGAGGAGCCATGAGAGGCGGAGACGTCCGGCGCAGGAGGAATGCCCTTCCGGCTCCGACTCTGGTTTTCCAAGCGCTCCGGATCGCGGTGAATGATGAATTGAACGAACTCAGGAAGGCGTTGAATGCGGCACTGGAGCTTTTGAATCCGGGAGGGCGTCTGGCGGTCATCAGTTTTCATTCGCTGGAAGACCGGATTGTCAAGCAGTTTTTTCATGAGATGGCGCAGACGTGCAAATGTCCGCCGAAGTGTCCGGTCTGCATCTGCAACTGGCACAGGAAACTGAAGATTCTGACGGGGAAACCCGTCATGGCGGACGAAGCGGAAATCCGTTCCAATCCGCGTTCTGCATGCGCGAAGCTCAGAGCCGCGGAAAAAGTTGCGGATTTCTCCCGTCCGGCTCCGGAAAACGGCGACGGGGAAGCCACACCAGAAGACTAAAAATCTATCAATGAAACAACAGAAAATCGGCAGGATATAAGAGGCAGAGGGCACTCCACATGAAAAGTTATACAAAGAACACACAGCAGCAGTTCACTCCGCTGAACAGAAACAGCAAGAATCCGGGGAGGACCTGGATCATGCCTTTTGTCCTGAAGGTCTCTTTCATGATCGCGCTGATTTTCCTGGCGGTGACGGCCAGGATACATTTCAATGAAAAAACCGAACGTCTGGGCCGTGAAGCGGTGCGGATCAAGGCGCAGCTTCACCGTCTGGAACTGGAAAAGACCAATCTGCGGAACCGGAAAGAGGAACTTTCCTCCTGGCAGCATATCAGTTCCAGAATTGAGGCCTTTCATCTTGCGCTCCGTCCTGCGTCCCCGACGCAGGTGAAGGTATTGAAGCTTCTGGATATGGAAGCCTTGCGGCGGCGCAGCCGCGCGGAAGCGCAGCTTCTGAGCAGCAGCCGGGAGAAGGGGGATTTTACCCCGGATGCCGGAATGCGCAGCATGACACAGCGCTGACGCGCGGGATCCCGTTTTCCGGATTAAGCCCCTTTTTTCCCCCCGATGAAACAAAGGTGAACGATGACGCAAATCAGCTGTATGGCAGTACGGATGAAAGTGGCGATCTGTTTCTTTCTGCTTCTTTTCGGCTATGTTGTCTATTGTCTGTACCAGGTGCAGATTGTGCGCCACGAAGAACTTTTTGCGAAGGCGAAGGAAAAGTACACGGCGAAAAAGGTGCAGCGCGGGAACCGCGGTGAGATCTTTGATTACGACGGCAATCTGCTGGTGGGGAACATCCCCACCTTCGACATCTACGCAGATCCCTCCGAAACCGGAGACGCCGAACACTGTGCGGCGATCGCCTCTTTTTTTGAGAAGATGCTGGGAAAGGAGTACGGACTTCAGCGGGAAAAGATTTTTGAACGTCTGATGAAGAAAGAAATCCGGATCAAGGACTCCAAGGGAGAGTTCCGCACAATCAAACGCCGTTACGCGGTCATAGCGCAGCAGGTGGAATACGACTTTGCGTGGCAGCTGAGACTTGCCGTGGAAAAACGCAAGTTCAAAGGAATCTATTTCAAGGAATCATTCAAGCGGAATTATCCGAAAGGGAGTCTGCTGGCGAACATTCTCGGGTTCACGAATCTGGACAGGGACAAAGTGGTGGCGGTCATTGGGCTGGAAAAATTTTTCGACAAGGACATGATGTCCCGGAAAAGCACCTCCGTTTACGAGCGCTCCCGGGACGGCATGCCGATCAGTTACGGGAACGCCGATATTCAGGAAGTCCGCGACGGTCTGAACCTTTACCTCACCATCCGCGAACCCATCCAGTCGATTCTGGAGGAGGAACTCGACAAGCTCATGGAAAAATCCGGAGCCCGTGCGGCTTACGCCATCATGGCGGATCCGCAGACGGGCGACATTCTTGCCGTTGCACAGCGTCCCACCTACGATCCGAACGACCGCAGTACGATGTCACCCGACTGTTACCGCAACCGTATTGCCGAAGACACCATGGAACCGGGCTCGATCATGAAACCCTTTGCCGTTGCCGGCGCACTGGATCAGGGATACGTCACTCCTTACACGCGTTTTGACACAAACCGCGGTCTCTGGTTTTACGGCGGCAAACCACTCCGCGACTCCCATCCCATGGGAGTTCTGAGCGTCAAGGAAATTGTTCAGAAATCGAGCAACATCGGCACGGCGAAGATTGCTCTTCTCATGGGGGAAAAGAATCTTGATTCCACGCTGCGGGCCTTTGGATTCGGTTCCAGGACAGGGATCCCGCTGAAACCGGAAACAGCCGGGATTTTCCGGAAAGTGAAAAACTGGGATACCCTGTCCATCACGCGCTTCTGCATTGGCCAGGGAATAGCGGCATCACCGCTTCAACTGGTCCGGGCCTACTGCATTCTGGCGAACGGGGGGCATCCGGTTGATCTCCGACTGGTGGACAGAATTGAAAACGCAAACAACCACGTTGTCGAAAAAATTCCTGTCAAACGGGGCAAATCCATCTATCAGGACGGTGCGACCCATCACGAAATCATATCCATGCTGAAAACCGTTACTGAAGAGGGCGGAACGGCCAAAAGCGCCGCCATTCCTGGGTATCATGTGGCGGGCAAGACCGGGACTTCGCAGAAATTTGTCAACGGGCAGTATTCACACAAACAATATTTTGCCTCCTTTGTGGGATTTGTCCCGGCGGACAAGCCGCGTTTTGTCCTGCTCGTAACCGCGGATGAGCCGAAAGGCAGCATTTACGGCGGATCCGTTGCGGGCCCCAGCTTCAGTGAAATTGCGCAGCGTACGCTTCAATATCTGCATGTTCCGTACGACGTCCCGCTGGAGGAATGGGAAAACAACCGGAAACAGGCTCGTCTTAAAGCCTATGAAGAGCGCCGTCTGGCAGCCAACCGGGAAAAGGCTGAACGTGAACGCAAACGTCAGCAGCAGTTGAGACGCGTTTCCCAGCGCTGAAAAAAACGGTTCAGCATCGGAATTTCTCTTCGCTCTCTTATTTTCTCCATCGTTCATTCTGAGAATTCGTCTGCTCTTTTTTTGATTCAGGGCAGTCGTCCGGAGGGATTCCGCTCCGGGCTTTTCCCCCTCCCCTGCCCCGGCATCCGACTTTTTTCCCAAGCCGTATATCGGTGCATCGGTGCTTCAGAAAAGGTTTCCATTTTCTGAGAATGGAAAAGAAACGGAAGCAGAGCAGAACAAACAAAACGGTTCATCAGGAGCGGGAAAAGACAAGGAGGCGTCAAGAAATTTTCTCAACGCCTCCATTGCATTTTCATTTGCTGAATCCATCTCTCCCCTCATCCCCGGAAAGAGAAAGAGGAAAAAGAAAAAAGGGAAAAAATGAATTTTTATTGCCCGAGTTTCTCCTTCAGGAAAGCAGCCCGGTTGCTGGTGATGGAATCGACGCCCAGAGCCATGAAACGGCGGGCATCCTCCTCCTCATCCACAGTCCAGACGGCGAAATAAAAACCTTCCTTTTTCAGCTGCCTCACATAATCCTCGTCAATCACCTGCAAATTTCCATGAGCATCCACTCCATCCGCGCCGATATCGCGGAGGATGGCAATCAGTTCAGGAGCGGAAGGAGAAAAACGTCCCGGCGAGAGTTCCTGGAATCCGGTCAGCCAGAGGGTCTTGAATTCAGGGCAGTAACTGGAACAGTTCCGGATCACCTCCTTGTCAAAGGCGATGATGATAATCTGCTCCGCGGGAATTCCTGCATTCCGGACAAAATTGCGGACGGAACTCAGAATTTCCGGATCCGAATCCTTGATTTCGACGAAGTATTTTTTCCCCGGCTTCAAAACTTTCAAAGTATCCTCAAAACGAGCAATCCCTTCCCCCTTGTATCCAGGCTTTCCGCCGCTCATATCAAGAGTTGCGAGCTTTGCATAGGGAGTATCCGCCACAATCAGGGCTTCACTGCCCATGCGCCCAGTATTGTCGTCATGAGAGCAGACAACGACTCTGTCTGAAGTGAAACGCACATCACATTCCATTCCATCGGAATTCCGTTCCATCGCAAGCGCAAAAGCCTTGAGCGTGTTTTCAGGTGCATCGGCGGATTCGCCTCTGTGGGAAATCCAGCATATTGCCATGTTTGCTGATCCTTTCATTGTTTTATAGGATTTCAGATTTCATCATGAATTTTCATCAGCCTGTCCAGTGGGGAAAACAACGGATCCGCTGAATTCAAAAAATCAATTCGGAGAGAACTACTATATAGCCGACATCACGGAAATCAATGAAAAGAGAATGGATTTTTCCCCGTACTTCAGCCAGCTCTCCTGCTCCGATAAACTCTGGAGGAAGCTAAACGCAGAAAATCATTCAAGAAGATTCTCAGGGGAAGATCTATGAAAAAGGAAAAGGAAAAGCGTTTGAAAGAAAATGCGGATTGTCCCCCTTTCCACTCCCCTCCCCCCTTAAAACAATTTCTTCCGCCCCTTCTCTCTCAATACCACATACACTATACAGTCCGGGAAAATTCAGAAAATCTTTCCGAAAAAAAATGCTCTGCTCTCACTGGGAAAAGAATGGCAGTTTTCTTATTCATATTGTCACAGGAAGGAGTGATTGTGTGAGTGACAAGCGTATGCGCGTGGGGTGAAATCTCATTGTGTAGGAGAGAGCAATTTTTTTATTTATGGTTCGTGCGAGAGAAGAGAGAGGGAGCAAAAAAAATCCCGGCATCGAACTACTCTCCCACACTCAGTTGTGCAGTACCATCGTCGCGGAGCTCCTTATCGATCGTGTTCGGGATGGGAACGTGAGTTTCAAGCTCGCAATAGACACCGGGAAAAAATATGTATTAAAGATGTTAGGAGATAGGGGAGACAAAAGAAACGCAGAGAGAAATGAAAGGAAGACAAGACTTTTCTTGCAGTACTGAATCCTGGCAGAAGGAGTACTGTAAGAAAAGGTGGTCAAGCCTCACGACAAATTAGTAATGCTAAGCTGAGACCGTTACCGGCCTTGCACCTGCATCCTATCGAGCTTGTAGTCTTCAAGCAGTCTTCAGGGATCAAAGATCCAGGGACATCTCATCTTCAAGGGGGCTTGGCGCTTAGATGCTTTCAGCGCTTATCCTTTCCCGACATAGCTACCCAACGCTGCCTCTGTAGAGACAATTGGAATACCAGAGGTCGGTCATTCCCGGTCCTCTCGTACTAAGGAATGATCTTGTCAAATGTCCTGCGCCTGCAGTGGATAAGGACCAAACTGTCTTACGACGTTTTGAACCCAGCTCGCGTACCTCTTTAACCGGCGAACAGCCGGACCCTTGGGACCTTCTACAGCCCCAGGATGAGATGAGCCGACATCGAGGTGCCAAACAGCGCCGTCGCTATGGACGCTTGGGCGCTATCAGCCTGTTATCCCCGGAGTACCTTTTGTCCGTTGAGCAACGACGATTCCACGTTCCATCGCTGGATCACTAGGACCTACTTTCGTATCTGTTCGACTTGTAAGTCTCACAGTCAAGCACACTTATGCCCTTACGCTCTATGCACGATTGCCAACCGTGCTGAATGTACCTTCGTGCTCCTCCGTTACCATTTTGGAGGAAACCGCCCCAGTCAAACTGACCCTCTGACACGGTCCCTTACCCGGATTCACGGGAGAAAGTTAGATATTCAAGTTATCAAGGGTGGTATTTCACGGATGACTCCACCGGAGCTGGCGCTGCGGCTTCGAAGTCTCCCACCTATCCTACACATGAACACCCGAATACCAATATCAGATTACAGTAAAGGTTCACAGGGTCTTTCCGTCCTACTGCAGGTATCCGGCATTTTCACCGGAACTACAAATTCGCCGAGCTCCACTTCGAGACAGTGCCGCGATCGTTACACGATTCGTGCAGGTCGGAACTTACCCGACAAGGAATTTCGCTACCTTAGGACCGTTA
>CAJMAW010000057.1 GCA_905211485.1 uncultured Lentisphaeria bacterium | reverse complement strand
TTAATTTAACGGGCATTTTACACCAAGTCAAGTTGTCCAGTTTTCGGGGACAACCGCAGATTCTCTATTTTGCCATTCTCTGGCTTCTTTATTGCCTTCTCATTCCGGCGGCGCTTTGTTGCGGCATCGAAATGCGCCCTGCATGGTTTCGTCTCTGGAAATGGATCTTCTGGATTCCGGCTCTTTCCGCAATCTCTTGGAGCATCGTTGTCGGCGCCATCGCAATTCCATCTTTTCTCGGCATTTTTACCCCGCGCGGACCCGAACTGGTTTTTGCCATCTTTTTCGGATGGCTCTATTTGTGGATTGCCGGAATACCCGTCTTTCTCATCTATGGAGTTTTCCGCTTCACATCCGGCGCTTCAGGCAAAAAGGGATTGTCTGATAATTGTCTGATACAAGAAAAAAGCGCCCTGGGATTCATTCCGCCCGGCATCTTATCCCGGCGGCATATCCCTTCAGCAGGGAAAAAATGAAAACAGCGCAAAGGAGTTTGTGTACCTCTCCCCCCGCCCTGCGGCACGTCACATTTCCCTTCCCTCCTCCCTTGCATCAGATTCCTTCCGTCCCCGGGGGAAACATGTCCCCCGAAAAAAAGGGCATCCAGAGAGAGAAGGGCATCCAGAGAAAGACAAGGAGGAATCCCGGAAAAGAAAAATCCCCGATAAAAGAAAAACCCCCGTTCCCAGCGCATCTGGAAACGGGAGCCTCAAGAACTTTTTCGGGATCCGGAAAAGCGGAAGTCCCGCTTTTCCCCCTCCAGGCCATGCAGAATGATATTACATGGTGGAAGTCTTCTGGAAGACAAAGTTGTAATAATTCGTCTCAGGAGTGATAATCCATTCCGGCTGCATGATGGGCCCGTAGCCGATTCCGGCATCCTTCGGATCATTCGGACAGCCCGGAAGCGGGACAGGGAAAGTCACGATTTCAAGAACTCCAACCAGTTCACGCGCCACGAAATAACCGACTCCGTTCAAAACACCGAAGGTGCATGCCGCAATCCCGCCCTCTTCAAAATTGACATTCACCACTTCAATTGGAATTTCAAGAACACCAAATGCGACATTGCTGATTCCTCTGCCAAGCTTGTGGGCCATGCACGTCCAGAGATTCTCGTATCCAGGAGGCTCAACCGATTCCTGTGCGAAGGATTCCGTAACGGTTCCCACCGCAAACAACAGCATGCCCGCTAAAAGCATCTTTTTCCAGATTTTCATTGGATCTCCCTTGGGTTACATAAGAGTTTCTTTGAAGGTTTTCTTTTGTCATTATCTGTCTGGCTCAACGCATTCCCGACCGACTGATTCCGGTGCTATTGGAAAGCAGTCTAATATATTCCCGCTTTTGCGTCGGTCAAGCAAAGTTTTCAAACTTTCCTTGTCAACTTGCAAAAAAGGTGTATTTTTTTACGAAAATCTTTTCAAAAAGGACTTCTGAACATGGAAAACAGCAAAAAAAGAAACTCCTGCTCGCACGGGAAAACTCCCGGAACAGTTCATCCGACCCTGACTCTGCTCAACCGGAATCACACCGAATATCCCTCTTCTCCGGAAAAAGCCGTGATCGAAACCTTTGAAAACGCCTTCCCGGGACGCGACTACGTCATCACATTCGACTGTCCGGAATTCACCAGTCTCTGTCCCGTCACGAACCAGCCTGATTTCGGTCACATCACCATCCGCTACATTGCAGACAGGCTCTGTGTCGAAAGCAAGTCTCTGAAGCTGTATCTCTTCTCTTTCCGCAATCACAACACCTTTCATGAAGAAGCTGTCAACCGGATCCTCTCTGATCTCGTCACGGCATGCTCTCCCAGATGGATGGAAGTCACAGGCGTTTTCCGCCCGCGCGGCGGTATCGCCCTCAGCATCACGGCCGAGGAAAAAAAGAAGAAAAACGCGAAGACCAGCAAACACTGAGTTCCGCAAGATCAAATTCTTTTCTCCCGCAAAAAACGGCGGAAGAATTTCTCAGAGGGAAAAAAAGAAGGAAAGAGAGGACACACATCCCCTCCTCCCTTTCCTTTTCACTTCTTTCTTTTTTTCTCTCCGGGAGCAGCCCCTCTTGTCACGCACCATATCTTTTTTCTGCTTCTGCGGGCAACAAGCGCAAGCTCTCCTTTCAGGAAGGAAGGGGAGGAAACAATACGCCGCACCGCAAAGGACAGACACCGTCCTTCTGTCAGAAACTCAGAAGACTTTGTGCAGATTCAGTGTTCGACTCCGAGAACACCGAGAACGCCTCTTGCAATCATCAGTTCCTCGTTGGTCGGGATTACAAGAGCCTTCCAGGCGCTTTCCGGCGTGGAAATGACGCCTTTCTTTCCGAACGCCGCATTGTTCGCCTCGACATCAACAAAGATATTCAGTGCGGAGAGTTTTTCCATCACAAGTCTGCGGACGAGCGTGGAATACTCCCCGATTCCGCCCGTGAAGACCAGCAGTTCCGGACCTTTTTCAAAAAGGACGTAAAACGCTCCGATATATTTCACGACTCTGCGGACAAACATGTCCAGGGCAAGACGCGCGCGTTCGTTACCTTTTTCAATGGCGGCGGAGATGTCCCGCATGTCGCTGCTTCCGATTTCGGCGACGGCAAGGAGACCGCTCTGCTTGTTCATCAGGCGGTCGATTTCATTGGTGTTCATGCCCATGTCCGCGAAGCGCAGGACCACGGCCGGATCGAGGTCACCGCAGCGCCCTCCCATCATCAGGCCTTCGAGAGGCGTCAGCCCCATGGTGGTGTCAATCACCTTCCCTTTCCGGATGGCCGCCATGCTGCAGCCGTTGCCCAGATGACAGGTGATCATGTCGACTTCTTCCGGCTTCTTCCCCACAAATTCCGCGGCGGCTCCGCAGACATACTGATGCGATGTCCCATGGAAACCGTAACGCCGGATGCCGTATTCCTCGTAATATTTGCGTGGAATCGCGTACAGATACGCTTCCGGGGGCATTGTCTGGTGGAACGCGGTATCGAAGAGAGCAACGTTCGGAACGCCGGGGAAAATCTGTTCACAGGCTTCGATCCCGGAGAGGTTCGCAGGATTGTGAAGGGGACCCAGAGGAATGCAGTCGCGGATAATGTCCTTCACGGCCTCGTCGATAAGAACCGGCTTGAACACTTTGCTGCCTCCGTGAAGGACGCGGTGCCCGATGGCTCCGACTTCATCGAAGGAACGGATGACTCCGTGTTCGGGATCCGTCAGTTTCCCGCAGATCAGCTGAAGAGCCGTATCATAGTCTGGGATGGGGGGATTGTCTTCGCTTTTGTACTCCTGCGCCGGATTCTTGTAAATGATTTTGGGATTCTCCAGCCCGAGACGTTCCACAATACCGCTCGCAAGCACCTTCTCCTCGTCTTTCTCCATCGAGAACAGAGTGAACTTCAGGGAGGAACTCCCTGAATTGATGACCAGGATCTTCATTCCTTTTTCCTTCTTTCCGAAATTGTTGGTGATTTGATTGAAAAAATGAAAATATCACCTTCAATATACCACGTCCGTCACGGCAATGCAATCAGGCGAAGGACAAAAAGACCGACTCCCGCCGTTTCATTCCCGCCGTTCATTCGCTTGGGGAAAACGTTTCTGCTTTCCCATGTC
The DNA here is from genome assembly GCA_905211485.1 of uncultured Lentisphaeria bacterium. GTDB lineage: Bacteria > Verrucomicrobiota > Lentisphaeria > Victivallales > UBA1829 > CAJMAW01. The sequence continues at coordinate 15,592 of CAJMAW010000057.1, read as the reverse complement.
TTTGCGCATGGCGGAAGCCGTGCATGGAGGAAACGGGGGGAAGAAATTTTCCAGGAAGGAATCTTTCGGAGGAACGGTTCCCTTGTTATTCTCCTGCAGGCGCTGGCGTAGAGAAGGCCGGAGCAGAATTGCGGTACCATTCTGCGGCGAGAGCGATTCCTTCGCTGAAATTCTTCAGCGGGACATAGCCGAGAAGACGGGCGGCAAGACTGATATCCGCAAGGGAATGGGCAATATCCCCTTTCCTTGGCGGAGCAAAGGCCGCTTCAATCGGGAGGATGGAAGGATCGGCCTTCCCCAGGCAGTCCCGAAGGTCCCGGAAAAGTTCCAGCAGGGTCACCCCTTTCCCGCAGGCGATGTTGCAGACGGGGGCATTCCTTCCGGCGGGGAGAGCGGGAATTTCCATGGCGAGCTCGTTCGCGGAAAGGACATTGTCGATATACGTGAAGTCACGGGACTGCGAACCGTCCCCGTAGATGACGGGCTGACGGTGCTCCAGCAGCGCCGCGGCAAATCTCGGGATCACCGCGGCATATTCCCCCGCGGGATTCTGCCGACGGCCGAAAACGTTGAAATAACGCAGTCCGATTGTCTCCAGCCCGTACAGACGTGAAAAGACATCCGCATAGACTTCGTCCGCATATTTCGTGACGGCGTAAGGGGAAAGCGCCTTCCCGATGCGCTCCTCCCTTTTCGGAAGCGCGGGATCGTCACCGTAGACGGAACTGCTGGAAGCATAAATGAAGCGTTTGACTCCCGCATCCGCAGCGGCCTTGAGCATGTTGACGAAGCCGCCCACATTGACGTCATTGACCGTTCCGGGATCCGCAATGGAACGCGGGACCGATCCCAGAGCCGCCTCATGAAACACATAGTCGACGCCTGCACAGAGTTCCCGGCAGAGCGCGGAATCCCGGATATCGCCTTCCTTCAGCGTGAAATTCGGGTTTTCCAGGGCGGAGAGGAGATTTTCGCGTCTCCCGGTCGAAAAGTTGTCGAGACAGATCACACGGTGTCCCCGCGCCAGCAGGCGATCCGTCAGATTGGAACCGATGAATCCGGCTCCGCCTGTAATCAGAATGTTGTGTGCCGTCATTTTCATCCGTCCTTTTTCCGTCAGAGATCCGTCATTTCCAGAGTTCCGTCAATGGCAGGTTCGACGGGGAATCCGAGGCGGAAGACCAGAGATTTTCGACGAGTTTGCCGTAATCGTGCCCCTGCCGGCTGCAGTTGCTGTCTGCGGAATCTCCCAGTTTGAACAGACGCGTCAGGACAAAAACCGGAGTCAGCCGTTCGGCAGGCATCGCAATCTGGAAGAGATCGTCGCTGTTCTTCGCGCTCATGAGTTCCGAAACGAATCCGCAGCGTTCCAGCTCATAAAGGACGGAACGCGTGGTCCGGATGGGGATTTCCAGCTTCCTGGAAACATGCACATCCGACAAAGCCCCGGATCCGTCCTGAAACGCCAGCGCCAGTTCCCGGAGAATCCGGATCGCATAGATCGCCTTCTGTTCCACACACACGGGCCCGTCCCCGGGCGAAAGTTCATAAATATTCACATTCTGATAGGAGAAAGAAAGCTCCGCTCCGAGCAGCACCACGGTCCAGGTCGCCTGGAGCCAGATCAGGAAAAACGGCAGTGCGGCGAAACTGCCGTAGACCGCATTGTAGCTCGTCAGCAGCACCTGTGCAAACATGTACACCCATTGAATGAGCAGATAGAGCGTCCCTGTGAAGACTCCCGCCAGAAGTCCGGACGCCAGCCTGACCCGCGTGTTCGGAAGAAAAAGATAAATGAACGTGAACACCAGCCACGCCGCCAGAAACGGAATGATCCGGGAGGAAAGCGAAACCACATGATTCAACGTCTCGGGAAACGGAAGAGAGGTGACCAGACCGCTCACCTGCACCGTCGCATACGCGCTCGCGCCCATCACCACAATCATCATCAGCGGACAGACGATGAGCATCGTCAGATAATCGCTGACTTTCCGAACAAAGTTGCGCCCCTGCTTCACTCCCCAGATCGCATTGAAGGATCCCTCCACGCTCGCAAGAAGTTTCAGCGCAGTCCAGATCAGCAGAATGGCGCCGACTCCCGCCACCACTCCGCCTTTCGCATTCTGAAGCATGTGATCGGAAAACGTGATGATTTTATCCGCCACCTCCTCATGCCCTGCCAGCCCGTCCATGATCGAACGCCGGAGCGTTTCCTCAAACCCCAGCCCTTTGGCAATCCCGAACATCAACGCGGCAATCGGAACTATCGAAAGCAATGTATAGAACGTCAGTGCCGATGCACGCAGGGAACACTTGTTCTTGATGAAAAAACGGGAGGTCAGAACCAGCACCCGCGCCACGGTCAGGAAAAAAGCCTTCATCCTGGGCAGTTCTCCGGAACGTATGTTCCAGATCCCGTTCGTGAAAAAATCAAAAACACTCTGAATCATCGCTTGTTTCTTCCCATGTTCCCCGAGACTTGCATAAGGGGGGTTCGTTCTATTTTTCAGTGTCCTGTATTCAGCCTCATTCACCGCCGCTTCCGGTCACGGACGGGGGGCGTTCGCTCTCTTCCGTCCTTCCGGTTCTTCCCCCGGATCCAAGGCTTTTGATACGATACACCCTGTTTTCAAGGATGCAAGAGGAAAGCCGGCGTTCCCTGAAGGGAAAAAGCGACAGGGAAACACAATTTTCAGGAAACAGGAAATATGATGAAACCGGAACAGAAAGAGAAGGCGCTTCTCCGCAGCAAGTTCTGTTCCTTGCGTCCTTCAGATCCCCCCAAACGTAAAGAGAAGACAAGAGGAAAGGGGGCGGGAAAACGGCCCTCCCATGGGATATTTTCTACAAGTATTTTCCACGAGAAGTATTTTCCACGAGTCGCAGAGCCGCCAGGAAAGAAAAAAACACAAAGTCTGCTCACAACATCATCTCACGGAAAGGGAAAAGAGGAGAAAACACAATTCCTCAGGAGGAAGCCCCCGGGAGAGTCATGGAAAGGACCTCACCATCCGGAATTTCGCAGATGCGGGAATCCGCATGATTGATGAGGATCAGAGCTCCGTTCCCGGAAAAATCGACGACCAGCCCTGTCAGAATGGACCCGTTGTGCAGACGGATGGAAATATTCTTTCCCGCAAGGATGTTCTCCGCGCTCCAAAGTCTGTGAAGGTTTGCGATTCCCCCCTCCTTCCGCGCATCCGCGTAGAGTTTCAGGGCCTCCTTCTGAATTTCGAGGGCGAAACTTCCGACATCGTCTGCCAGGACACCTGTTTCGGCGTAAAGGCTGGTGGCGGGACGCCCGATTTCCCTGAGCGAGGCGGGATCCATATTGATGTTGACTCCGGCTCCGATGACAATTCCTCCTCTGCGTCCGTATCTGCTTTCACAGAGGATTCCGGCGATCTTCTTTTTCCCGCAGAGGACGTCATTGGGCCATTTCACCCTGAAATCCAGACGCGGCGCATGCGTGCGCAGGACTTCCAGCACAGCAAGGGATCCGATCCAGGCCGCCTGATGGACCGTGAAATCAAATCCTTTCAGCAGAAGCGAGGTATAGACGTTTACATCGGGGGGGGAAATCCACCGACGGCCCTTGCTGCCGCGTCCGGCGCTCTGGCGGAGGGGGGCGACCATACAGCCGTCGGGAAGAGCATCGAAGTTCTCAAGGGCGAAGCGATTGGTGGAATCGACCTCGTCGAGCCACAGGATATCGGGTCTGTCTGCCATTTATTTTTCCACTATCTTTCGTTCTGTCCTTGTAAGATGGCCTCAATGATGGTATTTTTCGAGCTGAATATTGCAAAAAGATCAATTTTTTTCAACTTTCTAAGGAGATTTTGCTATGAGAAAGGCACTGATCCCGACAAAACTGGATAAAGCCGTCGCCGGAATTCTCGGAGAAAACGGATTCACCGTCCTTCAGAATCCCGACATCCCGCTTGCTGAGCTCGCGGCCGGGAATCCGGATGCTCAGGTCATTATTGTCCGCAGTGAAAAAGTCACACCCAAAATTATGGACCTGCTTCCCGATCTCAAGCTGGTCGTGCGCGCCGGTGCGGGATTCGACAATATCGACATCAAATATGCGCGCCGCAAAAATGTGGATGTCATGAACACACCGGGCGCGAATTCCAACGCCGTTGCGGAGGAAGTAATTGCCCTGATGCTTGCCTCCTACCGGAAACTGGTGCCGGCCGACATTTCCACCCGGGCGGGAAAATGGGAAAAGAGCAAATTCATGGGAAGGGAAATCACGGGAAAGACTCTCGGCATCCTCGGGATGGGGAATATCGGGCGCCTTCTGGCAAAACGAGTCGCGGGATTCGACATGACCGTTCTCGCCTATGATCCTGTGCTTTCTCCGGAACTGGCGGAACAGCTCGGTGTCCGGCTCTGCTCCGTCGAGGAAATTTTCCGCGAGGCGGACATCATTTCACTGCACATCCCCGAAAATGATCAGACACGCGGCATGGTCAATCAGGCGCTTGTTTCCACTATGAAGAAAGGCGCCATGCTCATCAACTGCGCCCGCGCCGCAATCATTGATGAAAATGCCATCCGGGCACTTAAAGCGGAAAAAGAGCTGATCTACTGTAACGACGTCTATCCCAAGGATGCCGAAGGCATGAAGAGCGTCGCCGACATTGCAGACATCATGCTCCCCCACCTCGGCGCAAGCACCAAGGAAGCGAATTTCCTTGCAGCGAAACGCGCCGCGGATCAGACCGTTTCCTACTTTGCCGAAGGGGTCACCACCTGTGTCGTCAACAAGGGTGTCCCGGACGGACTCGACGAGCGCTATCAGAAACTCGCCAGCGTCCTCGCCTCTCTCGGACGGGCCTATCTCAACGGACGTCCCATTTCCAAAATCGAAAGCAGTTTCTACGGCAAACTTCATCCGTTCGCCAAATGGATGATCGCTCCCGTCACCGCCGGACTCTGCCCAGACTTCGATCCTTTCCGCGGCGCCGAAGAGGCTGAAAAATTCCTCCGCGAACGCGGCATCGAATTCATGAACAGGGAAGTCGACGACAACAAGCATTACGGAGAATCCATCACGCTCGATTTCATCGCCGGAACAGAAAGAATCTCCATCCGCGGAACCATCGCCGAATCCAGACTGATGATTTCCAGAATCAACAACTTTGACCATCTGTATCTGGAGCCGGAAGGAAACAATCTCTTCGTCGAATACAAGGACGCTCCAGGCGTCATCGGAAAAATCGCCAGCATCCTCGGGGAAAACGCCATCAACATTATGGACATCCGTGCTCCTCAGGATTTGAAGAACGGTCTTTCCCTTGCGGCGGTCAAAACCAATACTCCCGTCAATGCGGAAATCGTCTCGAAAATCGCCGCCGCGGCCAATGCCGTGAACGCATTCTCCTTCCAGGACTGATAATCCGGGAAAGCGCCGAAAGCGCAGGCTTGAAAAAAGAATCGGAGAGAACTCTTCTTTTCTCGGAGAACGCTTCTCTCTGAACAGGAAAAGAGAGCCGGGCCGTCCCCTTCTGCAAAAAACAGGGGGACGGCCCTTTTTTCTGCCCTTCCCCTCCCTCCTTTTTCTGCTCTCCTTCTTCTCTTCCGTTTCACAGTTCCGCCCCCTGTAAAATAAAAGTAAAAGGAGAATCTGCGGAAAAAGCAGCGGAGAAAATGAGGCATGAATGAGGCACAGTGAGAGGGATAAGAAAAAAGCGGGCTATGTCCTGCCGCTGCGGCGCATTGTTCGCCCTGTCCTCCGTGAACTCTCCGCTGCGGGCGGAAAGAGGCGGGCAGAAGGAGGAAGAAAAGAGAAGGAGAACGGGAAAGTCTTCTCTTTTGTGTTCATCCATCAAGGCCGGGCGGCCGGCAGACGTCTTATGTTGTTGCCGGGTGCAAGGGCCCGTCAGACTCATACGGTCTGTGCTGCAGGAGAAGAAGAGGGATTCTTCCCCTGATGGGCCCTGGAAGCGGCGTATTCGTCTGCAATCTGACGGAGAATGGAAAGATCGAGCTTTCCGCTTCCGAGCAGCGGCAGATGATCCACCTTATAAAAATTCGCGGCCTTCGGGATCCAGAGATTGGAAATGCTCCGCTCTCTCAGGAGTGCGACGACTTCATCAGGCGTCATGGGCATTTCCTCCGTATACAGGACAAGGAGCGCTTCTCCCTTGGCGGGATCGGGAATTCCGCCCACGGCCACAACCCGTGCATCGGAGCCGCAGAGTTCGTTGATGATGCATTCGACCATTTCGTGCGGGACCATTTCCCCGGCGATCTTGCTGAAACGGGAGAGGCGGCCGCAGATGAAGATATAGCCGTCCTCATCCATTTTGACGATATCTCCGGTATTGTAGAAGCCATCGATGACGGCTTTTTCCGTCATTTCCGGCTCGTCCAGATATCTCTGCATGACCATGGGCCCCTTGACGAAGAGCAGTCCTTCCGTATCCGGAGGAACCGGTTTGAAGGAAAGGGGATCGACCACTTTCGGACAGACATTCGGAAGAGAGATTCCGATGGAGCCTTTTTTTCCGTAAATTCTCCCGAGCTCCGTGACATCGGAAGTGAAGTTGATCGTCACGACGGGGGAAAGTTCCGTGCATCCGTATCCCTCGACCACTTCCCGCTTTCCATCCATGATTTCATGGAAACGCCGTGCCACATCCTCGCGGAGTTTTTCCGCTCCCGAGATCACCAGACGGAGCGTCCTGAACTGTTCCTTCGGGCATTTCCTCATGTACGCCTGCAGAAAAGAAGGCGTGGAGAACAGCATGGTGCAGCGGTATTTTTCAATGGCGTTTCCGACGGTCGCCGCATCCAGGGGACTCGCCACATAAGTCACCTCGCACCCCAGGCTCATGGGAATCCAGAAGCAGGTGTTAAGCCCGAAGGAATGAAAGAGAGGAAGATTTCCGAGGATGCCGTCGCTGCGGCGGTCGGGCTTTACCGTGTCCGCGATGGAGTAGACGTCGGAATTGATATTGTGATGGGAAAGCATGACTCCCTTGGGAATGCCGGTGGAACCGCTGGAGAACAGCAGCGCGCCCGTCGCATTGACATCGTTCAGAGTTAGCGGCGAAATCAGATTCATGAGTTCGCGGTAGGGGATCACAATGATTCCCAGCACGGCCAGAAGCTTCTTCCAGGAGGGAATGCCGGCGACAAGATCCTCCAGAAACACCATTTCCGGCGTCTGCCTGATCTTGATTTTTTCCAGAAAACGCCTGCTTGTGATCACATGCGTGATCCGCGCTTTCTTCACCGAAAGTTCAAAAACTTTCTGCGAAGTGGTGAAATTCAGCGGACAGGGCACTTTGTCCGCATACAGGCTCCCCAGAATGGAAAGGGCCGCGGCAGTGCTGTTCGGAAGCAGAATGCCCACATATTTGCACTCGGATGAAGTCAGGCGCCGGATCTCCCGGCTCAGGAGAAGAGCGGAAAGAAAAGTGCTGAAGCAGTTATAGCTTTTCCCGTCCGCATCCCGCATGACGGTTTTGAAAGGCATGCTCTTCGCATTCTTCGCCACCTGATAATGAAGCACATGCTCCTTGTGACGCGGATGCACGGCGGCCTCCGCTCCCAGTTCGGCAATGGCCTGCCGGGCCTCAAACGGAGTGAATTTCCTGGAAAAGGGCTTCCCGAAGGTCACCGTGGCGTAATAAGGTAGTTTCCGGGGAAGACGGAGCTTGATCCGGCCTGCGTAGTAGGAAAACATGCTCCCCCAGATGTCCCCGATGTGCACGGGAATGACGGGGATATCCATGTCAGGGGGAATCATTTTCTCATATCCGCCCTTGAAAAAACCGATCGTCCCGTTCCGCGTGAGCTTCCCTTCGGGAAAGACGCAGACGATCTTCCCGGAACGGAGAAGATCCTTCACATTGTCAAACATCTGCGACATGCTCTTGTGCTTCCCCGCCGAAGGCACTTTCACAAAACCCGTCAGACGCGCCACCGGACTCAGAATCGGCACAGCATAATAATCTTCGTGCATCAGGAAACGCACCCGGCGCGATGTGCACGCGCTGATCAGAATCCCGTCGATGAACGACACATGATTCGAAAGCAGCATCGCCGGTCCCCGTTCCGGAATGTTTTCCGCCCCTGTGATCCGGAGTTTGTACAGCGTGTGCCCCAGAGTGATGATCAGAAAACGCAGCGTGAAGTCCGGCAGAAGCCACATGGTGAACAAGGTGACCAGAAAGGTAACCGCCCCGATTGCCACAAGAAGCGTCTGCGGAGAGAAATAAGGCATTGCTTCGGCAAGGCTCCGGAAGGCTTCCGGGATGTCCGGATCCGTCTTCGCCGTCCCGAGCGCAAAGCAGAAGACCAGCAGAGACGCCGCCAGCACCATAGTAAAGCAGATCGCATTGTTGCACGCCAAAGCCGCTCCACGCACCTCCGGACGCACGCGCTGCTGGAAATATGCCCGCAGCGGCACAATGAAAAGCCCTCCGCAGAGTCCGGCCATCGCCAGCCAGAACATCGCAGTGATGTGCATATGCAGTTGCAGGTCAAAGGTCCCGCTGACAAAAAGATGCGGAATCGAAAGCGAGACCTGTGTCACCGCTCCCGGAAAATACGCCGCAATCGGCAGCGAAAGCGCCACTCCTGCCGCCCCGAAAGGCACCAGTCCCAGTTCCACCTTCCGTCCTGAAAGACGCCCCGCAAGATAACAGCCGATCCCCATTCCCAGTGCAGGCGCCAGCTGGAGAAGTCCGATTTCCGTATCTCCCCCGCCGTCGTCAAGGGTGTATTTGGCATAGAGAATCAGAAGCGTCTGGATGGCCACTCCGATCCCGAGAAAGAAACCGTCTCCGAGAGCGGCAAGCAGTAGTCCGTGATTCCCCGCCAGTTCGCGCACCCCCATCTTCAGTCCTTCCCACGAGCGGTAGGCAAGTTCCTTCTTCCGCTGCACCGCCGAAATCACCGGCACAATCGACGCAGACACCAGAAGCCCCACAAAGGAAATCCCGCAAAGCAGCAGCCCGCAGTGAAACAGATTCCCCTCCAGCGCCATCTTCATGAATGGCGCGGACCCCATCCCCAGAATCGCCCCCAGAAAAGTCATGATCCCGACGTCCCCGTTCGCACGCGACAATTCCTTTTCCGGAAAAGTCTCCGGCAGAATCCCGTTAAACGCCGGACTGAAAAATGCCGACTGCCCCGTCATCAGGAACATCACCCCCAGCACCGACCACAGTCCCCAGGATTCCGTCTTCGCCAGAACAAACGCCCCCCCGAGCATGATGAAAAACTCCAGCACCTTCGACAGCATGATGATGTAGCGCTTCGGCATGTGGTCCGCCAGCGCCCCCGCAGGCGATGTCAGCGCAAGAAACGGAATCACATATGCAAAGGTCAGCAGCATCAGAAAGACGGAATCCTTGAAATAGTTGCCGCTTCCGCCCACAACCGCAAGCGTCGCAAGCATTTTGAACGCGTTGTCGTTGAAGACTCCCAGAAACTGGGTGGTGCATAACGGAGAGATTCGTCTCATGAAATTCGTCTGGGAGGGCGTCATCTGTCCTTGGAATCCTTCGCTGATGAGATTGTCCCGGATGAGCGGCGTTTCCGCCCCGTCGCTTCGGTCGCCATGACGGAGCTCCTCCTTTCACAAACGCTTCTTCCCCGGAATCTTTCTTCCTTCATTTCTCAACTCAACGGACCGGAATTTTCAGTTTCTGCCCGATCCTGAGAACATCGGAACTCATGTTGTTGGCTTTTTTGATGTCCGAAATGGAAACTCCGTAGGCCTTGGAAATCGCGCTGAGAGTCGCTCCCGGCTGAACGGTGTATTCCACATATTCCTGCATTGCGCCGGCGGAAGAGGAGGCATCGGGAACCTGGGAACGGGTCAGGCGGTCGGCGATTTTTTCCAGCTGCGCTTCGCGGACTTCCGCATCCGCTGCTATCTGGCGTTTCAGACGCGTCACTTCAGCGGAAAGTTCCTCGTTGCTGCGCGCAAGTGTCTCGACTTCCCGGCGAAGATCCATGACTGACGCTTCCAGACGGGCGTTGTCATCCTGCATCGTGGTCACACGCTGCATCAGGGTGTCAATCCGGCTTTCGTAATATCTCATTGCCTCCTGCGGCGTCTTGAAAGCCACAGCGCCGCCGCCACTACTGCCTCCTCCTCCCTGCCGGGAGGCCGCAGACGCAGAAACAGGTGCCTGGGCATAAAGCGCAGCAGCCATGCATGACAGAAAAACGATCAATCCCGGAAGCATCTTCTTCATGGTCCTTTTTCTCCTTGGAATTCCTGTCCTTTTCTTTTTTCCGTTCTCTCTCCGCCGGAAAGAACTGTCCCGGAGTTCTCCCCCTCCGCCGGAATGCCTCCCCCGTGAACGGAAACACGGGAACAGAGCCGGAACAGAAGCGCGTAAGAGCGGGAAAGGGAATCATAATCACGGGGAGTATGAGAAAACGAAGAAAACATCCTCCGGCTCTCTTCTCTCCCGCAGCTTCAGCAGTTTCTATTTTTTCTCCGGCTCCATTCTGTCGAATCCGCAATAGGGCTGGAGCACCTTCGGAATCAGGACCGACCCGTCCGCCTGAAGATGGTTCTCCAGAAACGCAATCAGCATCCGCGGCGGCGCCACTACGGTGTTGTTGAGCGTATGGACCAGATAATTGCCGTCCTTGCCTCTGGCGCGGATCCGGAGCCTGCGGGCCTGTGCGTCCCCAAGCGTGGAACAGGAGCCCACTTCAAAATACTTCCGCTGGCGGGGCGACCAGGCTTCCACATCGAGAGACTTCACTTTCAGATCGGCAAGATCTCCGGAACAGCATTCCAGCGTCCGCACGGGGATCTCCATGGAGCGGAAGAAGTCCACCGTATTCTTCCAGAGCCGACCGAACCACTCCATGCTTTCCTCCGGCCTGCAGAGAACGATCATTTCCTGCTTCTCAAACTGATGGATCCGGTACACTCCGCGTTCTTCGATTCCGTGCGCTCCTTTTTCCTTGCGGAAACAGGGCGAATAACTGGTCAGGGCGATCGGAAGCTGCTCCTCGGGAATGATCTGATCGATGAAACGCCCGATCATCGAGTGTTCGGACGTCCCGATCAGATACAGGTCCTCGCCCTCGATCTTGTACATCATCGAATCCATTTCCGCAAAGCTCATCACGCCAGACACCACATTCCCGCGGATCATGAACGGAGGTATGCAGTAGGTGAACCCGCGATTCACCATGAAGTTCCTCGCGTAAGCAAGAATCGAGGAATGCAGAATCGCGGTCTTGCCTGTCAGGTAATAAAATCCGTTCCCCGCGACGCGCCGGGCGCTGTCCAGATCAATCCCTCCCAGCCGTTCCATGATCTCCGTATGATACGGAATCTCAAAATCCGGAACCACGGGCTCGCCGAAACGTTCGCGTTCCACATTTTCGGAATCATCCTTCCCGATGGGAACGGAGGAATCGATCATATTCGGAAGCGCCATGAGATTTTTCGTCAGAGCCTCTTCCAGCGTCTTTTCTTCGGTGCCGAGAGCCGTGATCCTTTCTCCTTCCAGCGCAATTTCCTTTTTCAGCGCCTCAGCCTCGGCTTTTTTCCCCTGGGCCATGAGTCCGCCGATCTGTTTGGAGGCGGAATTGCGCCGGGCACGGAGCGTTTCGACTTCCGTCTTGATCGCGCGGTGACGGACGTCCTGTTCCAGCACCTGGTCCACCAGTTCCAGTTTTCTCTCCTGGAACTTCTTCCGGATATTTTCACGGACCGCCTCGGGATTTTCCCGTATGAATTTGATATCCAGCATGCTTTTTCATCTCCCTTTTTGCGGTGCTCAGAAGCGGGGAAGCGGGAAGCTGCGGGTGAAGGCATGGACTTCCGCTGCAATGGATTTCAGAACTTCTTCATTGTCCCGTCCGGCAACGGCGCGGTCGATGAAGTCCGCGATTTTCAGCATTTCCGCTTCCTTCATCCCGCGTGTTGTGACTGCGGGGGTCCCGATCCGGATGCCGCTGGTCACGGTCGGCTTCTGGGGATCGAAGGGAATCATGTTCTTGTTGACGGTGATCGCCGCTTTGTCGAGAACGAGCGCCACTTCCTTGCCTGTCGTGTTCTTCGGGCGCAGATCCACCAGCATCAGGTGGTTGTCCGTCCCTCCGGAAACGATACGGTAGCCCTTGTCCATCAGGGCCTGCGCCAGAACGGAGGCGTTCTTCTTCACCTGAGCCTGATAACACCGGAAGTCTTCGGACATCGCCTCGCGGAAACAGATTGCCTTCGCAGCGATCACGTGCATGAGAGGTCCCCCCTGAAGTCCGGGGAACACCTTGGAATTGACGGCTTTCAGATATTTCTCGCGGCAGAGGATCAAGCCGGAGCGGGGACCGCGGAGAGTTTTATGCGTCGTCGTCGTGACAATGTCTGCATACGGGACCGGGCTTTCGTGCAGCCCGGCCGCCACAAGACCTGCAATATGGGCCATGTCCACCACCATGTATGCGCCGACCTTGTCCGCAATCTCGCGAATCGTCTTGAAATCGATCTCCCGCGGATACGCGCTCGCACCCGCAAAGATCAGGCGGGGACGGCATTCCAGAGCCAGACGTTCCAGCTCCGCATAATCAATCCTCTCCGTCTCGGGAGACACCCCGTAGGGAACGATCTTGTACAGCATCCCGCTGAAGTTGAGCGGATGCCCGTGCGTCAGATGTCCGCCGTGGTCAAGACTCATGGCAAGCACCGTGTCGCCCGGCTGGATCAGCGCAAAATACGCCGCCATGTTCGCCTGACTCCCCGCATGCGCCTGCACATTCGCCGCTTCCGCACCGAAAAGTTTGCAGGCCCGGTCTATGGCCAGCTGTTCCACTTCATCGACAAATTCACAGCCGTTGTAATAGCGTTTCCGCGGATACCCTTCCGCATACTTGTTGGTCAGGACCGATCCCTGCGCCGCGCGGACCGCCGTGCTCGTGAAATTCTCCGAAGCGATCAGTTCAATCCCCTCGTCCTGACGTTCCGCCTCGCAGTCAATCCATTTTGCAATCTCGGGATCCGCGGAACGGACGGCGGCAATGTCGTCATATGAATTGCGTTCCAGTTTCTCCAGACGGCGCAGATGGCGCTCCTCCCCGGAAAACGGCGTGGAAAACCATACTTTCACAATTTCCAGGATTTCCTCCGTCTTGAGATAATCCGCAGGAATCACCAGCACATTGGAACAGTTGTGACTCCGGCTCCCCGCCGCCGTCCGCACATTATCGGCAATGACGGCGCGAACTCCGTGAAAACGGTTCGCATTGATTCCCATCCCCACTCCGGAACGGCAGATCAGGATCCCGCAGGAGAGCTCTCCCTTGGAAATGTCGAAACTCAATCCCCGGGCAAAATCCGGATAATCGTCCTCCGGATCAAACTCCGCAGGCCCGTAGTCTTTCGGAGTGAACCCGGACTCCTTCAGATAGGCGGTCAAAGTCTTCTTCAGTTCAAATCCGCCGTGGTCCGAGGCAATCCCCACCACGCGGCCCGCCGCCTGTCCCTCTTGCTGCCAGTCAATGATTTTCTGCATGATTCACTCCCTGTAATATATTGATTTGGCCTTCCCGTCCGATCCTGATCTTCTGATACAGCGCGTCGAGAGCCGTCTTCATCTCCGCGAAACAATCGGCATATTCTTTTTCATCTCCTCCGAAAGGATCTCTCACATCCGTGTTTTCCCTGCCGGCGAAATCCAGCAGAAGAACCGTCTTCTCCGCCGCACACGGGCTGAGCCGCGCAATCCCCACGCGGTGGGCTTTCGACAGCGCCACAATCAAATCCGCGGATTCCAGCATCTCCCCTGTCAGTCTGCGGCTTCTGTGCTCCTCAATCCCGCTCCCGCAAAAGCCCGACAGCACCGAACGCGCGTGAAGAGACGCCTTCTCTCCTTCCTCCGCGAAGAGTCCCGCCGATTCCGCCTTCAGAAGAAGACGAGATTCCTCCTCCTCTTCCTTCCCGGTGCCAACGCCCGCCGCAGACTGCTGAATCCTGTCCCTTCTGCACAGAAAATTGAAATAAGCCTCGCACATCGGGCTTCTGCAGGTGTTCCCGGTACAGACAAACAATATTTTCATCGCGCAGAGCAAATCTTCTGTTCGTGTGTTGAAAAAAGCTTCCTCCGGAGATATGGTAACACTCCTCCCGGAGTGCATAATATACAACCAATTTTTGAAATTACACCCGCCCTGACATGAAAAACGCCAAATTCGATTCCCGGATTCTGATCCTCAATGACAAATATCTCCTTTTCGGCGACATCGCTGAAATCCCTCCCGGAAAAGAAATCGAACTCGATCTCGGATGCGGTTCCGGAGACATGGCTCTCGGTATCGCCGAGCGTCATCCGGAAAGGATCACACTGGCCGCGGACATCATGCTCGGGCGTCTGAGGAAAGTCGTCCGTCGGGCCTCCGCGCGGGATCTCCTCCCCCGGATGCGTTTCCTCCGCGTCGAAGCCCGGCATCTCTGCTCCATTCTCCTGCCGGACTCTTCCATCTGCCGCATCCACATCCTCTGTCCGGATCCCTGGCCGAAACACCGACACAAAGGGCATCGTTTGATGAGTTCCGATTTCATGGCGCAGCTCCACCGGATCCTCATACCGGGCGGAATCCTCCATTTCTCCACGGATGATCTCCCCTACTGGACCTCCACTCTCCAAAACATCCGGAGTTCAGGACTCTTCTGTGAGGAATCTCTTTCCGTCATCAACGATATCGCCGACCTCAAAACCGAATTCGAACGCCAGTGGCTTGCCCGGGGAAAAGCCGTCCTTCACGCCGTCTTCCGGAAGCGGGCCTGAAACTGAATGTCCGGTCCGCCTCCTCCTCTTCCTGCAGTCGCCTATTCCCCTTTCTCTCTCCCCCTCTTTTTTCTCATTCTTTTTTCCTCCTCCTCACCTTTTCCCCCATGCTGTGTTATAGAACGGAGTCCGGAAATGTCACAAAAAAAGAACGGGATCCCTTTTTAAACGGAATCCCGTTCCCATGCAGATTTCCGCGGTCTCTTCCCGCAGAGGAAAAGTGTGATTATTTATCGCCGTCGTCTTCTTCCTCTTCTTCGCCGGAGGAACTGGCCCACTTGTCGATTTTCGCAATCTGAGCGTCCAGAGCGTTGATTTCAGCCTGAATTTTCTCCGTGGATTTGTCATCCTTGGCGTTTTCCAGCTTCTTTTCGAGGGCTTCTCTCTTCTTTTCAATGGATTCCTTGTCGCGCTCAACGCGTTTTTCAAACTTTTCCTCGATTTTTTTCCGTTTTTCCTCTTCCTTCCTCTTGGAGCTGTCATTCTTCGCCTTGGCGATCTTCTTGTCAGCCCGCTCCAGATCCTTGAAGAATTTGGCGTAGGGATTCTTCTCCTTGACTTCCTTCTCGGCTTTCTTGCCAGGAACGTTCTGCTGCTGTTTCTGTTCAGACTCCTCTTCCTCCTGAGCGGAAGCGAAAGGCGCGGAAAGAAGGGCAAAGGCAAAGAGAACGGCAAGGGTCAGTTTCGTGATCAAAGACATAAAACATCTCTCCCATCGTTAAGTGTTGGTTTGGATTAAAACTGTCACAGGCGTTATAATTAGGGAACCTCTATCAATGCTTTTTTTGACAGAAATCTCGTTTGTTTCTATTTGA
>CAJMAW010000056.1 GCA_905211485.1 uncultured Lentisphaeria bacterium | reverse complement strand
CATTCCCTCATCCTCCGGAATCCCCTCCAGACCAAATAAACGATACACCGCGGAAGCCTCACGGGCCGCAAGAAACTCCGAAGGCGGATCCGCCCATAAATCCTCCACACCGCTCGCCACATACACCGGACGCGGCGCAGACAACGCAATCAGTTCATGCTGATCCACAGGCAGTTTCCCGGGATTCGCCCCGTACTGCTTGTAATTCCCGCAGAACCAGTGAGGAAATCTCCGGTTGATCTCCGCAATGCTTTCCCCCTGTTTGAAACGGGTCAGAGCCGCACCCGTACAACCCGAATCATTGGAAATTGCCATCGCAAAACGCGGATCGGAAGCCGATGCCCACAACGCCGTCTTCCCCAGACGCGAATGCCCCCAGACAATCACCCTGGATGCATCCACCTCCGGAATCCCCTCCAGCGCATCCAGAACCCGGGAAAGCCCCCATGCCCAGACGCCGATCGTCCCCCAGTCCAGCAGTCCCGGCTCAGCCCCTCGCGAATACGCCCCGCGCGGAGATTTTCCCCAGCTCCCGGGCCGGTCCGCTTCCACATCATGATTCCAGAGCGTAACCAGCCCGAACCCGGAATCCATCAGATCCTCAAGAGAATAACGCGGAGCGGCAGAACCGCGTTCATGAAGCAGAGTCCCGTCCGGAGACCGCCCGTTCGGAGAAATCAAGATTCCGGGATCCTCCGAAATCGCATGATTCCCCTTGAAATTCAATCCGAGAAACACCGGAACAGCTCCCCCTTCCCCCTCGTCGGCAGAACGGGGAAGATACATCAGAACAGGGAAAGGACGAATCCCTTCCGGCACCCCGCGACAGAGAACATTCCCCTGAATCCGGATCGCTTTCCCGGAAAGCGCCCCATCCGAACGCTCCGTCTCTTTAAAGACAGCCTTCTCCGAAGGACCCTCGGGAGTACGCCCATACACATGATCCTGAAAAAGACGGAATAATTCCGCCCTCCTGTGATTCATCCATGCGTCCGCAGTCTTCACCGGACGCCCGTCCAGATCCGTCAGCGCATCCGGAAGAGCAAACATTCTGCCCTGCAAATCAATTCCGTCCATACTCGCAACGGCACTCCTTGTGCATCTTACTTTAGATGATTATGCTGTCTGGCCCGCCGCTCCCAGTCCTGCCATGATAAAAATCAGCAGGAAGGAGAGAAGCATCTTCAACAGTCCCGAAACAATCACGGTCAGGACCGCATCCGGCCAGACCCTCATATCCGCTAACTTCGTCAGAAGATAAAAAAGCATGATCAGCCCCATCAGATTCCCGATCACAGGAATCATGGACACAATCGCTGTCCCGAGGGCAATGAAAAACATCTCTTTGAATTCCGTCGGATTCCCCGTAATCCGTGCAGCCACATACAGCAGCGCCGACTGAAACATCAGAAACAGAAAAAACAACGCGATCCATACCAGCACAGACATAATCCCTTTGTCTCCTTTTTTTTTTCTTTTTCTCCTCACTCGATCCCGTTCTTTTTTCCACGTCCTGACTTTTTCCCTGTGTTCCCGGATGGAAGGGAAAAAGGAAAATCGTCAAGAGGCAAATAAAAGAGCCTTTCAAACAGGCAGGGAACTCAAACTTTCATAACAGTATCCTCTCTTTCACAGGGGATCAAATTCAATTCGGAGAAAAATCTTTTTTTTCTTCTTCTCCGGGTGCTTGAAAAACAGGGGCGCCGGATCATATTTTCTTCCGGAATCCCGGAGAGAATCCCGTTTTTCCCCGCGCTCCGGGATTTCATTTTCCGAAAGGAATGCATCTTTCAACCCACGCGGAAAAAATCAGATATGATACAGAAGCAGATTCGGACTTCAGAGCATCCCGTCAGAGACTCTTTCCCCTTCCTCCCTCTTGCCGGGAGAAAACGTTTTTTCCTTTATCCAGAGAATAAAGCTTTCCTCTTCCGCCTGGGACTGATCTGCCTGGCCGTTGCCGCCCTCCTTTTCAGCGTGTTTCTGATGTATGTGAATGAGATGGTGGCAGACTGCGGAGCACTTGTCTACCATACACCCGACGAAGTGCCGGAACGGAGAGTGGGACTCCTTCTCGGGACCGGAAAACACCTCTCTGGCACCCGGATTCCCAACAGTTATTTCGTATACCGGATTCAGGCGGCGGCGGAATTGTATCATCATGGGAAAATATCCAAGATCCTCGTTTCAGGAGACAACGGGAGAAAAGACTACAATGAGCCGGAGGATATGAGGGAAGATCTTGTCGCCGCGGGTGTCCCCAGGGAGGATATCGTCTGCGACTACGCAGGATTCCGGACTCTCGACTCCATCCTCAGGGCAAAAAAAGTCTTCGGCCAGGATCATCTGACGGTCATCTCCCAGCAGTTCCACTGTGAACGCGCTATCTACATTGCCCGCTGTCAGGGGATGGACGTCATCGGATACGCCGCGCACGAAACCTCAAGCAGGAAAGCCCTCTATCGCCGCGCCGCCCGCGAAACCCTCTCCCGCATGGCGGCCTGGCTCGATCTCCATCTCCTGAACACCGCTCCAAGATATTACGGGGAAAAACTCTTTTTCTGACCGTCCCTAGCGGAAACACGGCTTTTCCGGAAAAGCAGACCGGGAAACAGAATCGTCAGAAACATGACGGCCCCGAGAATGCACGGATAGTACAGATGCCGGAGCACTTCCAGCGCAGACGTCCCCGCCCCGGCCAGCCCGACAGCCACCAGAACCTGCGCTCCATAGGGAAGAATCCCCTGAATAATGCAGGAAGACGTGTCCAGCAGACTGGCGGAACGATCCGGCGGCACACCGTAACGCGCGGATACATCCTTCGCCAGCGGTCCCGCTATCACAATCGCAACCGTGTTGTTCGCCGTAAACACATTCACCGCCATCACCAGGAAGGATATCCCCAGTTCCGCACCGCGCTTCCCATGAATATGCCGTTCAATCAGATTCAAAAGATACTCGATTCCTCCGTTGCTGCGGATCACTTTCAGCAGTCCCCCGGCAAGAAGAGCCACGATCAGAGTCTCAGACATATTCAGCGCTCCCTGTCCCGCCGCGTCCAGGAATCCCCATACATCAAACACTCCTGTCAGCATCCCCACGCCTCCAGCAAACAATGTCCCCATCATCAGAAGCGCCATCACATTCATCCCGAAAAGCGCCAGAAGCAATACCGAAAGATAAGGAAGAAGATTCAGAACGGAAACAAGCGTGATTCCCGTTCCCGCTTTTCTCTCTTCTCCGGCAGCAGAGGCGGAATCCGCATCAACGGATTCTGAGAAAGCGGAGGAAGCAGTGCCTGATGCCCCGCTCGTGCAGAGCGCGGGGGCGGCGTCTTCTCCCGCTGCCGGCGCTCTGCCCTCTCCCGCCGCGCCGTCATCATCCGCGGAAAGACTCGGACCGGAGGCGGCAGCAGCAAGAGCAGCAGTAACCGCAGCAGAGCTCTTTCCTCCGGAAACTCCGGCTGAGGAAGAAGATTCGCCGCCGCTGCTCAGAAACAGATACAGCAGCACACAGAGGAACGCCGCGGGAAGACTGATCTTCAGATTCGCATGGAATTTCTGCTTCATGCCGACATTCTGGGTCCGGGTGGCGGCAATGGTCGTGTCGGAAATCATGGACAGGTTGTCGCCGAACATCGCCCCTCCGACCACCGTCCCGAGACAGAGTCCCGAAGAGATGCCGATGGCATCGGTCAATCCCAGGGCAATCGGAGTCAGCGCAACAATCGTCCCCACCGACGTCCCGATCGAAATCGAAATGAAGCATGACACCAGAAACAGACCGCAGAGCAGAAGATTGGAAGGCACCAGCGCCAATGCCAGATTCACGGTGGAATCCACCGCCCCCATTTCCTTCGCAGTCCCGGCAAACGCTCCCGCCAGAATGAAGATCAGGCACATCGTCATGATGTCCACATGCCCCATCCCGCGGGCAAACAGATCAATCTTGCTCCGAAGCGGCGCCCGCCGGTTCAGAAACAGCGCAGACGCAGACGCAACCAGAAACGCAACCGGCATCGGAACCTTGGAAAAATCTCCCGACCACACCGACAGTCCCAGATAAAAAAATAAAAAAACTCCAAAGGGAAGAAGCGCCTTCGCACGCGGTTCACGATTCAATGCAAAATCTTCTGTTTCCATTCTGATCCGGAATTCCGTTTTCTCTTTTTCACAGTAAAGTAAAAGCCCTCTCGCAGAAGCTGTGTACTGTACCATTCCTCCCCTGAAAGTGCAAGGCCGGAGAATGCACGCCGGAAAATCAGAACGCGTCAGGAAATCCAAAAGCCGAAAGCCAGAAATGAAAAGCAAGACTGCCGAAAGCAAGACTGCCGAAAGCAAAAAACACCACCTGACGCCATGCCGCCGTCACTCCGTTCAAACTCAGTTCTTGCGGAGAGCGCCAGTTCCTACGCTGCAAGGAGGAAGATGCCGTCCCGGGAAGAAAGGAGGAAACGCCCGGATTTCAAGGGAAAAAAGAAAGTCGGGAAAATAAGGGGAAATGGGAAATGGGGAAAATAAGGGAAAGGGAATGTGGTCCAACCTTTTCCTCTTTTTCCCCCTTTTCCGTTCCCTCCTCACGGATTTTTTCAGAGGAAGAGAGTCCAGCGCAGATAACGGCGGTCTTCCTCAAGCTCATTGAGAAATTCCAGACGCCGCGCCCCGGAACCATCCGCATGTTCCGAAAGATCCGCATAAATGAAAGAATAGAACGGTTTCCCGTAATGCAGGCTCCGGACTCCCAGATGATGTTCGCCGGACGGGAAAATTTCATGCAGCGGAATCCACGGGCTCTCCTCCGACGGCCAGACATACTCCTCCGGAGCCGGAAGCTCGTGGACAAGTCCTTTCTTCGTGATCCAGCCGACTCTCCGGACAGCTCCGTCCGCCTTGAATTCCACCAGTTCCATCGAATTCAGATAAAGGTCGTAGATCAGAGAAAATTCATACGGCAGTTCCGAGGGCGGGACGGATATGCGCAGATACGCCTTTTTCCCCATTCCATCCCTCCCCTCCTCCTTCTCCGCCGCCGCACGGGGCGCAAAAGAACGCATCTCACGCTGACGGGCGACACGTTCCAGCCACAGGCGGTTCGCTTCAGAAAGATCCGGATAGGGCTTCTCAAAATCCGCAATCTCCAGTTCCGCCGCCTTCTTCTCTCGCTCCACCGCAGATACGGCGGCGCCGGAGCCTTTTCCGGGCACACCCTCACCGCTGCCGGAAGAGGAAGAGGAACACAGAAGGAACACGCCGCAGACGTCATACGCTCCCAGCGTGAAACGGAAAGGTTCTGACGGGGAAGAACAGGGCTCCGCCTTTCCCGGTGAGGATTCCGTCGGCTGAAGTTTCCAGGCGCAGGACATCTCATGGACGGGGAAGGAGGTTTTCTCCCAGTTCACCGTGCAGCTGATTTCATTTTCCGCGTTTTCAAAATTGCAGAGGATCAGGAGAGCTCGTCTGGAATCCTCCGAAATCATCAGGTAATGGCCGACACCCCGGGAGGGACTGAAGATCCCGGCGGAATTGTAGTCGTTGAAAATCCGGATGTTTCTCTCATTGCGGAAAAAGCGCCAGAGTTTCCAGAGCGGCTTGAACGCCGTGTCATTCAATCCGGGATCGGAAGGATGTGAAAGCGAGGAACTCGGGAATTGAATCCCGAGAGGATTGTGCGGGTATTGCCCCGTCGCCGCGAGGAAGGGACGCATCCGGGAAGTGGAATACGCAGGGAAGGCCCCGGTCCACATGGTGCCGGGACAGACCGGCGCCATGCTGAAGTATTCATGTTCGCGCCTCCCGTCCACCATGACTCCGGATTCGCCTTCGCCGGAAACGTATCCATCCACCACCTCCCCCGCAAAACCGATGGCCGAAAACGACGACCCCGTATGCGCAAGAAAGAGACCGTCTTCCCCGACACGATCCCTCAATGCCTTCATCTGCAGAAAATAATCCCGGAACTGAATGCGGCCGCCGGGATAGGATTCATCTGTGAGGGGGGCATGGAAGGGACCGCCGTAATCCATGTACAGACCGTCGTAATTCTTCCTGAGGAAGAGATCGAACCACTGACAGGCGGATTCCGTCGCGGAGGATTCGTTCCCGCGCATGTAGAGAAGAATGCGGATCCCGTGCCTGTGTGCCTCTTCGAGCACACGGACCAGTTCCGCCGTATCATACGGAAATCCCCCGTTCTGAAGATCGTAGCGCCAGCATTCGTGAATCGCAAGCACATCCGTCCCAGCGGCGGCCATGGCTTCGATGCTTTCCGTGGAAGGATAATGCTTTTCATTGTCAAAGTAATGATACATGTGGAACGGCGGTTTCCTGCGGGTCGCATCCGCACGTTTCAGCACCCAGCCCCAGCGGTTGCGCCACTGGAAGACGTGCAGGAATCGGCAGCGGGCGGGTCTTTCCAGAATAAAACCCCATTCTCCTGAAAAATCACCGTCTTTTGTCCATTTCAGATCGGTGAAATTGTTGTCGGCGCTTTCGTCCGGCGAGTTCTGCCCCTCGACCAGAATCTCGAAATAAGCCGAAGGCGCAGTCGCAGATGGATGACGCGCATTGAAGTTGACCGCCGGCACAATCAGATGTTCCGCATGGATCTCCTTGCCCCTCTCCAGATAACGACCCGCTCCGAATGACTGGATCAGGGACCCGTCCACAGTCCGAGGACGCGGCAGACACGCCCAGTTCAGCTCCGGAAAAGAGGAAAGCGCCAGATGGAATTTCAGAGAAAATTCATCCAGCGCAGGCGCGTTCAGACCGCCGCCCCAGAAAAAGGCGTCGACAAATCCACGCCCGCCTTCCCAGAATTCATAGCGGAGCGAAAGACGGAAATCCGGAATGACAGCACCCTCCGCATCTTTCCAGAGAATCGAATCAAACAAAAGCAGATCCGCCGTCTGAAACCGGCCGCGCCGCGGAGGGCTGGATTCCGGCACAAAGGGCGTCAGCACTCTCCCGTCGGAAAGAGTGATGTGAAGTCGGCCGAACTCCCCTCCCGTCAGTTCCAGTTCCTCCCCTGCAACGCCTTTCAAATGGATCGAACGGAAAAAGCCGTCTCCGGAAAATTCATATTCGAGATCCCCGGAACTCACTCGGATCACGGATTCCTGCTCTGTCATCTGATTCACCTTCTTTTGAATTTCGTTTTGGATTCGCTTGTAATTCGTTTGCTTTCTTCTTCCTCACACAGGCGTGTCATCTTCAGAAACGCCCGCAGCCGCAGGGGCTTTTTCCCCTGCCTCAGCAGGCGCGCCACAACACGCTCTTTGCAGTCAGAACTGCAATGCTAGTGGAATATAATCCCATCCGGAGCGCTTTTCCTCCCCGGAATCATAAATTTTCAAGTCAACCCTCAAAAAAGATTTCCCCTGCCCCTCTTTTCCCGGCGGAGAACGGCGGAAAAAAGCCTTCGTTTTCCCTTTCTGCCGGAGACCTTGAAGAAAAAAAGACCTTGAAGAAAAAGACCTTGAGAAATCCGACTGCCGCAGACACGGCGCAGGATCAGGCGGACTCAGAAAACACCGGATGCGGAATCAAAGTCCGGAATCGGAGTCGGCATCATCAGGCGGAGGGACCGCCGCCGCGCGGTCCGGAGGAGGGAACGGGGGAAACGGGAAGTCCCCCCGTTGCGGGAGAGGGCTCCGGAGAAGAAGTTTCCTTCTCCCGTTTTGCTTTTTCCCGCTCAAGACGTTCCGTTTCCATTTTGCGCTGGTATTTCTTTTTAATGTACAGATCTTCATCGCTGATGTTCAGAAGGGCGAAAATGGCGGGCCTTTTCCCGGTGATGAGCGTGACGGCGGTCCGGGAACCGATCCGGATGTCGCAGCCGTCCGGGTCCAGGCGCATCTTGACGGGATACGCCGTGACACCGCTCGCAGAAGGGATGGGGATATAGCCGATCTTCACCACCTCCGCGGAAAAACTGCCGTACTGAAGGCGGTTGAACACTTCGCTGGAGACCCTGGCCTTCTGGCCAAGGCGGATTTTCCGGATGAAACGTTCATCCACCTCCGCGATCACCATCAGGTCTCCGCCACCGGCGAGCGTGACGGCGGTTTTGCCCTGTTCCACATACATGGTGTCGCGACACTGGATTTCCACAATTCTTCCATCGGCGGGAGCGCGCAGTTTGCAGTCTGCAATCAGTTTCCGGTAATGGGCAAGGGCGGCGGATCTGCCGTCCAGCTTCGCCTGGACAAGGGCCAGTTCGTTCCGCGCCTTTTTCACATAACTTTCCGCAAGTCCGTCCTGAACGCGGCGGCGGTTGGCCTCGGCGCGGACCACTTCCGCCTGAAGCTGAATGTATTCCAGCTCGGCCGTATCGAATTCAATTTTGGAAATCGCGTTGGATTCGATCAGAGTGCGGTAGCGTTCGAGTTTTTCCTTCGCTTTGTCGGCACGCTGAACGGCTTCTTTGTAATTGATTTCCGAATGCCAGAGCAGCTGGGGAAGAGGTTCCTTTTCCAGAAGCTGAAGTTCTGATTTCTTCAGTTCGTATTCGGCTTTCAGTTCGGCAATGGCGGCCTGGGCTTCAAGTGCGTCGTTCTCATAGGTCAGGGAATCAAGTTCGGCAATCACATCGCCCTGTTTCACTTCGTCCCCCGTCCGGAAATTGAGTTTCGTGACCCGGGCGTTGAGGTGGGAGACCACTTCATAATATTCATCCGGCACCACCACTCCGTTGCAGTACACCGCATCTTCGATCTCCACCACAAAAAGCATCACCCCCACCAGAGGAATGAAGAGCAGAGCAAGAAGAAGCAGAAGCACAAATATGCGGAACCTCGCACGCAGACCGGCATGCGGACTGGAATGTATGGAATTCATTTCGAAAACACCTCAATCCATGTATTACAGTGAGAAATGCAAGTGCGTAAGCCGTAAGTCGTATGTTGTATTCTTTATCCTTGTCTTCCAGTGTGTCCTCCTCCCGCGCCCGCGGCAGCAGTCCCGGGGGCGGTGCGCCGGAAATCCGGCCCGCTTCTCCTCAGGACGGGAAAACGGAATTCCGTACACTTTCAGGATCTCCGACGGCAAACAGTTCACCCCTCCCCCCGTTTTTCTCCTTCAGCTGAAGCGCATACAGCTCGCGGTAAATGCCGTCCTCCAGAAGCAGCTGCGAATGCGGCCCCTTCTGCACCACGACGCCATCCTTCAGCACCACAATCAGATCGGAATTGCGCACCGTTGAAAGACGATGGGCGATAATGATGCTCGTCCGGTTTTCCATGAGTTTGTCAAGCGCGTCCTGCACGGCGGCTTCGGAAACGGTGTCCAGCGCGGAGGTGGCTTCGTCCAGCACCAGGACGGAGGGATTTTTCAGAATGGCACGGGCAATCGCAATCCGCTGTTTCTGCCCGCCTGAAAGCATTACGCCGTTTTCTCCCGCGGGGGAATGATATCCTTTCGGAAGCTCCATGATGAACTCGTGGGCATTCGCCATTTTCGCCGCCTCGATCACTTCCTCGCGCGTCGCTTCCGGACGGCCGTAGCGGATGTTTTCCTCTATCGTGCCGCTGAAAAGAAAGGATTCCTGAAGCACGATCCCAACATTTTTGCGAAGGGATTCCATGGAAATGTCCCGGATGTCTATGCCGTCGATTTTGATGCACCCGTCGGTCACGTCGAAGAAACGCATCAGGAGGCTGGCCACCGTGGACTTCCCGGAACCGGAAGGACCGACAAGCGCCACTTTCAACCCCGGTTTCACGTCCAGTGTGAAATTTTTCAGGACGGGCTTCTTCTGCGTGTAAGCGAAAAACACCGAATCAAAATTCAGATGCCCCTTTGCATTCTCCAGTTCCCTCGGTTCCTCGGCCTCCTTGATTTCCGGAACCGCCGCCAGAAGATTCGATATGCGTTCGACGCTTGTCATTCCGTCCGTGATGGCCGTGGTCAGCCCGCTCAGCGCGTTGAGTGGACTGGTCAGCATGGACAGGTACGTGTAATACGCCACCAGTCCGCCCACGGACATCTCTCCGCGCGCCACCATATATCCCCCCCAGCCCAGAGCCGTGACAATGCTCAGAATGTTCACCGCCTCCGCGATCATCCACGTGTACGCGCTCTTCATGTTCATCGACATCGAAAGATCAAACGCTGGACGCAGTTTCCCCACAAATTCCCGGTTCTCCGTCCGCTCCTTCCCGAAGGACTTCACCACCTTGATCCCGTTGATCGTTTCCGCAAGGCTTGCCGACACTTCCGACATCCTCTCCCTCAGTTCCTTGGAATCCCTCTGCATCCCTCTCTTGAAATACATGAAATTCAGAATCTGCATCGGGATCAGAAACAGGCAGACCAGAGAAAGTTTCGGACTCATGCAGATCAGCGCCAGAAGAATGCAAGTGATCGTGAACAGATGGATCACCAGATTCACCAGCACCGCGCTGATCATTCCGTTCAGCATCGCCACATCCGTCAGAATATTGGAGATCAGCTTCCCGGTCCGGTACTCCTGATAAAAGCGCAGCGACAGGCTCTGAAGATGTTTGAACAGCTTCACTCTCACCCCGAACAGAATCCGCTGCCCCGTGTAATAAAAGAGATAGTGGCTGACATAAAAAAAGATTTCCCGCAGCGCATAGGTCAGCAGAATCCCGAACAGCATCAGTGCCAGAAAACCGTAATTCCCTTCCAGACAGTGATCAATAATCACTTTCAGAAACCACGGCAACGGAATGCCAAGCCCGGTGAAGATCAGAAGCGACAACGCCGAAACAAAGCAGAGTCCACGGTACGGTCTGATAAAGGCGTAGAGTTTTGAAAAGCCCATTTTTCCAATCTGACGATTTTATTCAGGGGGTCCGGTAGGATTGGGAACTAATTATACTCACTTCCCTGAAAAAGGCAATATGTTTTCCTCAAAAACAGAAAACTTTTCCTGAAAAAAATATTGGGACTTCCCTTTTGTGCAAGCGGGTTTGATTCACTGCTTTTTTCAATACACATCAGAGGGAAAGCATTACATCAGGCCTCCTTCCGGAGCCAATCTCACCCCGCTTCCCGTGCCGTTTTCTCCTTTCCCTTTCCATCCGGGGAGAGGAGATACGGGAAAAGAGGGAGCAAGCCTTTGAAACAAACCGTTTTCCCGCATTTTCTTTCCGCCGCGCCGCATGGACACCCGTCCATGACGGAACGGACGGAACCCGGCAGAAGCTTTCTTCCCCGGGAACGGCAAAAAAGCGGCCGGTAATCAGAGATTCAGCACCTTCCGGATGAATTCATCCCCCTGCATGAAGCCGAGGGATCCGTTCGGCGCTTCGCGTTCGGAATAATGAAGCACCCGGTCCGGCCGGATGAAAGGCCCGCAGAGCGCTACCGGGACAGGAGTCCGCGTGTGTTTGCGGAGTTTCACCGGCACCGGATGATCCGGCAGCACGGCAAAGGTGACGCCCCTGCCCTCCAGAGCCTGCATGACCGGTTTGACAATCCGGTTTTCAAAATCGGAAATGGCACGCATTTTGAGTTCCAGACTTCCCTCGTGAGAACATTCGTCAATGGCCTCCACATGGATGTAGACGAAATCATACTGTTCAATCGCCCGGATGGCGGCTGCGGCCTTCCCTTCGTAATTGGTGTCGATATACCCCGTGGCTCCCGGGACGGGAATCACTTCCATCCCGGCGCATTTCGCAATCCCTGCGATCACATCGACGGCGGTAATGACCGCGCCGCGTTTTCCCTCGTATTTCTCGCAGAAGGGAAGAAAGTCCGGACGTCTCCCCGGACTCCATGGCCAGATCCGGTTCGCCGACACTTTCCGTTTCCGGTTCAGAGGATGGGCGGAAAGAAATGCCGCGGTCTTTTCGGAAAGATCCTCGAGGAAGGCCACGGTATGCGCCGCTTCAGGGGAATCGTCCAGCGCCTTCAGCCGAAGGGCGGAGACAAGCTCGTCCTGAGAGGAATCGGGCTTGAAATAGGCAACCTGATCGGAGAATTCGCGTCCGTGCAAAATCAGGAGATTGCGGTAACTCACTCCGGAGTGGAAGGTCACCTTCTCCGATCCGAATTCCTTCTGGAGGTCCTGCATGAGCACGAGAGCGTCCTCTCCGGAGATGTGTCCGGCGGAATAATCGCGCAGGACGCCGTCCTCTACATTCACAAGATTGCATCGCCATGCGACATCCTCGTCCCTCAGGCGGATATCCCTGCTGACGGACTCGATCGGTCCCCTGCCCGGATAATATTTCGCCAGGCTGTATCCCAGAACGGACATATTCGCCGCATCTGAGGACGTCGGAAAGCCTTCCGGCAGAGTCAGAAAGGTTCCGGACGCTCCTTTTGCTGCGATGGAATCCATCCACGGCGTATCCACGGCTTCGAGCGGGGTTTTCCCCCCGAGTTCCTCGAGCGGGAGATCGGCCATGCCGTCGGCGAGGAAGACTACGGCCTTCCCCTTCAAATCATTGCATTCATTTAATGCGGAACTGCTGTTCATCTGAGTATCCATACTTCATGTCATGGTCATATGCGGGCAGGTCTTGCGGTTTGACGCCCGCTCTTTTCTGATTCAAACGCTCGAGTAAATATAGCTCCGGGAGACGGCAATTTCAAAATTTTTTTCTTCTTCTCCCGTTGATTCTTCGGCGCTTTTACTCCATATTATTCACCGCAACGGCTGTTTTTTTCACGAATGCAGAAAAATTGCAGAAGATTCAAAGAAAGGACTTGAAAGATAAAATGCCGCCGGAAAGTCTCCATGTCGGAATCATCGGCTGCGGAATCATCGCGCCTGAACATATCACCGCTTATCAGAGCATTCCCGGGGTGACGGTCTCGGCTTTGTGCGACACAGTCCGGGAAAAGGCTCAATCGCTCGCGGAACGCTTCCGTGTCGGGAAGGTCTGCACGGATATGAAAGAGCTTCTGGGCGCCCGGGAAATCGATGCGGTTTCCGTCTGCACGGATCATGAATCCCATGCCGATGCGACCGTCGCCGCCCTGGAGGCGGGGAAACATGTTCTCTGCGAAAAGCCCCTTTCCTCCAGCAGAAAAAACATGGACAGGATGATTCAGGCGGGAAAACGGCATCCTGAACTTGTTTTTGCGGGAGTCTTCCAGCACAGGTTCGATCATTCCGTGCTCTATGCGAAGGAGCTGATTGATTCCGGCTGTTTCGGAAAAATGCTCTGTGCCTCCCTTGTCATGCCCTGCCTGCGGACGGATGCCTATTATTTCCAGGACGCCTGGCGCGGCACATGGAAGCAGGAAGGTGGCTCGCTCCTGATGAATCAGGCAATTCATTTCGTAGATCTTCTCCAGTGGCTCATGGGCGGAGTCGAGGATCTCAGCGGCTTCTATGCCAACAGAAATCATGAAAAGTCCATTGAAACGGAAGACACCGCCTCCGCGGCGCTCCGTTTCCGGAACGGAGCCCTGGGAAGCATTCTCGCCACAAGCGCAAGCCATCTGGCATGGGAACCGCGCCTCTCTTTCTTCGGGACGGAATGCTCGCTGGAACTCGGAAACGACCGTCTGCTCCGCTTCACGGCAAAAGACAAAGTCCTGGAAGAAAATGTGACGGAACGTTTCAACTCAATCGAAAGAGACATCGACTCCGCGAAGGAGAAATATTACTACGGACTCGGCCACCCCGCCCAGATCCGCGATTTTGTCGATGCCATCCGGGAAAAAAGACCTCCGAGAGTGAGCGCGGAAGACGCCAGAGCCGCCGTGGATCTTGTCCAGAAACTCTACGCCAGAGACTGAACGAAGCGCTTTCTTCAAGTCAAAGTCAAGCGGCATCCTCCTCATCCCTCTTCCTCCACCCCATCAACTTCTCCCCTTCTCTCCGGACGGGGAATGTATTATACTATAACTATGGGGCGAGCAGCCTTTATGCTTTTTTTATTTTTTATTTAAGATTTCGTGCTCCGCACGACCAGCGTCTCGCCGCTGGACCGCGACAAGGTCACGGACCTTGACCTCGTGAAATATGTGCTCCGCGCATTTTCACGTAATTTGTTGCCCGGATGAGACTGGAAGGCAGGTCTCATCCGGAAGGGGATTTTCTTCAAACCCCTCCCCCTCTGCCTCTGCGGAATTCGCCGGGACTCATTCCCGTCGCCCGGCGGATCAGGCGGGAAAAGGAACGGATGTCGGAAAAACCGCTTTCCCAGGCAGCTTCGCGGACCGACAGGTCCGTCCCGCGCAGGAGCGAAAGCGCATGCTGCACGCGCAACTGGGTCAGATACTTCCCAGGAGGTATCGAAAGCTTCTCCGCAACTGCGCGCGAAAGTGTGGAACGGTGCACGCCCAGCGTTTCGGCAATGGCATTCACGTCCAGATCTCCGCGGGCATGATGTTCACGGACAAAATTCAGAAAGCGGCGGACCAGTCTGGCGTCTGCGGAGAGATCCTGCGCCGTCCTTCCCTCTTCTCTTCTTCCCCATCCCCCCGCAAGCGCCAGAATTTCCGACAGAACAGCGATCAGACGGCGCATGGAGGGAAGGGTGTTTTCCCTCAAACCGAGTTCAAATTCATCAAACAGCCTGTCCGGACAGCTTCCCGCCCCCCGGATCAGCCTCGGGAAGGCGTATGCGCGGAGGAATTCCTCCGCCCCCGGTCCGTCGAAAACGATCCAGCGGACTTTCCAGAATTCGCTGCAGGATTCATTTCTCCGCAGCTCCCCAGGAAGAGAATAGAAAAAGTCCCCTTCCCCGGCCAGGAATTTCTCCTCTCCGCAGCGGACGGATCCCCTGCCGGAAACACACCAGTTCAGCTGGACAAAAGGCGCTCCCGGATGTTCCTCGCTCTCGAATCCGGATTCCGTTGTCCCCGCTGAGCGCGGGAAAAAGGGGAGCGGCCAGGGTGGAAGCACACAGGGTTCCGGCCGGCACACCACACGGCAGTGAAAAAAATGTCCCATGAAATCTTTTCCCTTCCTCCCGGGGTCTTTTTTCCCCCCGTTTCCGCGTCTCCCGAAGCGTTTTTCCGTCCTTCTTTCCACGGGAAAATACCACCCGCTCCGGAAAAATGCAATCCCGGGAATCATTCCCGGGAATTTTTTCATCCGCGCGTGGAACATTTCTCTTTTTTCCGCTGTCTAAGAAAAAGGTGTTTCATCACCGCTCAGGCAGTATCAGGCGCGCCGGAAGCCGCTTTCCCGGGGAAATCTGGGAAACAGGTCAGAGAACACCCCCAAAAAAACAAATTTCAGGAAAGGGAGTCAGGATGGACATGAAAAAGATCGGTCTGCTTTGTTTCGGCATTCTTTTCGCAGTCACGGCAATCGGAGCGGAAAGCACGCGCAGTCTGCCGCCGCCGGATAAAAACGGAGGGAAACCTTTGATGCAGGTCCTGACCGAGCGGAAAAGCGCCAGAGCCTACGATGAAAATAAAAAAATGGACATGCAGACCCTTTCCAATCTGCTCTATGCGGCTTACGGAGTCAACCGTCCGGACGGACGTCATACCGCACCCACCGCCAGAAATCTCCAGGACATGTATCTCTATGTGGCGCTTCCAGACGGAACGTATCTGTATGAACCGGCCACGCATTCTCTGAAACTTGTCAGCGAAAAGGATCTGAGAGGCGAATTCGGGAAGCAGTCCGGAATGTTCCGCTCGGCCTCCGCGGCCATCGCCTATGTTTCCGACACCTCCAAATTCTCCAGCGACCGCGACAAAATCTTCTATCCGGCCAACCATGCCGGTTACATCAGTCAGAACGTGTATCTTTTCTGTGCATCGGAAGGTCTTTCCACAGTGGTCTGCGCCATGGTGGACCGCGACGCTCTGGCAAAAGCCCTGGGGCTGCCTGCCCAGATGCAGATTCAGCTCTGCCAGCCCGTGGGATATCCGAAAGAGTAAGTTCCGGGGCTTGTGTCCGTGCATCCCAGGTTTCCCTGGGACGGAGTCGTTCAAAGTGAAGGCTGCGGCTTGATGATCTCATATCCCTGCAGGGCGGCTTTTCCCGGATCCCGGGAAAGATCCGACTGCGAAACACTCCCTTTCACCTTGACATGGGCGGCGATGATTCCTTTTTCCCAAAGCTCTCCATCCACAGTGGAACCGGTCTGGACGGCTTTTTTCTCTTTGCCGAAGAGGCGGGAACAGTCTTTATTCAGAAGGACTCCGGGGCCCATGGCGACAATGATCCGGGCGTCCGGGACCTGTTCCATTGCGCTTCTGATCCGTTTCAGACGCGTATTCGGGGGAACTCCGATCGGAACAGTTTCAAACACCTGAACATATTCCGTATTTTCCACTCCGTTTTCGCGGAGAATGGCAATATAGGAATCCATTTCTTCCGGAGGCGTGACTCCCAGAATCAGGATTTTCCCTCCGCTTCCCCCTGCCGTCTCTTTCAATGCCGCGGCAAGAGCGTACGCTTCGGCGTGGAACTGATTTTCGGCTCCTGTTCTGGCTTTGCTCTGCCGGAAAGTGCTGCTCATACTGTAAAAATACCAGGCACAGATGCCAAGTCCAAGCAATGCTCCGCAACTCAGAAGGACTGCACTGTTGCGCCGCTTCCCGAAAAAGATGCAGAGTGCGCCAAGAATGATTCCTGTAAGGAAAGCGATGGTGGACATGGGGATGATTCTCCTTTTTTTCTCTTTTGTCAGATAAAAAAATAGGCTTCCTTCTTTTCTCTCCTTTTTTCCCTTCTCACCGGAATGGGAATGAAAATGAGTTGTTCAAGGAATGCCGTCCGGGAAGGAAGGGGAAGGAAAAAGAGAGGAAAAAAACTGTTCATTCAGAAGAAAAAACTCGCTCAATTTTTTTTTAAAGAGCGCATTCGGAAGAGCAGATGCTTTCATGATGGTCGCCTTCGGCGATTTTGACCGTGGCCATATAAT
Source organism: uncultured Lentisphaeria bacterium (assembly GCA_905211485.1). Taxonomy (GTDB): domain Bacteria; phylum Verrucomicrobiota; class Lentisphaeria; order Victivallales; family UBA1829; genus CAJMAW01. Next base: position 2,548 of record CAJMAW010000056.1, on the reverse strand, counting down.
TATCGTAGAAATCATCTCTGGCCTGCGCCGTGAACTGAGTGACGGACGCATCCGCCATCAGAGCGTTGGCTGTTCCGTATCCGATTTCCGAGCCGACATGCCCGAGGAGAGGCCATCCGCCGAACTCTTTCACCATCGGAGAGGGGCCGTGCCTGAAATTCGTATGGACATAGTCGTAGGCTTTGCCCAGATTGCAGCCTGATCCGTCCGCATACAGGACACCGTCGCTGTAACGTTCATAGTTTTTGCCGCTGGGGCCGAAATAATGAAGATTGGCCGCATAGGACTGTCCGTAATCGGTGAAAAGGGTCATGGATTTTGAGAAGTCGCCCATACTCTTGCTGGCCATTCCCCAGATCAGAGGGCAATGCCAGGTTTTTGTATTGTCAGAATATCCCACACTCTTGAAAATCAGCAGTGGGACCACGACTGTGTTTTCATCATTCCCGTATGGTGCGCCATAGGAGGTCCGAAGCATCAGACGCTGGAAATCCGATCCATACATATAGATATAAGTCCCGATCTGTTTCATGTTGCTTTTGCAGCTGATTTCCTGAGCCTTGGCTTTTGCCGCTCCCAGAGCGGGCAGAAGCATCCCCGCCAGTATCGCGATGATCGCGATCACCACCAGAAGTTCGATCAGCGTAAAACGACGCATAACATAGGTTATGTTGTGTAATTTTATTTTTTCGATATTCCTTGCTCTCCTTCTCATCTTCTGATCTCCTTTTCTCCTTTTTGATTCTATATCCGTGAAACGCAACATAACCTATGTTATGCGACAAAGATAATGAAAAATACTCACTTTTCTTCCCGGCCGACCCCTCCTGTTTTTCTCTTTCATCTCCTTTCCTTCGTTTGAAAACAGGTGAAATGCTTTTGCCATGCCCCTTATCCATGGAGACGGACGTTATTGATAAGACTTTTCTGTTATTATAATCAAAAAAAACAGCCTGTCAATACAAATTTTTATCATTTAAAAAAAAAAATCCTGTCTCCCCTGTTTGGCTTGCCTTCCCTTTTGCAGAAATGGGAAAGGGGCGGGGAAGAGTCTGAATCGGAATGGATCTCAACAGCCGTAAGTGGGGTGTGCTGGAAAAAATCTTTTCTTGCAAAAGAAACTCCGTGTCCGTATTATTTTCCTTTGTTCAACATGCCATCAGATGCCTGATGAGAATTTGTGGAGGAGAAGCCGGATCAACGCGCCGGAAAAGAATCGAGAAATGCTCTTCCCCTATTTCTTTGATTTCTTTGATTGTCATGAGAACTGCTCTGCTGTATCCCCGCCTGTAAAGCGGACGCTCACCGCATAGCCGGAAGTAGAAACAAAGTCTTCATGAAACTGAAGAAGCATTCCCCGATTTTTTTATCCGTTTTTCCCTGATGATAAAACTCTTCTGTTATATATACGCTCGGACCCGTTCACGGATTCCCTTCCAGAAAAAAAATCTCTTTTTTTCCTCTTCCATACTTGACAAATACAGGGGAATGGCGTACAATTTGATTGAACGTTCTATTTTTTTCACTCTTATTTTTGGAGCCTGGAAAATGAAAAAAGATCCGTTTACACTGATTGAGCTGCTGGTGGTGATCGCGATCATCGCGATACTGGCGGGGATGCTTCTTCCAGCGCTGAGCATGGCAAGGGAATCCGCGCGAAGTATCCGCTGCGTTGCCAATCTCAAACAGTTCAGCACGGCGGTCGAGTGCTATTCCATGGACAACAACGAAGCCGCCGGACCTCCGGGGTGTCTTGACATGTATACTTGGCCGGAGTGGGACCGCGGCGGCTCCACAACGATTACCTGGATTTATTTTCTGGTCCCCTATCTTGGAGAAATGCCAAACCGCCAGACAGGGAATTATATCCGCTACGCGGTCCCGGACAGCGGAAGCAATCTGAGAGGAATTTACCGCTGTGACACTTTGGTCGCATCCTGGGAGGCTGTGAATGTGTCAGGCAGCAGAACCGGCTACGCCCTCAACGGAGACCTGGTATACTTCAAGCGGAGCAGAGTCCCGAAACCGGATAAAGTCATGCTGATGGGGGAACCCGGATTCATCAGACTGGATGGAACGGCAGGAACTCATGCATGGCATGGGAAGTATTTCAACAGGACAATGGGCCCGACCTGGGGAAATACGCCTCAGATCGGCACCCCGCATCAGAGAGGGATTCTCTCCAACGTCCTGTACCGGGATCTTTCCATTCGCCCGACACGAGGAGAAATCCTGAAAAATGAGTTTTATTCGACTCTCTTCCCCGCTCATCCCTGAATGAATGATTTTGATTTCTTAATTATAAAAAACAGAGAAAGGTGAACAACATGAAACAGTTCCTCACATTTGCGGCGCTCCTCTGCTGCGCGGTGCAGGGCATCTTTGTGCAGCTTGGCCCGGACGCGGAGCTCTATTACAGTATTGCGGAAAACTTCCGCACCACCGGCCACTTTATCCAGACCGCCCGTGATTCCGCGCTCTTTGTCGTGCCGTTCGGCGTGCCGCTCATTTTGACGATCCTGCGTCTCATCGGCTTTACGCTCACCAT
>CAJMAW010000055.1 GCA_905211485.1 uncultured Lentisphaeria bacterium | reverse complement strand
TGGCCATGGCTTCCAGCACGCAGTGCGGGTCGCCCTCCAGCACAGAACGGTCCATGAACGCGCCGGGGTCGCCCTCGTCAGCGTTGCAGGCCACATATTTCTGATCCGCCTGAGAATTATAGGTAAACTTCCATTTCAGGCCCGTGGGGAAGCCGCCGCCTCCGCGTCCACGCAGTCCCGAATCCTCCACAAGTTTGCAGACTTCTTCCGGAGTCATTTCCAGATAAGCCTTCTTTGCACCCTCGTAGCCGCGGCGGGTAATGTATTCCCCGATCGAATCGGGTTCAATCGTGCAGTTCGCAAGAACGATGCGGTGCTGGCGTTTGTAGAACGGGATCTCGTGCTCGGAGGCATAGCGGGCCCCGTCGCTGGGATTGGTGTAGACAAGACGTTCGATCACACGTCCCCCGAGAATCGTTTCGCTGACGATTTCGGGAACATCGGAAACTTTGACCTTGGTGTACATGATTCCGTCCGGCTCGATCCGGAGGAGCGGTCCCATCTGGCAGAATCCCTGGCAGCCGCTTTTGGAAACGTAGTTCGTGCCGTCCTTCACAAGGGTTTCGTCCTCGTGCTCAATATCGATGTCCACGGGAAGGCCGACTTTTTCCAGTTCGGCGGCGAGGGCGTCGCGCACCAGAAGAGAACCGTTGGCCACACAGCCCGTCCCTCCGCAGATGATGATGCGGCGCTTGACTTTTGAAAGCTTCTTCTGATAATTCTCCGCACAGGCGGCAAGATCAATTGTGGAAACAGACATCATTTCACCTCTTTCTTCTCATGAGCCAGGACGGCATCAATGATTCCGGGCACATCCGAAGCCTTCACCTGCCCGTGAACTTCTTCTCCGACGATCATCACGGGCGCAAGACCGCACGCTCCAAGACAGCTCACCGTCTCCACCGTGAACAGCATGTCTTCCGTGCTGTTTTTGCCTTCCTTGATGCCGAGCTTTTCCCGGACCGCGTCCAGAATGAGCGTGGACCCTTTCACGTGACAAGCCGTCCCGTCACAGAGCTTCACAATGTATTTTCCTTTGGGCTTCAGGGCGAAATGGGCGTAGAATGTGGCCACTCCGTAGACCCTCGCGGCGGGAAGACCGACGGACTTCGCTATGTAGCTGAGCAGATCCTGGGACAGCCATTTATACTTTTCCTGCACCTGCTGAAGAATCGGGACAAGGCGTGCTTTATCGTAATGATTCGCCTTGAGCACTTCCTCGGCATCCTCCATCCATGCGGCCACTTCCGCGGCCTTCTCCGTCATATCCATAGTTTCCTCCTTGATATGGATGATATTCCGACGTCTGTTGATTTATTGCATTTTCATCTTGTCATTTTCATTCTCATTTTCTGCATTCTTTCTCCATCCCGCCGGGATTCTCCGTTTTTCTGCAGCGGGGGCGCTCAGCTTGGAAAAGCAATGCGCCACCCTGGCCTGACCCGTCCATTCCGGAGAAAAAAACATTTTCCACGTTTCCGTCCTCTTTCCGCCGCAGAAAAAAAAGCGGAAAAGCGGAGAAACAACGAGTCCAAGCTCTTTGCAGCTCCGAGGGGGAAAAAACAGAAAACAGATTCCAGCGTGATTTATTTCACATTATAATATGATACTCTCCACCCGAAAATTCAAGTCATCTCTCAAAAAAAAACAAATGAGGAGGCCGCAATCGCTACTTTTTTCACAGCTGACACAGGAAACGGGGGAAGTCCCCCCTCTGTTCCAGATCCCCGGAAAGGAGTTTTCAGTGTCATCTCTTTCAGGAGACGACATGAAGAAAATTCCTTTTTTTTCTTTGAAGACACTGGATTGACACGTTTCAGAGGGTATTGTATACATTGCACACCCTGCATACACGATACTCGGAACAGATGTAAAAACAGATGTGAAAAGTGAAATCAAAAACAGGCAGGCGGATAACAGATCACAGACAAATCTCTGAGATAAGAAGATCGGAACCAGAACCCCACGGGGACAACGCTTGAAGCGCCCCCCTGACAATCAATGGAGATGTCGCAAAATGAATATGGATTCTTTTCAGACGGTATCACTGCAAACAGAATTCTGCGTGGTGGGCGGAGGAATCGCCGGGGTTTGCGCAGCAGTGGCGGCGGCCCGCAGAGGAGTGAAAACAGTCATCATCCAGGATCGTCCGATGCTCGGCGGGAACGCCTCCTCGGAAATCCGGATGTGGATCAGCGGAGCGCAGATCCGCAATCCGGAAATGAAGGAAAGCGGTCTTGTGGAGGAAATCCAGCTGGAAAATCTCCGCTGGAATCCGCTTCTCAGCTATAACATCTGGGATCATGTGCTGATTGATTTTGTCAAAAGAGAATCGAATATCACGCTTCTGCTGAACTGCACCTGCGACGGACTCGAGATGGATGGGAACCGGATCCGCAGCGTCACGGCATGGCAGCTCACGACACAGAAGAAGTATACGGTCGAAGCCGATTATTTCGCGGACTGCTCCGGCGATTCCGTACTGCGCATTTCAGGCGCTGAATTCCGTGTCGGACGCGAAGCGAGAAGTGAGTTCAATGAGAGTCACGCTCCCGAAGTCGCCGACCGCAAAACCATGGGCAGCTCCATCCTGATCCAGACCAAGTACACGGACAACCACAAACCCTTCACCACTCCTCCCTGGGCCCGTGTCTTCAAGGAAAAAGGCTTCCACCGCTCGCTCAACCCGTATGACAATTTCTGGTGGATCGAAACCGGCGGGGAGCAGGACACCATCGCCGATGCGGAGGAAATCCGCGATGATCTGCTGAAAATCGTTTACGGCGTCTGGGACCTGGTGAAGAACGGATCCAAAGGGATCGGGAAGAATTTCGACATCGAATGGATCGGAATTCTCCCGGGGAAACGGGAAAGCGTCCGTTATGTGGGAGACGTCATTCTGAATCAGAACGATGTGGAGCGCCAGGGCCGTTTTGAAGACGTTGTCGGATACGGCGGATGGTCCATGGACGATCACAATCCGGCGGCCTTCTATTATGAAGGGGCTCCGACCATTTTCCATCCCGCGCCCTCCCCCTACGGCATTCCCTTCCGCTGTCTCTATTCCAGAAACATTGAGAATCTGTACTTCGCGGGCCGCAATATTTCGGCAACGCACATGGCCATGAGTTCGACGCGTGTGATGGGAACCTGCGCGGTTCTGGGGCAGGCCGTCGGGACGGCTGTCGCCATCGGCGTCCGCGACGGGCTCACACCGCGCGAAATCTATGAAAAACGCATCCCCGAACTCCAGGCCAATCTCATGGATGACGATGCTTTCCTGCCCTTCCGCAAGCGTGAAATCCCGGAAATCTCCCGCAATGCCAAACTTTCCGCCGATTCGGAAGACGATGTGGAAATTCTCCGTTCCGGCCTGGAACGCCAGCTTAACGGGGAATCCAACTGCTTCACCTGCGATTTCGGCACCAGCATCGAATACACCTTCGACACTCCGGTGACGGTCTCTTCCGCCCGGATCGTCTTCGACAGCGACCTTGTCAACAATCTCAAGCAGATGCGCTGCCATTACCCGAAAAACCAGCCTGATGCGGAACTGCCGGAAACGCTGGTCAAGGAATTCGCCCTCGAAATTCTTCCCGCTGAATCCGATGAATGGGAGGAAGTCTCCTATTGCGAGGACAACTACAAGCGTCTGGTCAAGATTCCTGTAAACCGCAAGGTTTCCGCCGTCCGTCTGATTCCCGAGGCATCCTGGGGCGGAAACAAGGCGAGGATCTTTGCCTTCGACGTCTGCTGAGAAGAGGATTCGCCATTCCATGCCGAGCTCTTGCCTAGAAGACGATCTGATCGCCGCCCTGCGTCTGCACGGGACGCTGGGCGGTTTTTTCCGGAATCGGCGCGAACTTTTCCGTTCCGTTGTGAAAACCCAGGCTTCAAAGCAGAGAAACGCTTCCAGCAGCGCCCTCTTCCTGCTGCGGAAGAATGCGCTGCCTGAAATCTGGTATCAGCTGCGGACGGACGAACTGCTTGTACATCATGCAGGAGCTTCCCTGACTGTCCGGATGATACATCCGGACGGAACCTGTGAGGAACAGGCGGTCGGCCCGGAAATCATGAGCGGCGAACTGCCGCAGTGCCTCGTCCCCGCCTGGACGTGGCGAAGACTCCTCCTGCCGGAGGACGGGAAATCATCGGAATATTCCTGGGGGCTGTACGGATCTTTCGTTTCGCCCGGATTCGATCCGGCGGATTATTCGGAAACGGCGGAAGCGGAGCTGGGAAAACGCGTCCGCCCCCAGGGAACAACAGAGGATTTCATCAGCTTGCCGGAGGAATGGAAGATCACTCCATTTTTTCAATGACAATGTCATCGAACTGCTGCATGAAACGCAGCAGATGGTTTTCATCGCGGCTTTCCCGTTCCCGGATGTACATTTTCACGCGGAGCATCTCTTCTCCTCCGGAAGTGACGTCTCCGCCGACGGAAAAGCTGATGATATGGTAATCGTTTGCATTGAGTTCATTGGTAATCCGGATCAGGTTGTCGCGGTTTTTCGTGAGGAAGACGATGAAAGTGCATTTTGTCTTGAAGTTCCGGAGGAAGAAGCGGAGCACTTCAAGCCCGATCAGTGTCAGGAGCGTCGCCGCGATCCCGAGTGTGTAGAGACCGCCTCCGACGGCAAGACCGATTCCCGCAACCACCCAGAGTCCCGCGGCAGTCGTCAAACCGCGGACGAACTGTTTCTGCATCATGATCGTCCCCGCGCCGATAAAACCGATTCCGCTCACCACCTGGGCGGCCACACGGCTCGGATCCAGGCCCACCCCCTGCACTTTCAGGATATCTTCAAAGCCCCACTGTGACACCATCATGATCAGAGCACTGCCAAGGGAAACCAGAAAATGAGTCCTTGTCCCCGCCTCCTTCGCCCGGTATTCGCGATCTAATCCGACCAGCGCTCCGAGAATGCCGGCAATCACAAGCCTGAATATGAATTCTCCTGTCATCATGGTGAATATCCTCTTCCCTGCGTGTTTTTTCATTCCGCTTTTTGCTGGAACCGGGTATTATAGCATTGTGCTTTTCTTTTTCAAGCATTCTCTGTTTTTCTAAGAAAACGCTGTGAAAACTGCGGGCGGGAAAAAGGAAGCGGACAAGATCACAAGAATTTTCTTTTTTTCCTTCCCCGCCTCTGCTTTCCCCACTCCCCGCTCCACCGGGGAAAAACGCCGCAGAAAAAAATGGGAGTCGGGATAAATACTGGAAAACAAAAGGAAAAATTTTCCTCGGCGATTGCCTGAACTACGGAAAAGAGCTATCTTAACTCCGTTATTCCAGGGCGGAAGGAAAGGAATCCCCCTTTCTTTTCTCTTTGCCCATGCCATTTCATATATCTTTTATCTTTCCCGGGGAAACAAAATATTGAACAGCAGGAGACACGCCCCATGCCGATCAAAGCAGCCAAAGCGGAACGGATCCGGAAAATGCAGACGGAAATATTGAAGGAATATGCGGATCTTGCCCTCAAGCCCCCCGTCATCCGCTCTCCGGTACCGAAACGCTACTGGCCGGAAATGGACCGCTACACCATGAGCTGCGGCTTCACACGGACTCCGGGAGGACGAATCTGGCTTGCCTGGTTCGGAATCGAAGACGGAGCCGGAGCAGTCCTCCTGATGAAGCATAGCGATGACGAGGGCGAAAGCTGGAGCGATCCGGAATTCCTGATAGATCCCGGCTTCACACCTTCCGGGATTCACATTTCAGCTCTGGTGGGAAATGTCTGGACGGAGCCTTCCGGACGGCTCCGGGTCTTTTTCACGCAGAGCATCGGATATTTTGACGGGCGGGCAGGCTGCTGGAGCGCGGTCTGTGAAAATCCCGATGCGGAGAAGCCCGTCTGGAGCCGTCCCGTCCGGATCTGGCACGGGGCGGGGCTGAACAAACCGACGATTCTTTCGAGCGGCGAATGGCTCCTGCCGCTTTCTCTCTGGCCGCGCCGCCTGATCTGCGCGCTCCCGGGAAAATTCCCTTCGGGCGTGGTGGAGGATTCCCTGTACGCGGAACTGGATGAGTTCCGGGGAGCCAATGTGCTGAGTTCCTCCGACGGCGGAAAATCCTGGGAACTCCGGGGACGCCAGAAAGCCACGGACGCCCTCTTCGATGAGAACATGATCCTCGAAAAAAAGGACGGATCCCTGAAAATGTATGCGCGCGATTCTTTCGGGATTGTCAGCTGCGTCTCCTCCGACGGCGGGAAATCCTGGTCTGTCTTCGAGCGTGAGTTTTATGCCGCGAGCGCCCGCTTCTTCCTCCGCGCCCTTCCCTCCGGGAACTGGCTGATGGTCCGTCTCGACTCCCCCGCGGAGCGCCGGGCCAACCTGACCGCCTTCCTCTCACGCGACGAAGGAAAAAGCTGGAAGGAATCCCTGGTCCTCGATCCCGGAGAAAACGTTTCCTATCCGGACGGATTCCTCCATCCAGACGGCCGAATCTTCATTCAATACGATCACCTCCGCGAACACGGGGAAATCCTGATGGCCGTCTTCACCGAGGAAGACGTCGCCGCCGGGAAAAACGTTTCGGGAAAGATGCTTCTCCGGAAACCCATTCTGCAGAGCGCAGATCTCCTGCCGGATTCCTGAGGCGGATTTCTGCTGACTGGAGAAACTGGAAATCTGCTGCTGCCCGCTCCCCCGGGAAGAAAAAAAAGCTCCCCTGAAACAACACACACACAAAAAAAAGAATCTCCCGAAGTCCGATCACCGGGGGAGATCCTTTTTTCTTCTTCGATCTTTTCCGGACAAGACCGGAAAAAACGGAAAAAGAGGAAGGAAGCATTTCGTTCCCTGCTTCCCTCCTCACATTGACAAAGAATAATGGAGAGTTCCTTCAGGCTTTGAGTTTCCCGAGAATCAGAGAAGCCGCCTTCTTTCCGGACATGAGCATGCCTCCGAAAATCGGACCCATGCGGTAGCCGCCCATGACATTGTTGGCACTCATGCCGCAGGCGAAAAGTCCGGGGAAATACTCGCGGGTGTTTTCGACCGTGGAAGCCTCTCCGCTGTCGACCCACATGGGTTTTTCTCCGAGGATCGCCCCGGTGGGGGTGTCAAGCCGGATCTGAGCCTTGTCCACGGCCAGGTGCATGATTTCGCTCGGGTGCCCGGTCCCGTCCAGGACGCATTCGGCAATGACCGTCAGGGGATCCACGTGCATGCCGAGCCGTTCAACCGGAGTCCAGTTGATCACCAGCCCGTTGACTTTTCCATCCTTGAACACAAGGTCCTCCACGCTCACGGCGTTGAAAATTTTCGCCCCCGCCCTGAGCGCTCCGAAAATCAGCCCGCTTGCCATTTCGACGGAATCAAGCGTATGGTATCCGGCAGCCTCGGGAATGGGCTGATGGCGGATGCCGAAATCATCCAGAATCGAGAGCGCATCATCCTGTACAACGACTTCATTGAAGAGCATTCCTCCCCCCCAGGTGCCGCCTCCGGGAGCGAGCTTCCGTTCAAAAATCGCGGTTTTGATCCCGGCGTCCGCAAGATAACGCGCCGCGACCAGGGCCGAGGGCCCCCCGCCCACAATGGCCACGTCAATTTGAAGATTTTCCAGAAGTTTCCCGCTGAATGCGCGGACGATTGCCGACGAAATCACGTTTTCAACTGACATCTCTGCTGTTCTTTCTCAGTTTTGAATGCGGGAAGAAGAATTTCCGGTATGAAATCCCGTTTTCTGCGATCCCGCGTTTTGCACTTTTCCCATTATCCGTTTGTTCTGCACTGTAACTGTAAAAGAAAGTAATATAACGGGGAGGCCTCCTTTTTTCAAGGGTTTCCAGAAGAGGAGAGGCGCATCCGCTGTAGGCGGCGGAGGGGGCGCCCCCTCTTCCCCCGGCGGAGGGGCGCGGAAGGGGAGGAGAAAAAAATAAAGAGCGCACGTGTGGGCGTGCGCAATCTTCATCCTCCGTCAGTTGACGTAGAAAGAGGCTCCCGCCGCCTTGAAATCCTCAATGAACGAGGGATAAGTGACGCCGATCGACTCCGCATCATTCACCAGAGTCGTTCCTTCATCGGAAGCGGCGAGTCCGGCAATGGCCATTGCCATGGCGATGCGGTGATCTCCGTAGCTTTCCAGATGCGCCGAATGGAGAACGCCCCCCGTAATGGCCATTCCGTCTTCAAATTCTTCGACGGCGATTCCCATTTTTTCGAGTTCGCGGCACATGCAGTAGATGCGGTCGGTCTCCTTCATGCGGGCCTGGGCGACGTTCCGGAAGAGACTGATCCCCTCGGCCGCGGCGGCAGCCACGGCGAGGATGGGCAAAAGATCCGGCGTCGCATTCAGGTCGAGCTCCACGGCATGGAGTTTCCGCGCGGGCTTCACGACTGCGGCATTCTCCAACAGAGTGATCTCAGCGCCCATCTTTTCCAGATATTCCAGAATGGCCTTGTCTCCCTGAGTATCCGCGAAATCCAGATTCTTGACGACAAGCTCGTCCGCGCCAGCCAGAACCCCCGCCACCAGCGGAAACGCGGCCGAGGAAAAATCCCCCGGAATCCGCCGGGTGAACGCATGATAGGACTGCCCGCCGCGGATTTTGAAGCAACTCAGTCCGGGATCGTTTTCAAATTCGATGTTCTGACTTCTGAGCCAGTCGAGCGTCATTTCCACATAAGGCTTTTCATGGAGATCGGTCACACGGATGACAGTGTCCTCGGGACAGAGCGGAGCTGTGATCAGCAACGCGGAAAGATACTGGGAGGATTTCCCGGAAACCACAGTCTCCCCGCCCCGGATCGGCCCGCAGATGGAAAGCGGACATTTGAAATTGTTCGATTCAGAACTGGCTCCCAGATTTTCAAGAGCTTTGAGAAGCGGTTCCATCTGACGTGTCCGGAGCGATTCATCTCCATCAAAAGCCACGGGAAAATCCGCCAGGGAGGCCAGAGCCGTAAAAAAACGCAGAGAGGTGCCGGAGTTGCCGAGAGATATCACGCCGGCGGGCTCCAGAAAACGGCCTCCGGTTCCGGAAATCTTCCAGATGGAATCGTCTCCGCGTTTGACCCATGCACCGAGTGTGGAGGCGGCGGTAATGCCGGAAATGGTGTCCTCCGAAATCAGCGGAGCCTTGATGATCGAAGCCCCTTTCGCCACGGAAGCCAGCGCCACCGCTCGGAGTGTATGGGACTTGGAACCCGGAACGACCAGCGTTCCCGAAAGTTTCGATTGCGATACAGAGAGTTTCATATTGTCAGCACCTTTCGTGTTTTTTCTGATCATTTCCAGCAGACACGGAGGAAGGTTCCTCCGAAAAGGAGATCCGCTTGAACGCCTGCTGCAACAGATGCTTCTGACGCAGCAGCGGATTTCTCAGGCGCCGCAACAAGCGCCGCAGGCTCCAGATGCACAACCGCATCGGCAATATTCAAGGGAGAACCCAGAAGAGCGCGTTTCACTCTGTGCGAAATGGCATGCACCTCCTCCACAGTGATGGAAGGATCCACCTCCAGATGCAGGTCCGGCAGAAGAACGGACCCCATGGAGCGGGCGCGCACGGCATAAACGGAAAGAGCGCCGGGAACGGAAGCGGCAATTCCGCGGATTTTTTCCAGAGTCTCTCCGTCAAGCGCATCCGAAAGCCCGGTCAGGACTCCGCCCACGATCTTCCAGGAGGAATGCAGAATGAAGACAGATACAATCAATGCCCCGATCCTGTCCACATAGTCCAGCGACGGGAAAAAATACGAGACCGCAATCGCCGCCGCCACCGGCACCGAACTGATCGCATCGCTCCTGTGATGCCAAGCATTCGCCTCCAGGGCGCTTGAGGAAATTCCCCGCGCCTTCGCAAGCGTCCAGCGGGAAAGAATCTCCTTGGAGGACACGGAAATCAGCGCCACGCAGAATGCTGCCAGCCCCGGACGGGCAGACAGTTTCTCCATCTGGGAGGAAAGTGCCTCCCAGATGATGGACACCACCACGCCTCCCAGCGCCAGCCCGATCGCGGCTGTGACCATCGTTTCAATTTTCGCATGCCCGTACGGATGGGACTGGTCCGGAGGGGCGCTCCAGTATTTGACGCAGACCACCACAGCCGCATCTGTCGCCAGATCCGAGAGACTGTGAACCGCATCCGCCACAAGCGCCTGGCTTGAACTGAGAATCCCCGCCGCGAATTTCAGGACCGAAAGCAGCAGATTCCAGCCCAGCCCCACAAAGGTGACGAGTCGGATATTCCGAATAGTTTCTCCGGGATCCTTCTGTTCTTTTGCTGTCATGTTTTTTCAGGTCCCCTCACAAATTGCAAAGCTGCCCACTCCGGAATCCGCCGCGGGAGAAAGCCGGCGCGCAGCGGCAGATTTCTTTCAGGGAGCGCAATCCGCGGGAGGAAAGGGAGGAAAAACGCAGTCCGTTCCGTCCCGTGGAAAAATTCCCATTCTATAATGTATCTCCATCCATTCAAAAATCATAGTCTTTCCGAACAAAAAAAAAGGGATTTGAGCAGAAGATGAGCTGGAAAGCGTTTTCCTTTCCCGATCTCTGAGGCGGATTTCCCGCAGGAAGTCCGATTTCCTCCGCAGGAAGGGGGGATTCATGAAATTCATGGATTTCATGGAATTTTCTGTATCATTCATGGATGGAGTCCTTTCTGGGATCGCTCCGGGGGAATCCGGGAAAATCCGGGGAAAAGGCAAGGGAGTTTTTTTTCTCTTCAGGAAAAAATTTGCAGAAAAAGGAAAGAGGTGTTATGGTAAAGGAAATGATGTCTCCATTTTCCGAGGTCTTCCGCCTGTTCCGCCGCCCCTCGTAGCGGGGCGGCACAGTCGAAACACAATCTTGATGAAAGGGCCTTCCCATGAAGACGAAAAGAAAAAACAGCCCGTGCCTTCGGAACACGGCCGCATCTATTCTGTTTCTGTTTCTGACACTGCTTCCTTCTTTTCTGCCGTCGGGGGAGCTTCAGGCGGCCGAGAAAGCCGGAGAGGAGCCGCAGGTTCGTTTTGACGAACTCATTGAAAGCATAGCCGCGAAATACACCGTGGACCCGCTCCTGGTGAAGGCTCTCATCTGGCGGGAAAGCCGCTTTCTTCCGCGCTCGAAAGGAGCGGCCGGAGAAATCGGGCTGATGCAGATCAAAATGGCCGTGGTCAAAGACTGGGCGAAAGCCAAGGGGAAGGAAATGCCGAACGAGGAAGAAGTGTTTGATCCTTATCTGAATATTGAAATCGGCACCTGGCATCTCTCCCGCGCGCTGAAGAACTGGGAGGGGAACCCGGACTGTTACGCGCTGGCGCTCTGCGAATACAATGCGGGACGCACCCGTCTGCTCCGCTGGATCGCGCATTACGACGGCTCCTGCCTCCATACCGTGAAGTACTCCGCCTCGGCGAAATATGTCAGGGACATCACGGATAAATTCATTGAATACACTCTGGATCACGCGCTTCTCGAATCATTCGCGCTCCGGAACAGCGCCGGGGCCAGCGACGAAGGATGAGAGATGCCCGGGAAGGACGAGAAGTTTGATAAGGACGAAAAGCGGGAATCCCGGAATCCCCCCGTCTTGAAAAAATTTCCTGCGGATGCTATTGTACAGACCGCCGTATGAATGCCGTTTCATTCTGTCCATATTCTTCTTGAAGGATGCGAAAATGCCAGTCGACTATCAACTGTTCGAGATACCCAAACTCGGGGAACGCCGGATTGACTCGCCTCTTGCCGGATCCACTCATATTCATTTCACGAACGAGGACGATGCCGTCCTGCTTCAGCGCCAGATCTCCGGCGTGAATCATGAACTGGACCAGGACGGGAAAATCCACGCTTTTGAAAAGGCGGGCCCCAAAAAGAAAATTTTTCATGATCCCCGCTGGAGCAAAGCGGCGATCCTGACCGCGGGAGGACTCTGCCCCGGACTCAACAACGTCATCAAGGGGCTGACTCTGACACTGCGCCAGACCTACGGAGTTCCCCTGGTCTACGGGATCCCCTACGGATATGCGGGGCTGAATCCCGCCAACGGATACCGTCCGGTAATTCTCGATGAACAGAATGTGGATGATATCCATGAACAGGGAGGGACCATTCTGGGATCGTCGCGCGGGGCCCAGGATCCCGGGACCATGCTCCAGACACTTGTCCGCATGGACATCAACATGCTCTTCTGCGTGGGTGGCGACGGCACGCTGCGTTCCGCTCACGCCATTTACGAGGAAGCCCGGAAGCTGGGGCTGAACATCAGCGTCGTCGGCATTCCGAAAACCATTGACAACGACATCTGCTTCATGGACAAGACCTTCGGATTCGAGACCGCGGTTTATGCGACGAATTCGGTCATTACGGTCGCACACAACGAGGCCCGCGGGGCCATCAACGGGATCGGACTCATCCATGTCATGGGTCGTGACAGCGGCTTCATCGCGGCGTATGCGAGTCTGGCAAACACTCACATCAATTTCTGTCTGGTTCCGGAGGAGAAGTTCACTCTGGAGGAAGGGGAAAATGCGCTTCTGCCCATTCTTTTCGACCGTCTCAACCGCCGGAAACACTCCGTCATCATCGTGGCGGAAGGCGCGGGCCAGGAACTTATCGGAGGAGAACGCCAGACCGACAAGTCCGGCAATCTCCTGAACAAAAACATCGGGCTCTTCCTGAAAGATAAAATACAGGAATACGCCAGGAATCACAATGTCGATGTCAACATCAAATACTTTGATCCGACCTATTCCATCCGCGGCGTCCCTGCGAACGGAACGGACGCGGTCTTCTGCTATCTCCTTGCCCAGAACGCCGTGCACGCGGCAATGAACGGATGCACGGATGTCGTGATCGGCCACTGGAGCGACACATTCACGCATGTGCCGATTCCCCTTGCCGTCAGAGAACGAAAGAAAATCGATCCGGACGGCAACCTCTGGCGCAGCGTCCGGCTGAACACCTGGAGATGATCCCCCCGGCACGGCGCGCATCCGTTCTTTTCTTCGGTCTCTTCCGTTTTCGATTTTTGTGCCCGTTCCGGCAGGGGAGCCCAGGTTCCCCGGGAAACCAATACAGGAAAGGATATGAACATGATTTCCAAAAAACTGGCGAAAGCCCTCAATGAACAGATGGTTTTTGAAATGTACTCCTCGTACATCTATCTGGCTCTTGCCGCGCTGCTCGAAAAGAACAAGATGCCCGGAGCGGTCCACTGGATGCGCATGCAGGCAGATGAAGAACTCATTCATGCCAACATTTTCTTCAACTACCTGACCGATCAGAACGCGGAGATCGAACTGGACGCGATTCCCAAACCCGCAGTCAGCGCAAAGACTCCGCTGGAAATCTTTCAGGCGGCGCTGGGGCATGAGCGGCTTGTCAGCAGCCGGATCGGCAAACTGGCGGCGCAGGCCATGAAGGAAAACGATTTTTCCACCATGACCTTTCTCCACTTTTTCATTACGGAGCAGGTCCAGGAGGAACGCAGCGTCAGCAACGTGATCGACAAACTGGAAATGGCGGGGACTTCCCGCGAAGGACTGCTTTTCGTCGATGCGGAACTTGCCGCGCGGACCGCGCCCGTGGCACCGCCCTCGGCAGTGAAGTAAGCAGGAATCCGTCACACACGCGGCGGCGCCCCCGCATTCGGTGCATTCTTTTGAACTTAAGGAAGAACAACAGGAGACACCCTCATTATGGCAGAACAACAGCATCTGAACATACCGCCTGAAAAACATGTGCGCGTCCTCGACGGCCAGGGCTGGATCGGACTCATCGACCACCTCGGGACGGAAGCGACCATCGTCAACGCGGCACGCGTATCCTTCGGCAAACTCAAGAAGGAAATGGACTCACGGGACATCGCCCTGCTGCATTATCTGATTGAAAACCGTCATACCAGTCCGCTGGAGCACATTGTTTTCACATTCAGTGTTCACTGTCCCCTTTTCGTGCGCGGGCAGTGGCACCGGCACCGGACGTGGTCCTACAACGAGATTTCCCGCCGCTATACGGAAATTGACCTGGAATTCTATACACCGGGAAAACTGCGCAGACAGGCGGAAAACAACCGTCAGGCCTCCGTGGAGAGTCCTGATTTCGAGGACGAGGCCCTGCGCGGGCTCATCCGCCGCCAGAACACGGATTCCCTGGCGCTCTACAACAAACTGCTCGACGCCGGAGTCTGCCGCGAACAGGCCCGCGGAGTGCTTCCCCAGAACATGATGGTCACCTTCTGGGGAACGGTGGATCTGAACAATCTCCTGCATTTTCTGGAACTCCGGGACAGCGAACATGCGCAGTGGGAAATCCGCCAGTATGCGCAGGCGATCAAGAAACTCATCAAACCGCTCATCCCGAATGTGGCGGCCTATTTTGAATCGAAAGGTCAAATCTGGTAATTTCTTATGAGCGAAACGTCAAAAGTCTATTTCGGGTCTGTGGCCGTAACGAGACCGGAAGCAGCAGCCACTCTGCCGGCAAAGCTGAAACGGATCCTCGGAAAATTCGACTTGAAAAAACTCTGCGGAGAAGGCGACTATGTCCCGATCAAAATGCATCTCGGCGGAGGAAACGGATATACGACGATTCATCCGGTGCTGGTGAGAGTCGTTGTGGACGCCGTCCGGGAGGCGGGCGGGAAGCCGGTCGTCGTGGACGGCTATTTCGACACCATCGCCACAGCCTATCTCCGCGGCTACACCCAGGAAACGCTCGGCTGTCCCCTGATCTCCGCAGGCGGACTCTATGATTCCTACACCTTCCCGGAAAATATCGGCTACCGCAGTTATGACGTGGCTCAGATCTTCGGACTGATTTACGAATCCAAAGCCATGATCAATCTTTCCCATGTCAAGGGGCACGGCGTCTGCGGTTACGGAGGCGCCTGCAAGAACATCGCCATGGGCTGCGTCGATGCGAAAACCCGTTCCAAAATCCACAACCTCGAAGGCGGAATCGAATGGGACAAATCCAAATGCACCTTCTGCGGACGTTGCGAGAAGGCCTGCTCAGAAGACGCCATCACCGTGAATCCCGGAAAAAAGGAATTCGACCTGTTCTTCCATCACTGCCGTTACTGCCGCCACTGCATTCTGGCCTGTCCGAACGGAGCGCTCACCATGAACGATGAAAAGGGATTCCGGCATTTCCAGGAGGGAATGGCGCTCACCACCAAGGCGGTGCTCAAACACTTCGATCCCAAAAGGCTGCTTCATGTCAACGTGCTGACCAATCTGACCATGTTCTGCGACTGCTGGGGAATCACTACGCCGAATCTGGTGCCGGACATCGGCATCACCGCTTCCCATGACATTGTCGCCGTCGAACAGGCTTCACTCGACCTCATCAAGACCGAAAACTTCATTGAAGGCAGTCTCATCGGCCGAGACAAAAAACTCGGTGAAGGCACTCATCTCCTTGAAAAGGTCCACGGAAAGGATCCTTTCGTCCAGGTCGACGCACTGGAACGGAACGGACTCGGATCCAGAACCTACCAGCTCCAGGAAGTCTACTGACACGTGCCTTCTCCCCAGACGTGAAAAACAACTCCGGGAATGCGCAGGAAGATTCTGCTGCATTCCCTTTTTTCTTTTCCACACGTTTTCTCTTTTCGCACGGCTTCTCTTTTTGCACGGCTTCTCTTTTTGCACAGCTTCTCTGCTTCTGCCGTGCTATCCCCTTCTCCCGGATTTTTCCCCCTCTTCCTCCCGAAGAGGGGGGGAGTGAGGGAAAAAGAGAAGCATTCCCCTTCCTCTTGCTCCATGGCGGAAGGAGGGGGGAGGCGACAGAGGAGAGATGGAGGAAAAAAACGCCTTCAGAAAAAACGCCTTCAGAAAAAAATTGCCTGCAAGCAGAGGGAAAGGCTCTACGACTCCGGGCGGAGCGTGCTCTTTTTTTCAGAGCGTACTCCTTTTTTCAGAGCGCGCTTCTTTTTTCTTCGCCCTGCTTATTTTTCGTAGGAGAGGAGGACTTTGGCCGTTTTTCCTGCGGCGAAAAGGGCATAGGCCTCGGGCGCGGAAGCGAAGGGGAGGACGTGGGAGACAAGATTTCCGGCGGGGAAACCATTGCGCACGGCTTCGAGCATGTTGCTGAATTCATGGAAATGATAGAACCAGGATCCGGTGGCCGAGATGTCGCGCCGGATGAAATCTTCACTGACGGAAAAGGGAACTTCTCCCTGTTCGCCGTTGAAAATCACCTGGCCTCCGGTACGGACGCAGCGGAAACACATTCTGGCGGTTTCGGGCCGGCCGGCGGCTTCAAAACAGACATCAGCGCCCTCGCCTCCGGTCCGGGCCCGGATTTCTTCTTCGAGATTGTCCCGGGAGGGATTGAGTGTCAGCCAGGCTCCGAGTGAACGGGCGATTTCCAGACGTTCCTCCGATCTGTCCACGGCAATGACTCTTCGCCCGGAATGACTTTGCAGCAGCACAGTTCCCAGCCCGATCGGACCGACCCCGAAAACAGCGACGCTCAGATCCGGACCGGTCTTCAGAAATTTTCCGGCACTGTGCCAGGGGACTCCCAGCCCGTCTCCTGAAATCAGCACGGCGCTTTTCCAGTCCAGCCACTCCGGAAGCGGATGACATGCGTTGGCGGCAATCCGGATGTATTCGCTGTGCATATTGTTGTAAAAACGGTAATGGTGACACCATGTGTATTCGCCTCTCCGACAGAATTCGCAGCGGGAACATCCGGCAATGGCGCTGAGCCCGACTCTCTGCCCGACTGCAGGAAACGTCACATCCGCAGCGGCGGCACAGACTGTCCCCGCGGCTTCGTGTCCCGGATTGCCGGACTGTTTCATCTGTCCTTCTTCCGAGCGGTAACAGCCCATCTCGCTCCCGCAGACGGCGGACACGGCCGTTTTCACCAGCACTTCGCCAGGCCCCAGCTCCGGGAGATCTCTTTCAATGAATTCAATGCGTGAGCGCCCTGCAAAATACAGAGACTGCATTTTCTGTTTTCCGTCCATTCTGTTTTTTCCTTTTCAGTACGTTCTGTATATTGTTTTTTTCGGGATTTCTGCCTTCTTTCTGTGCATGTCTCTCTCGGGTCTCCTTCCTTCTCGGGTCTCCTTCCTTCTTCCGGGAAAGCACTTTTCCTCTCTGATAACCTGATAAGAATGAAGCGGATTGATTTCCCGTTTTTCCCGGGGAAGGACCCCTTCCCAGCAGGGAGGGGATGAGAAAGAGAAGCGCTCGTCAGGGGACAAACAGATTAAAGAGATTTCCGGAACTTCTCCCGTCCCGCATGAAATAATCTTCCGCCGCCTTCAGATGGGCGATGTTTTCAGTGTGACCGTCGACAAAGAAGGCGTTCGTCCTTGCCGCATGCCGTCCGGTGAAAGCCTCCACTTCACAGGGCGTGGTGGGAAGCGAGCTGCGGACAATAAAGAAATCAAAACGAGGCACGGAAAACCAGGAAGACTGCTGCAGATACGCCGTCCCCGTAAGACGGAAACGATATGGAACATCCCCGCCGAAGACTTTGCTCGAAGGATTCCTGATCTCAGAAGATTTCTTCCCCTGATTGTATCCCTGCATGGTATAGGAATACATGATCTGACGGTACAGCCACATACCGTGGGACTCATATTTTTCCGAGGGATTTTCGGGGCAGATCATCGCCTTCCAGGAGGGATGGGCGGAGAGAGCGGGCCTGGTCTGGGAAATGGATGGCGGACTGCTGACCTGATTGGCGGAAAGAAGCGTGTTGTATCCGGGAACAAGCAGATCCACGACGGCGGGAAAACTGTTGTAATTGCCCTGCCCGACCTCCGTCACGGGGAGCACGGAATCCATGTCCAGGACGTAGAGCTGAAACCAGACGGCATGCTGTCTCAAATTGCTGTCGCAAAGTCTTGCCATGGCAAGCTGCCTTGCAGTCCTGAGCGAAGGCAGAAGCAGTGACGCCAGAATGGCTATGATCGCCGTCACCACCAGCAGTTCAATCAGCGTGAAGGACACATATCGCAAAGAGAGCCTTCCCTTCCTCCCGGAAACAGGAAGCATTCTCCTGTTTCCCCGTCTCCGGAACAGCAGGCGCTCCGGACTTCTTCTCTTCTCCTTTTCCGATGATCCGCAGAGCTTCATAGCATCTTCCTCCTTCCCTTATCCCTTCTTTCCTTTTTTCCTTTTTTCCCTGCTTTTCTCTCATTCCGCAGTGTTCTGTTTAGCGGATTTTCTTTTCCGGGATTCCGGTTCAAATTCTCTCATTTTCTCTCATTTTTTCTGTGCCTCTTTCCTGTTCTCTGAAGTCCTCGTCCAGGAGAGTAAGGAATCATAATACCACGCAGATGATCCCCCATGTTCAGCAAAAGGGAGGAACTCCCCGGGACGGGCTTTCATGTCAAACAGTGAGGCAATCGCCTGTGAGGCGGGACGGGAAAGGAACTCCCAGTCTCACCGCGTCCGTCACGGGGCGTCCGGAAAGGACGTCTTCCTCGCGGAAGACGGAAAGCACCAGGTAGCCATCCTTTCTCAAATAATCATGCTGCGCGAAAATCCGTCCGTCGGGATGAACAAACGCATCCGGATACGAGACCTTTTCCCTTCCGTCGAGGAGCAGGCCTCCGCGCCAGGTTCCGCCTTCATCCTCCGAAAGGAAGGCGGTGATGTTTTTTCTCCGGTCCGGATCGTCGGCGAGATCATCGGTATCATAACGCAGCATCAGCCAGTTCCCGGAGGGGAGGCAACTTACGTGGAAACGGGCGCTGACGGAACAGAATTCCCGGCGGAAGGGAGTCCAGTGCCATCCTTCGTCGGAAGACTCGGCGCTGAGAATCCCCCAGCGGTCGCGCGCGTACATTTTCAGGACCCCCTTCTGTTTTTCCAGCACATGGTTTTCATAAAACGTCGGATCCGTGCAGTTCTGGAATCCGCGCCGCTCCCAGCTCCGCCCGGAATCAGAGGAAACCAGCACATGGGCACCGCGCAGGGAATCGAGTTCCGCAAACAGGGAATCCGGCAGAGACTCTCCGTCAAAGGAAGCAAAACGCCGGCTCCCGAGGGACACCGGAAGCACCCATTCCCCGTTCCGGCGCACACAGGGCTTGTTGAGCGGAACTCCGTGCCAGAGACGGATGGGCTCACCCCATTTCAGCGTCTCCGCATCGGGATCGGCACAGCGGACGGCCCAGACTCCGGAGCGCCCGTCAAAATATCCGAGCGACTGAGAGAAAAAAAGCCACAGCCCTCCCTCCGGATCACACCAGAGCGCCCCGTTCTTATTGGAAAGCGGAAACCCTCCGGGATGTCGGCGCGCTGCCAGAAGCAGCTGCGGCGGAGACCAGGTTTTGCCCTCGTCGTCGCTCCTGGCAAGCATCGGGCAGCCGTACGGGCCGTCCTCGTTCCCGGACCAGAGCGACCAGATCCGGCCGCGCCTTGTCCCCGCTATCCCGCAGCTCAGAAAATAAGTCCCCCAGGGATGTTCAAGAGATACGGGATGCGCCTTTCCTTCATCCCGCAGAACCCGGGGAGGCTGGAGAGTCAGCGGAAGATCTT
>CAJMAW010000054.1 GCA_905211485.1 uncultured Lentisphaeria bacterium | reverse complement strand
TCCTACGCGGACGGGCGGAGTGCCGCAGTTGAACTCCGGCGCGGTTCGTCTCAGTACGGCGCCCTGATCCGGGACGGGGATAGAGAGCTGGCTCTTGCCAATGTGAGCGGAAGGATCCCCTTCTATGCCATGCTGCTGCGGCAGATTGTCCGCTTCATCCGCGACGGCGTTCAGCCGGTCGATCCGCTCGACTCCCTTGAAGTGATGGCGATGCTTGACGCAGCGGAGCGTTCCGGCGTTTCCGGACGCGCCGCCGCAGTCTCTCTGCGCTGAGCTGACTTCCTTCTGGAAGCTCTTCCTCTCGTCAGGGGGGCTTCCTTCTTTCCAGTCCCCCCTCCCTTTTTTCCTCTTTCCGGCTCCTTCGCTGGGGAGAAAAGAATGATTTGCTCCGGGGGAATCCCCCTGTTTTCCCCTTGACATTTCCATGTCCTCGTTTATGGTTTAAAAAAACTGATATCCGCGTTTTTTCACTCCTTCACGCTCCCCCATTCCGCGAAAATGGAAGGAAGGGCAGGGCGGAGCCGGAGAAAAACGCCAGGAAACACCACTCTGAAAGCGGAGGCCCGGAAAAACACCACTCTGAAGAAAGAGGGATTCGGGAGAGGGATACAGGGGGGAGAAGTCCGGAGAAAGACAGATAAAGAAAGTGGGAAAAGAGGAGAAAGCGTGTCCGTGACAATGAAAATCATGAACTTCTTCAGGAAACACCTCTTTGCCTCCGGACTGGTGCTGATTCTGCTCTTCGGACTGGTGTATGTGAAGGATGAAGTGACGCTGTCAGGGATTGAATCCTCGCGGATGGCAACCGTGGAATCCCTGGTCGATTACGGGACCTTTGCCATTGATCGGTCGCGTTTCGGCGCGGTGGATAAAGTGCTTCTGGAGGGACACGCATACAGCGATAAACCCCTGTTGATTCAGCTCTGGGCTGCGTGTTTTTACTTCCTGCTGCGTCATTTGACGGGGATCGGATTTCCAGAACACTATCACCTGACTTTGTTCCTGATTCACTTTGTCTCTTTTTATTCGCTGAATTTTCTCTTATACGTATTTTTTTACCGTCTGCTGAGCCGGCGCCTGCCTTCTTCCGGGGAAGGATACCGCGTGTTTTCTTCTCTTGCGGTGATTTTTTCCACCATGATTTTCAGTTATTCCGTGACGATCAACAATCACACGCCCGCCGCCCTGACTCTTTTTCTGCTTCTGCTGCTTTTCAGCCGGGGAGAGGAAAAAGGCCTGACCCGGATGCTGGCTCTCGGAGCGGGGGTGCTCTGCGGACTGCTGCTGAATCAGGATTATATTTTCGGGGGAGTGTTCGGGATCAGTTCCTTTTTCTGGATTCTGTTCCGCCGGAGGAAGGAGCGTCCGGCATGGGAGAGAATGACGGAGGCGCTCTGTTATGCGGCGGGAGCGTGGGGAGTGATTTTTCTTTGTCTCGGGATCAACGTCCTTGCGTACGGATCTCCGTTCCCGCTCTACTGGACACATACGCACAAGGTTCTGCTGCGGGCCGCGGCGGTCCCGACATATATTTTCCATTCCACATTCGGCTTCAAAGGCATTTTCTTTTACATGCCGGCGTTGCTGTTTGTGTTACCCGGGATTTTGAAAAAGGGATTTTTCAGGACGGATCCTCTGCGTTGCATGATGCTGTGTTCTGCGGGGGCGGTGATGATCCTGTACTGGCTTGTCACGATGGAATACGGGGGATGGAGTTTCGGGTTCCGGTATTTCATCCCGCTGATTCCTCTGCTGTTTTATTATGCGGCGCTGGATCTGGGGGGATGGACGAAATCCTTCCGCTGCGTCTGTTTTGTCCTTTGCGTGGGATGGGGGCTTTTCACTTCGGCGCTGGGAGCGTATGAGCCGTGGTGCATCGCCTGGGAACCGTATATTACCGGAGACAAGTTCCTGAAATTCCGCAATTCGGTCTGGAACAACTTCTTCTGCCGGGAATTTGAACGGGCGCCGGACAGCGCTCTCGTCCGCTGGCAGATGGAAGATCTTTACGGAGTCTCCTCCGCACGGAATTTCCTCTTCTTCTCCTTCCTGAACATGAGGAAGTTTGAAGCCGCCGCGGAACTCCTGAAGCGTTATCCGGATGAGGAAATGCAGAAGACGCTCCTGATCCTGCTGAGTCAGGAAGAGGCGCGGAGAGGGATTTCCCCGTAGGAGGGGAGCCCCCTCCACCCTTTTATTCCCGGGAATCTTCCTTTTTTCCCCCTCCCGGGGACGGAAACAGGAAGACGGAAGAGCGCCCCGCCCTTTGTCCTCCCGGATGACCGGGGAGAGGGGAAAAAGGCCTTCCCTCAGCGGGAACTCAGCTGCCGGAAGACCCGGCGGCGTTTCCCGCCGCACAAATTCCGGAGAGACGCCCGGAAGAGAAGGCGAACTGGATATTGTATCCTCCGCACGGTCCAGTGAGATCAAGCAGTTCCCCGGCAAAGAAGACCCCCTTGACCAGACGGCTTTCCAGACGTTTCGGATCGACTTCCCGGAGAGACACCCCGCCCTTCATCGCCATGGCCTTTTCCATGGGCGCGTTTCTTTCGACATGGAATTCCGCGGAGCAGAGGAAGCGGATCAGCCGTTCCAGTTCACGGGGCGGGAGATCGCGCATGATCCTCCCTGAGAGATCCGTTTCCGCAGTGACGGCCTCCGCAAGCGAACGGGGAAGAAAACCGGAGAGAACGTTTTTGATCTGTTTTGCGGGCTCCTGAATTTTCCTTTTTTCCAGTTCCGCCGCCCATTCTTCCGGGGTTCGGCCGGCGTGGAAGCTGAGGTGGAGCGCGAGTGCGCCTTTTTTCCGGAACGCCTCTGCCGCTTCGGCGGAAAGATTGATTGCCGCCGGTCCGGAGAAGCCCTCATGAGTGAAAAGCAGTTCGCCCCTTGCGGCGGAATGCAGCCTCCCGGAGGAGAAGGAAAGTCGGACATCCGGAAGAGAAATCCCGCTGAGACGTTTCACCCAGTCTTCCCGCAGGCAGATCGGCGCCATGGCGGGCAGGGGCGCAACAATTTCATGTCCGATGCTCTTCGCCAGTTTCAGCCCCGAATCCGTTCCCCCGAGAGCAGGCATGGCGGTGCCGCCGCAGGCAAGGACGACGCTCCGGCAGGAAAGCGTCTCTCCGGAACGGAAACGGACGGCTGAAATGCTTCCGTTTTCCAGAATCAGTTCTTCCGCTTCGTCGTTCAGACGGCATTCCGTGCCGTTTTCTACTGCCGTTCTTAGAAAAACGTCCAGGATGTCTGTTGCCCTTCCGCCGCGGGGGAAATAATGGAATCCGTCTGCCGCTTCCGGGACGACGCCTCTTTCTTTCAGGAAATCGCAGAGCCATTCCCTAGGAGCCGTTCTGAGCGACTCGGTCATGAAGCGACCGTTTCTCCCGAAAGCCTCCATGAAAGGAACGGGGGAGAGGAGATTGGAAAAGTTGCAGCGTCCTCCGCCGCTGGCGGGGAGTTTTCCTCCGAAACGGCCGAGACGTTCCGCCAGAAGAACGGCTGTTCTTCTTCCTTCTTCCCCCCTGTCCCGTGCGGAAGCGGCGACTGCGGCGGAAAGACCAGCAGGACCGCTCCCGCAGACAATGACATCATAACGGCTTTTCATCATACATACACGGCTGCGCCTGCGCGAGTCTGGATGAATGGGAGAATTCCGACGGATCAGGCTCTGGCTTCAAGCCATCTGGCGGCATCGATGGCGGCGCGGCAGCCCATGCCGGAGGCGGTGATCGCCTGACGATAGACGGGATCGGCACAGTCGCCAGCCGCAAAGACGCCGTCGACACTGGTCTCGGAACTGCGCGGCTTCAGGACGATGAATCCTGCGTCGTCGAGTTCGATCTGCCCGCGGAAAGGCGCGGTGCTTGGAGCATGTCCGAGAGCGGCGAAATAGCCCTTGCATTCGATGAGACTTTCGGCGCCCGTCAGGACATTCCGGATTCTCACGGCATCAACCTCGTCTTTTCCGAGGATTTCCTCGACCGTGGAATTCCAGTGTACTTCGATCTTCGGATTGGCAAGGGTGCGTTCGGCCATGATTTTCGATGCGCGGAACTGGTCGCGGCGGTGGACGATATGGACTTTGGAGGCAAAACGGGTCAGGAAGTTGGCTTCCTCCATGGCGGTGTCTCCGCCGCCGACGACAACGACGGGAACGCCGCGGAAGAAGGCCCCGTCACACGTTGCACACGCGGAGACTCCTTTGGTCAGGAATTTCTGTTCCGACTCCAGCCCGAGCCATCGCGGAGATGCTCCTGTGGCGATGATCAGCGCCCTGCAGAGCAGAGTCTGCCCGTCCGTGAGTTTGATTTCGTGCGGTCCTCCATCCTTCAGCACGGCGGATTCGACGATCCCGTTGAGTGTTTCCGTGCCGAATTTCGCCGCCTGATTCTGGAAACGGAACATGAGTTCGTATCCGTTGACCGCATCCGGGAAACCGGGATAGTTTTCCACGTCGGTGGTCTGCGTGAGGAGTCCGCCGGGGAGGGCGCCTGTGATTTGCAGGGGCGCAAGTCCCGCTCTGGCCGCATAGATCGCCGCGGTGAGTCCGGCGGCGCCGCCTCCGATGATGATGAGGTCCTTCATGATGTCTCTTCGCTCCTTGGTCCTTGGGATAAATATGAATCTGAATTGGAATCCATCCAAAGGCGGAGAGGATTTCCTCCCCTCTCCGTCCGTCTTTTTCTTTTCCGGTTTCTGTCCCCTCCCTTTCTTGCGGACGGGGCCGGGAATGCTGCGGAGACGGAGAAGGATTCCTGCTCCCCCCCTCCGCCGCCCTCCGCTCCGGGCTGGGATAATATGCCATGACCGTGCATCCGGAGCAAGTCCGTTTCCTGAAAAATAACGGAGAAAACGGTTTGCAATACGCCGGGAAAAACGTACATTAAACAGACGTATTGTTAAGGACGCGTTGAAAGAACGCATGGAAGAAAGTACGGCGGAAAGCTTGTCCGCCTGCCGGAGACGGGAATTCTCAGAGACTTCGGAAGAATTTCCGGCCGGAGCCGAAAAATGTCAGCAACAGTCAATAGCCAGAAGGATGCGCAGAAATGAAGAAAGAGCAGATTGCCGCACAGCTTTACACCGTCAGAGAATTCACGAAAACCCCGTCGGATGTGGCCGCAACCCTGAAGAAGATCCGGAAAATCGGGTACCGCGCGGTCCAGATTTCCGGACTTGGGCCCATTGACTATCGGGAACTGGCAAAGATTCTGGATGGGGAGGACCTGACTGTCTGTGCGTCGCATGACGGCGGCGATGAAGTGCTCGACACTCCGGAAAAAGTGGTGGAACGTCTTCAGATTCTGAACTGCCGCTATACGGCATATCCGTGGCCGCACACTGCTCCCGCCACCGCGGCGGACTACAGAAAACTGGCCCGGCGACTGAACCGGGCAGCTGAGGTCTTTGCTTCGGCCGGAATCGTCTTCTGCTACCACAACCACGCGGCGGAATTCGTGAAGTTCAAGGACGGAAAACTCGGACTGGACATCATTTACGAAAACACCGATCCGAAAAAATTCATGGGCGAAATCGATACCTACTGGGTCCAGTTCGGCGGAGGCGACTGCGTGGAATGGTGCAGAAAACTCCACAAACGCCTTCCCCTGCTGCATCTGAAGGATTACGGAATCTGGAAGGGCGCGGTTTCCATGATGGAAATCGGATACGGGAATCTGAACTGGTCGAAAATCATTCCCGCGGCGGAGAAGTCCGGGTGCAAGTGGTTCATCATTGAACAGGACGTCTGCCGCTTTGATCCGTTCAAGTCCCTGAAGATGAGTTTCGACTATCTGACGAAGAACCTCTGCGAATCCTGAGCCTATGGCCTCCGACGCATCCCCTGAGCCG
This sequence comes from uncultured Lentisphaeria bacterium, assembly GCA_905211485.1. Lineage (GTDB taxonomy): Bacteria > Verrucomicrobiota > Lentisphaeria > Victivallales > UBA1829 > CAJMAW01. The sequence continues at coordinate 14,030 of CAJMAW010000054.1, read as the reverse complement.
GAGTTCCGCTTCACCCCCATCGGGTATCTGCGGACGAAGGCGCGCTATCGCTTTGAAGCGCCCAGGCAGGCATCCTTTTCCACAGGGATGCCTGCCTTCATCGAATTCGTCCCCGGGCATCACTACGACGTCGCGGCGGAGGACCTGAAGGGGTTCGACCGGATCTGGGTGATTTTCTGTTTCCATCTGAACGGGACATGGCGCCCGAAGGTGCGTCCTCCGCTGGCTCCGGACGGAGGACGTTACGGCGTGTTCGCGACTCGTTCCCCCCATCGTCCGAATCCCGTCGGCATCAGCTGCGTGGAACTTCTTTCCGTGGAGAAAAACGGGCTGCTCATCCGCAATTCGGACATTCTGGACGCCACGCCCGTCCTCGACATCAAACCCTATATTCCCGAAGCCGATTCCTTCCCCGGATCCGCCGCCGGATGGCGGGATCTCATTGCTCAGGAGCCTGTCTGGAAAATCGTCTTTGATCCGGCTGCGCGCGAACGGGCCGAATGGCTGCGCGATCATGCGGGGCTGGATCTTTTCAATTTCTGCGATGTCCAGATGAAATACCGCCCCCTCGACCGAAGCCGGAAACGGGTGGCGCCTCTGGCGGAGGAAGACGCCACGGCGCCGCCGGACTGGTATTCGCTCGGATGCAGAACCTGGAGAGTGATCTTTTCCCTGGAGGAGGAAAGACGCATCGTCCTCATCCATGGAGTCGAATCCCATTACCGGAAGGAAGAGCTCCTCCGCGGAGCAAAGGACCGGTATGCCGACAAGGATTTCCACCGCGCCTTCCGCGCCCGCTTTGAAAACTTCTCCGGAGAATGGAACGGAAGGGCGGAGGAGAAGGAGATGAAGAACGCGGGAAACAACACTGCTTCTTCCGGGGAAAACACGGGCAGGGCGCTTCCTCTTATGAAGAAGCGCGGGAAACAGCGGGAAGGATGGGAGCGGAAAAAGGAATGAAAAAGATTCTTCTTGCAGAACCCCGCGGCTTCTGCAGCGGAGTCCGCAGAGCGCTTGAAATGGTCGATCAAGTCCTTCTTGCCGGAGGGCAGGCGGCTCCTCCCGTCTGCATCCTGCATGAGATTGTTCATAACGAACATGTGGTAAACGGATTGAAATCAAAAGGAGTTCGGATCATCGAAAAACCGGAGGACACGCCTCCGGGAGGGACGCTGATCCTCAGCGCCCATGGCGTTTCCGCCGAAGTCGAAGCCCGTGCAAGACGTTCTGCGCTCACTGTGATTGATGCCACCTGTCCCCTGGTGAAAGCGGTCCACCGGCGTGCCGCGGCTCTTTCCGAATCGGGGTTTGTGATCCTGCTTTTCGGGAAACGGGCCCACAGGGAGGTGGAGGGCATCCTGGGACGGATCAAAGGAGAGGCGCATCTGATCGAAACTCCGGAGGAGGCCCGTGCGTTCCGTCCCGACCCGGGGAAACGCTATGCGAGTCTCTCCCAGACTACGCTCAATGCAGGCGAAATCGCGGATATGACGGCGATTCTGAAGGAGAAAATACCGGATCTGCTGGCGGGGGCGAATGTCTGTCATGCGACGGAGGAGCGTCAGAAGGCGGTCCGGCATCTGGCCTCGCTTTGCGACGCCGTCATCGTCATCGGTTCTGAGAAGAGTTCCAACTCCCGCCGTCTTGCCGAACTGGTCTCCGCCGCCGGGAAGCGTTCCGTCCTGATCCCCTGTGCTTCCGCGCTGGATCCCGCGTTCCTTTCCGGAGTGGAATGTCTGGGGATTGCCTCCGGCGCGTCGGCTCCGGAGGAACTGATGGAGGAGCTTCTGGGCGAACTCCGCAAACTTCCCGTTCCCCGCGGAAAGAGGACCCCGCAAAGCCTGATCGGAATTGACCGGAGCTGACCGGAGCTGAACGGCGGGGGGCGGAAGTCCCTTTGGGAAAATGCGCGTTGCTTCCCCGTTTCTTCCGCAGCTGTCTTTTTGACGGCAGGGGAAGAAAAAAACGGAACGATCGTTTTTTCCCCCCTCCCTACTTCACTCCGCCCTTCCATCGCCTTTCCACGACTTTGGCTCATACAGGACTGGAAAATCACAGATCCCGTATTATAATAATATTCTGTTAATCTCAAGGAGAAAGAAGCATCCCGGGGATGCTGTGCCAGAATAAGGAACGGAAAATGAAACTGATTCGGAGAAAAGACAAGAATTATGAAAATGCGCTGAAGGCGCTTTACAACCGGCCTGTCTGCCCCCCGGAAATTGAGAAATCCGTATCGGAAATTGTGGAGAGCGTACGCCTGAAGGGGGATTCCGCAGTGCGTTTCTTCCTGAAAAAGTTTGACGGGGTGGATTTGACTCCGGAACGTTTCCGGGTTTCGGAAGAGGAAATCCGCTCTGCGTCCGGAGCGGTGTCTCCGGCGATGAAGAAGGCGCTGCGTCAGGCGTTGTCGAATATCCGGACTTTTGCGAAACGGACCGTGCCGAAGAACTGGATATTTCGACCGCGGCCCGGAGTGATGCAGGGAGAGCGCTTCACCCCCATGCAGCGTGTGGGCTGCTATATCCCCGGAGGAACGGCGCCGCTTGTGTCAACTGCGCTCCATACCGTGGCGATTGCCCGGGCGGCTGGCGTACGGGAAATCGTGGCGGCCACTCCCCCGATGAAAAACGGGATGGTCAATCCTGCGACATTATATGCCCTCCATGCCGCCGGCGCGACGGAAATTTACAGGATCGGCGGCGCCTATGCCATAGCCGCGCTTGCCTATGGGACGGAAAGCATTCCGCGTGTGGAAAAGATTGTCGGCCCCGGGAACGCCTATGTGGCCGCGGCCAAGAAACTGGTGTTCGGGACAGTGGCGGTGGACATGGTGGCGGGTCCTTCCGAAATCATGGTCATTGCGGACGGACAGGCGGATCCGGCTCTGATCGCGGCGGACATGCTGTCGCAGGCGGAGCACGGAAGCGGACTGGAACAGGCGGTTCTGGTCTCCGACTGCGCGGGAATGCTTGAGAAAGTGCGGAAGGAGCTGGAGAAGCAGTCCAGACTGCTGAGCCGTCAGGGCCCCGTGAGCAAAGTTCTCTCCAGCGGAGTCTTCCTGATAGAAGCCGCAGGAATGGACGATGCGGCGGAAATCGCCGGAAATTATGCGCCGGAACATCTGGAAATCCATTGTGCGAATCCGGGATCCGTGGCGGGAAAGGTCAAGGCCGCGGGAGCCATCTTCCTGGGCCCGTGGACCCCGGAACCCTGCGGCGACTTCACCGCCGGCCCGAGCCATGTGCTCCCCACCGCGGGGACAGCGAAGTTCTTCCACGGAATCACAGGCGCCGATTTCATGCGCCGGAGCAGCCTGATCCAGTATACCAGGAATGCCCTCATGGCGGAAGTGGACAGCATCGAACAATTTGCGGCAATGGAGGGGCTGGACGCACATGGACGAAGCGCCTCCATCAGAAGGGAACGGGCAAAATGAAAATGAAGGAATATGTCTCTTTTTTCAGACCTGAAATCGAAGCGATGAGCGGTTATGTGCCAGGCGAACAGCCGAAAGCCCGGAACATCGTCAAACTGAACACGAATGAGAATCCGTATCCTCCTTCGCCGGGAGTGCTCCGCACGCTCCAGGAATTTGATTACGGAAGGCTGCGTCTGTATCCGGATCCGCTGGCAACCGAACTGCGCGCGGAAATCGGGGCCGCATTCGGGATGACATATGAAAACGTGATTGCTGGAAACGGGTCGGATGACATCCTGAACATTGCAATGCGCTGTTTCTGCGGGCCCGGGCGTCCCATGGCGTGTCTGGATCCCTCCTATTCGCTGTATCCCTCTCTTGCGGAAATCCAGGGCGCGCCCTGTATCCGGATCCCGCTCAACGATGATTTTTCTTTGCCGGAGAATCTGGAGAAACAGGCGGAAGGAGCGTTCCTTCTGATGATAGCGCGCCCGAACGCCCCCACGGGGAACAGTTTTCCGAAAGAAAGGATTGCGCGGATCTGTGAGGAATTCCATGGAATCGTCCTGATCGACGAGGCGTATGCGGACTTCGCAAGGGACAACTGCGCGGATCTGCTGAAAGAGTATCCCAACCTGATCCTGAGCCGGACCTTTTCCAAGAGCCGTTCCCTGGCCGGGCTGCGTTTCGGATACGCCGTCGCTCATGAAAAAATCATTGAAGGAATGATGAAGGTGAAGGATTCCTACAATGTGTCCATGCTGACGCAGAAACTGGCCCTGGCCTCGCTCTGGGACCGCGCCTATTTCCAGGATTGTGTGGCGAAAGTGAAGCTGGCGCGGGAAATGCTCAGCCTCGGGCTCTGGGAACTGGGGTTCACCATGACGGATACGGAAACGAATTTCGTCTTTGCCTCGCCTCCCGATGGAGACGGGGAAAAATATTTCCGGTCTCTCCGGGAGCATGATGTTCTGGTCCGTTATTTCCCCGGCCCGGTGACGGGGCGCTATGTCCGGATCACGGTCGGGACGACGGGCGAAATGGCGGATCTCGTTTCCCTGACGGAGAAACTCTACGGCTGACTCACTTGCACTTGCAGGGAGAAAAAACGCTGTATAATACTACCAGTGAAGCTTTAAAAGGTTTTTTGGGGATGGCCGCGGAAGCTGGCGGAAAGGAATGGATCCTGCATGAATGACGACTTTGTGATTTCCACCAGGGGACTGACAAAAAAATACGGGATGTTTCTGTTCCGGAGCCGGAACGCGGCCTTGTCGGAACTGAGCATCGACATCCCCCGGGGTGCCGTATTCGGTTTTCTGGGGCCGAACGGAGCTGGGAAAACAACGACAATCAAACTCCTGATGGATCTTATCAAGCCGACGGCCGGCAGCGCGATGGTGTTGGGGCGTCCGGCAGACGATGTGGAAGTAAAAAGCCGCATCGGTTTTCTTCCGGACACTCCATCCTTCAGTCCGCAGCTGAGTGCCATGGAATTTCTCTCCATCTGCGCGAAACTTCTGAAAATTCCCTCCTCTTTGCGCCGCGACCGGATTCAGGAAGCGCTCGAAATCGTGAAAATGACGAAACATGTGAAGTCGAAGCTCGGCTCCTTCTCCCGCGGCATGCTCCAGCGCATCGGGATTGCGCAGGCCATCCTCAACTACCCGGAACTGCTGATTCTCGATGAACCCCTGCTGGGACTGGATCCCTATGGGCGACAGGAACTCAAGGAGATCATCTCTTCCCAGAGCAGCCGGAATGCGACGGTGTTTTTCAGCAGCCACATTCTTTCCGACGTGCAGGAAATCTGCGATCATATCGCCATTCTGAACAAAGGCCGTTTGCTCTGTTCCGGGAGCCTGAAGGACCTTCTGCCGGAATCCGGAACGGTTCTGGAGATTCATTCCTGCGACGACGCTGTCAAGGAACTGATGTCCGATGCTTCGGAAAGTGTGAAAGATTCATCCGGAGACTGGAAACTCTCCTTCCGGAAGATCTCCTGGGAGACGGAGGAGAAAATCAAACGCCTTTCCGAGCGTTTCCCCGGGAAAATCATTCGTTCCGCCGCCGCGGAATCCCTGGAGAACTTTTTCTTTCATACCATTGAACAAAATGATGCGGAACAGCGGAAAGAGGATTAAGAAGGATCGTATTTCTCCGGACAAGTTGCGCAGCGCGCTTCTTATCTTTCCCCTGCCGAGGATGTTGTCCATTCTCCGCCGGGAGGAAGAAAAAGCGTCTGTTTCGGGAACTGGCGGATATTGCGGATCAATATTATAAATATAAAGTTGGGATTTTTGGAAAACAAACTCACTGAACGAACCCGAAGGGAGAAGAGAGTGTGCTATGAATGAAGTAATGGCGATTGCGGGCAGTACGTGGCGGGCCGTGCTCCGGATGAAGGTGGTGTATTTCCTGATTCTGTGTGTGTGGCTGCTGATTGCGAGTACATGGAATTATGATGTGATCAGTCTGAACAGGGAAAGGACGCTGATGGTGGATGCGTCGCTTCTTCTGAATCAGATTGCCGCGGTGCTGGCGGTGATTTCGATCACCTTTGAGATCCCGCGAGAGCTGAAGGACGGCGTGGCATCCACGCTGCTGACGAAGTCTCTGGGGCGGACCCAGTATATTTTTGGGAAAATGATCGGAGTCTGTGTGACGGGTTTTGTCATCTGCATTCTGATTGCGCTGGGCGCTTTCGGAATTTATCATTTTGCCTTCAACGAAGAGATTACTCTTTCTTTCGTCATAGCACAGCTTTTGCTGATTCTGAGCATAGTCCCGATGGCGGCCGTGGCGGTGCTGTTTTCTGTGATTCTGCCGGAAATGCTGGCGCCGGTGGTCACGCTGATAGCGATTTGGCTTTCGTTTTCAACATACAACATCAGCATTCCGGTGCTGAACGGGGGAGTGCTGATGAATCTGGATCTTTTCAATTTCAAGAGTCATGCGGTGTATGAGATTGCGGTGCCCTGGAGCTATGTGGGGCTGGCAACGCTGTGGGGAATCGCTTATGCGGTATTCGCGCTGATGCTTGCGAGCATTATCTTCCGCTTCAGGGATATTCGATAAGAGCAGGGAAGGAGAGAGTGTTTCATCATGAAAAAAGATTTGCTGATTCAAATTGTCGTGATGCTGGCGGCACTGGCTGCGGCTTCTCTGCTGGCGCTGCGTCTGACGGGAATGCAGTCGGAGATTTCCGCGGACCGGGATCTGCTGACGAAGGCGCCTGTGGCGGGGCTTCACAAGTTTTATTCAGACGTGGAATGGATGCGTCTCATCAATTATCTGGGCAATCTTCCGGCGGTGGATTCCACGAATGTGGACGAAGTGTCGAAAATGCTGGAGAAGCTGGTGAGTCTTGATCCGAATTTCGATCGTCTTTATCAGGATGCCGTTCCCTTTATTCTGAACGCGAATCCCCAGAAGACCCTGGAATTTCTGAATCAGGCCTGTGAAATCGAATATCTGAAAAACAATCCGGATATTCCCTTTTATACGGGATTTGTCTATTCCCGTCCGGTGTACGACATTGAAAATCCGGACAAGATCCTGATGCAGCCCGATTTCAAGAAGGCCGCCCATTACTTCCGGATGGCCCTGGAGCGCTGCAACGGCACGCCGAAACCCCATATCGTAAGCAATTACATCCGCGCCCGGGTGAAGGATGAGGCCAAAGGCAATGCTCCCGACCGGGAATTTTATGCCAAACTCGCCATTCTGTACGGGGAATGGAAGAGAGCCTCCGGTCTTCCCAGCGTGACCGAACAGCCCCTTCAGCAGACTCTGACCACAGTGGAGCCTTATTATTCCCCGCTGATTCCGGATGTCCGCGAGCGTTTGCTTTCCGCGATTCAGGAAGCGAAAAATCCCACCGATCTCAACGGGGAGCGCATTGAAGTTTCGCCTGAAACAATTGCTCTCATTGCCAAAATCAAGAAGGAGGTTTTTGCAGATCACAATCTTTGCGAATCCTGTCTTCATCCTTCTTCCGCCGGGCAGAAATTCTGTACGCATTGCGGAGCGGAGCTGAAACGCGTCTGGGGTGTCTGCGTCAAATGCGGTTCGGTCCTTGTGCCCGGAGCCAAATTCTGTTCCGCCTGCGGATGGAAGGTCGATGAGGAGCGTGGAAAATCCGAGTGAGGAAGTCTATTCGGCAGAAGGCGGAGGAAAGGGGAAATGGCGAAATACGGGAAAACATGGATTTACTGTTTGACTGCGGGAGTGTTTTTCGCTTATTTCGCCTCTGAATTTCTTCTCCGGCAGGGGGTGGTTTCAAAGATCCGTCCGAATACTGTGACGCTCGAATCCATGATTGCCCGTCTGCCTTCCGGCACGCAGGACAAGATCAATCACAGAATTCTGATGACGAATCTGAAAAACCGTCTTGCCGCCTCCAGTACAGTGTCGGAACGGCTTGGATTGATGACCTCCATTGCGGAACTTACGCGCGATTCCGCCGAACGCGTCGCCGTCTACGGGGAGATTCTGAAGAACTATCCGGATGAGCCCGGCGCGTACCGCGCGTATGTCTATTTCATGTTCAACGGGAATGAGTCCGACCGGGTCTCTCTTTCCCGTTTCCATGAATACACGGGCAAAATAGGCGGAATGGAAAAATTCAACGCCTGGATTTCCGCTTACAATCAATTCTCCTCCCGCAAGCCTTCGCCTTCAGACGAGGAAAAAGTGGCCTTCCTCATGCCGCTTTCGGAGAAGGAAGCTGAATTCCGCGATTACGTGATCCTGTATGAGGAACTGGAAAAGGGGCTGCGCCATCTGAACCGTTTTGACGATGCGGACCGGGTCAGGAAGATTGCGGATGAAGTCTTCTATCAGCAGTCGCTTCAGGATTTCCTGAATGCGGCTCTGGAGCCGGAGGCTCTCAGGTAAAAGAAATAAGCCTTTGGACGGGGAAAAAAAGTCCCCGGATGCAACTCCGGAGAAAACACTTCTCAGGTTGTAAAAAGGAAAATACGTTCAGCAGGGAAAAACAATCGGAACAGATGGGGAAGAGGCTTCTTCCCCTCCTAAAAAAATGGAGAAACTCCTTTTCCCGGGAGATCTCCCAAAAAAACAGAAGGCGGATGATTCACATGCTGGCCATTACGGAACTGACACTTCGAAAAATGAAGGAACCTGCGTTTTTTCTCATGCTTCTGATCGTGCTTCTTCTTTCCTGCATGGTGTCTGATCTGGATCCGGTATCTGCCCAGGTGTCCTCGGATTCCATTCTGGCGCAGCTGGTTTCGGAGCAGGGGGGCTATGGAATTCTGACGGGCAGTTGTTTCGCGTTTGCAATCAGTGTGATCCTGGCCTCTTTCTCAGGCGCGGCTGAAATCCCGCGGGATATTTCCAGCGGTCTGATTTTTCTCCTTCTTTCCAAGCCGCTGCAGAGATGGCGCTATCTTCTCGGGAAGTATTTCGGTGTGATTATCATGTGCGTTATATTCTTCACTCTTTCCGAGATTGTGATCTATCTGGCACATTATTTCGGGACCGGGCAATGGTATTCACCCGGTCTGATGTTCCGTCAGTTCCAGCTGCTTCTGGCATTTTTTCCGTTTGTGGCGATCATTATTGCGTTTTCCTGCTTCATGGGGGATCTCGCGGCTTTGATTCTTGCGGTGATTTATCTGGTTTTTTCCCTGTTTTTCGCATGTTATCCGATAGTGGTGGCGATGCTGCCGGCGAATTTCGCTGCGGAAGCGGAATCGGCGGTGGGCTTTTTTTATTACTTCTTTCCGAATTATTTATTTTATTTCACGAATTTCAACGGGATCGGGCTTGTTGCATTTGCGCTGACGGTGTATTCTCTCTCCATAGCGGCAATCTTTCTTTCCATTGCCGCCCTGCGCCTGGAGCACATGGATTTCATGCCTTCCCGACGCTGAATGAGAAAACGTGAAATATGAAAGAACTGCACAAGAGAATGCCCTGGTATAGATGACAGGCGGTGAATGCAGCAAGTGAAATGCGGACCGGGCTCGATGATGCTCCGGGCATGATTGAAAACGGATGCGCAACAACAATCCTGGACTGAGGTTGAAATGAGAATGTATACTGGACAAGAGAGAGAAAGAGGACGTCATGTGTTTTCCCCTTCTGCTGCGGCCGGGAGGATCCTTCTCCTCCTGTTTTTCTTCTGTATGCAAATAGCGGGGATCATTCATGTTCGTTTTCTCCTTTCCCGGTTTCACCAAGTTTTGTTGTCATAATGCTGTAAAGTTCATTGTCCTTCGGGAAGTCATCCACAAAAGGCAGGATCACATTGCCGAAGAAGATCAGCCCCTCGCCGGGGCCTGCGTTGCTGATATGCGCCGCCTGCTGGTTGGAGATATTCAGGCGCTCGCAGAGGATTTTCCTGTCTCCGCTGGCCTGGTTCAGAAGGTACACAAAATCGCTGTTTTCAAAGATGTTCTCGATCTCCGGGGAGGAAAGCAGGTCCTTGATGTTCTGCGTGATCCCCGTGGGGATACCGCCCCATTTGCGAAAGCGTTTCCAAATCTCTACACTCCAGGAACCAACCTCGCCCCGCAGCAGAAGGTGGAACTCGTCCACGAAGTACCAGGTGGATTTGCCCTGATCCCGGTTTTGGGAAACACGGTTCCATACCTGGTCCTGGATCACCAGCATACCCAGGCTTTTGAGCTGCTTTCCCAGCTCCTTGATATCGAAGCAGACAATGCGGTTGTTGATATCCACATTGGTACGGTGGTTAAAAACATTCAGACTGCCATGCACATACAGTTCCAGTGCCGCCGCGATCCGCTGTGCCTCCGGCTCCGGCTGCCGTTTGATCTCGTCATACAAATCTTCCAGCAGCGGCATATTCTCCGGGCGGGGGTCTGCGATATAGGGGCGGTACACGATCCGCACAGCACGGTCAATGACCGTCTTTTCCACCGGCTCCAGACCGTTCCGGCCGCCTGCCGCCAGTTCACAGAACGACAAGATAAAGTCAGATTTCAACGCCAGCGGGTTATCATCCTCGCTGTAATTGAGGTTGATATCCATAGGGTTCACATACTGCGTGCTGGTAGGCGAGATTTTGATGACCTGGCCTTCCAGACGGTTCACCAGCGGAAAATATTCCGCCTCCGGGTCGCAGATCAAGATATCGTCCTTTGTATTCAGGAACACACCCACGATGGAACGCTTTGCGGAAAAGCTCTTGCCGCTGCCGGGCGTACCTAAGATCATGCCGTTGGGCGTTTTCAGCTTTTTGCGGTCAGCAAGGATCATGTTGCCGGAAGTGGCATTGAGCCCGTAGTAGAGAGCTTCGCCGCCGTGGAAAATCTCCTGTGTGGTGAAGGGAACGAACACCGCCACCGCCGAAGTGGTAAGTCCGCGCTGTATCTTAATGCGGTTGACACCCAGGGGCAGAGCCGACACGAAGCCGTCCTCCTGCTGAAAGTCCAGCCGCACCAGGGAGCAGTTATATTTCTGCGCCACGCTTGCCGCACGGAGAAGGTCATTCTCCAGCTTTTGCTTGCTGTCCGCAAAGTTCACCACCAGGAAGGTCATCAGGAACATTCGCTCATTTCTGCTTTGCAGATCACGGAGGATATTCTTTGCCTCGCCTGCGTAGGTGGCAAGGTCAGTGGGGATGATATCCATATCGAAACCTTCCCGCACCGCCTTTTTCTGCGCGTCGATCTTCATACTGTCAATGTCGGTGATCTTCCGCTTGACCGTTTTGATCGCCTCGTTCTGGTCCATGCTGCGGATATGGAGGCTGACAAGCAGCCCGCTGTCCGTATCCAGCAGTTCGGTGAGCATACGGTCATCCATTTCCGGTGCGCTGATCTGCAGAAAGGACACGGCACAGAATTTATCCGCCATCGTGAACTTCCTTGCTTCACCGAAGCGGAAAGAAGAAGGTGCGATAAAATCCTGGACCGACAGGCCGGAAGGGGCAAGCCAACTCCATTCAAAGGCAAACCGTTCTCCGTCCGGGTGCAGGATGCCGTGGAGCATTTCCAGCCACTCCTTGCCGCCAAGCTCTTTTGCCAGAGCACCCATGACCTTGAAATGGTTGAGGGCATCCATGACGATCCGGGAAAATCGTGCCCGTGCGGTTTTGCTGTCCCGTGCCTCGATGGTGAGGGTCAGGTACTTTGTTTTGATAAGACCGTTGTTGCCCCGTTCAAGCTGCTTGCGGAGCATTTGCGTGTAAAGCTCACGGATATGGTCGAAGTGATCTCCCTGCGCCGCGATCTCGATACGCTTCACAAAATCCTCCCGGTTCATGCGGCGGCTCACAAGGGAGAGCTGCATCCCGATAGAAGCGTCATGGGCGTTATACATATCGCAGAGGGCTTCAAAGATCGCCGTCTGGTCGTCAGGCTTTGCAAGCTGATAATTCACATCCTCGAACTCGATACACTTCGACCAGGTGTGGTCGTCCAGCTTGCACAGGCCGTCCGGGTACATCTGGCGGAACGGTAAAGTGTCCTGTGCGGAATGTACCTTGCCGTCGCCTCTGGCAGTTTCCAGGATACGGCTGATCTCACGCTTTTCTGCGGCGGTCAGCTTTACCGCGGGTTTTGCCGCCTGCCGTGCCTGCGGCTCTGGCTTTCGCTTTCTGAACAATGGCTTTCACCTCCTTTTCCGCCTGGGCCTGCCGCTCCAGGGCTGCGTAGAAATTGTTTGTCTGGTAAGGCCGCTCCTTCGTCCGCAGGAACATACAGCGGATGACCTGTCCGGCTACTACCTCCAGGGGTTGGCCGTGCCGCTCATACATGGCGAGCAGAAAGAACGGGAGCATGACGATAATCATGCAGAACGCGGCGGCGCTGTTGCTGGCCGTGCGTCTGAGCAAAAAGAAAAGCGGTACTCCGATGAGTGCCGCCGCTCCGAAACATATAAGCTGCCGTTTGGTAAGCCCAAACAGCACTTTGGATTTTACTTTCGTCAAATCCTTTGGAATGGTTACATACGCCAATTTATCAAGCCTCCTTAATGCGCTCCGAACAGGCTCTTAGAGAGGCTGCCGGTCTTGAACAGGGCGAAGCACAGCAGGACCGTGTAGCCCATGCAGGCCCATATCGCGCCTGAGATATTTCCGTCCGTGGCGATACTCTGTACCAAAACAGAGTAGATTCCCACGCACACCATGATTAGAAATGCCTGGAACGCCAATGCAAACAGGGATTTCAAGTAGTTCTGTCCTGTATGGCTCCAATCCCGGTTTGTCATAGTGGCAAGCGGAATCGGTCCAACGGAAGTTGTCAAATACACCTCGATCATGCGGCCGTAGATGACAAGCATGATACAGATGGAAAGGGCGTTCATGGTAAGCCCCACGAAAAGGGACTGGAACCACAGCCCGAACAGTTCTCCCGTGCCCAGGGCTTCAAGCTGCGCCTCCATATCCGTGATGACGCTGCTGATATCAATGGAGGTATTCCCGATGATGACGCCTGCGCTGCTGTTCACAACGCTTTGCCCCACATCGAAGATACCCATGACGATATTCCATGTGTTCGTCACAATGAGAACGGCACAGAAGGTCTTGAAAATCCACTTGAAGAACATCCAGGTATCTACATCGTGCAGATTGTTTTTCTCTGTCACAAGCTGGATCAGCTCATAACACATTACGAATGTCAGGATAACCCCGGCGATTGGAACGATCACCGTTTCAGAGAGGTTTCGGATCATAGAAAAGACGCCGCTGTTCCATGCCAGCGGCGTCTGTCCCACTTCACCGGCGATCTCGCCTACTTTGGTATTGACCGTATCGAACATGCCCGACAGGTTTCCCGTGATCCCCTCGATGAGCAGCCCTCGGAGCCATTCATCGAGTTTGTCGAGTATGCCGCCCATAAGCGATCACCGCCGGACGATCAACCGAACAGGCCGGAGAGCAGAGGTACAAGGGTGATGCCGATGAGGGCGACACCGCCGCCGGCCATCAACTGTTTCATACCCTGGCTTTTGGAAGCAGGGTTGTCCTGGCCGTAACCTTCCAGAAGGTTGATAACGCCCCAGATACCAAGACCTGCGCCCAGGGCCACTACGAGAGTCTGCAAAACACCAACTGCACTGTTGAAAAATTCCATAAAATAATCCTCCTAAAAAATGTTTTTGATTTTGGGTTAAGTTGTTGCGTCAATCTCGTACACATCGAAGGTGTCCGTGGGTTTTACCACGGCACGCTGCTTCTTCATGTACCGTTCCATGTCAAAGACATTTTTAGGGTCGGCGTCGGCCGTGTATCTGTAATTCGGGTGCCGGGTGAGGTCGTACTTGTCCGAAAGGAACGGGCGCACGCCCCGCAGCATGAAGATACACTTGCCGCCGTCCATCACTGCCAATTCGTCCTGGGTCATCAACTCCTTTCCTAATTTCTGATAACTGAGGCCGTGGGAAACCTGGCTGCCCCGGTTTTCGGACTGGTTATAGAGATCAATGGTCTCTTTCCCCAGCAGCTCCGAAATTTCCTTGAGCGTGGATTTCTCCTTGCCTCCCAAAAACAAGGTGCTGTCACAGTTACCGACGATGGTATCCGCCGCATCCTTGTAGATGGTCTTTAACTGGCTCTGCGACTGCAAAATAATAGAAGCCGATATCTCACGGCTTCGGATGGTGGCGATCA